>CAYUFY010000731.1:0-1500 GCA_964443795.1 uncultured Anaerolineales bacterium | reverse complement strand
TCCGGCGGGAGGCGGCGGGTGAGGTTGTGCGCGTCCAACTTGAACTGAATGCCGGTGTCTTTGAGCGTACGCTCGGCATGGGCGTGCAAAGCGGGCGCGAGGCCGAGGTCATCCAGCAACGACGGGCGCAAAGCCAGAATCATGTCGTACACCCGGTTGGTGGTCTCGGCGATGTGGGCGCGCAGTTCATGGATGTGCGCGCGGGCCTGTTCCGGATGCGAGTCGCCCAACCGCTCCACGGCTTCCAACCCAAACGCCAATCCGGCCAGGTCTTGCCCCAAGCCATCGTGCAGGTCGCGCGCGACGCGGCGGCGTTCTTCTTCTTGCGCGCTGATGAGGCCCTTGAGCAGTTCCTGCCGCTCGGTGGCGAGGTCGCGCAAATTTTGGGTGAGCGCTTGGGTTTGGGTTTCTTCGGTCAGCAGGCGCTGGCTCATGTCATTGAAGGCGGTGGCCAACTGCCCAATCTCATCCGCGCCTTCATCGGGTAACTGGACATCGCGCTGGCCCTGTCCAAAGCGGGTGAGCGAGCGCGCCACTTGTTCGAGTCGACTGACGACCAAGCGTTGGGTGACAACATTGGCGACGATGACCGTGACCAGAATGGTGCCCGCCCACCACCATAGATTTTCGAGCAAATCGTTTTGGAGCTTGGCTTCAAACGGCGCCACCCAAATATCGGTGAGCAGAACACCGGTCAGGCGTTCATCGGCGTCGTGGCATTTGTGACAGGCGACCTGATTTTCCAGCGGGTCCATGCTTCGAAAAATTTGTTGCCCATCGGGCAAGGTCACCACAATACTGCTGGGGCGCTCGGCGGCGGGGAGTTTGTGGCAGGGCTGGCAGGTGGGGTCGTGGTTGTCGAGTTGTTCCCCCACATTTTTTTCTTCCGGTGCGAACACCACTTCACCATCGGTGTTGAGTAAATAGATGGCGCGAATTTTTTCATCCTGCGCCACGCCATCGAGCATGTGTTGCACCCCCTCCAAATTGTGCGAGAGCATTTCGTGTTGCAGGCTGTTTTCCACCACTTGCGCCGTTTGCGCGGCCACAAACGAGAGATTGGTGAGCGTGGCTTCGCGATGCCGGGTGTATTCGATGAAAGTGAAAACACCGAGGACCACGACCAACGGCAGGACAATGCTAAGCGTGACTTTGGCGCGCAGATTCCCTGCCAACCAACGCGCCAGCCGCTGACCAATGACCCCCAGGCGGATAAGCGGCTTAAGCTTCTGGCTGAGCATAGACCCGCACCTAAATCTGCACGTTATCCTTCAATAAACCAATCTTCAGCGCCTGCACGGCGGCCTCGGTGCGGTTTTGCACGCCCAGCTTTTGCAGGATGTGCTTGACATGATACTTGACGGTGTTCTCACTGAGCGAGAGCGTCAGCGCAATTTCCTTGTTCGACAGGCCTTTAACCATTAATTCCAGCAAATCGGCCTCCCGTTGGGTGAGGTGATCGGGCGCGAATGGGTGAGGTGAAGGATGTTGCGAAAACCG
>CAYUFY010000730.1:0-1506 GCA_964443795.1 uncultured Anaerolineales bacterium | reverse complement strand
CGCCCGCGACTATCCCGCCTACGCCCTCCCCGGCGGCGGCCCCAACATGAGCCACATCTACAACGCCATCCGGGCCGAGAACCTCTCCACCGCCGACAAAGACCTCGACGCAACATTCAAAGCCCTCTGCGCCCGCGCCGACCGCAAGGCCGCCGACGAGCCTGTTGCCGACCACGGTGCCGAGCGGCTTGTAGCCGCGACTGCCGAAGAAGATGCGCCAATCGCCGAACACAGTGCCGAGCGGCTTGTAGCCGCGCCGCCTTCCGCCCAATGTGCCGAGCGGGTTCCACCCGCGACATTCTCCGACCCCACCTTCATCCAAATCCTCGGCGCGCAAACCGCCACCCTCAACCGCATCGCCGAAGCCCTAGAAGCCATCGCCCGCTACTCCGCCCCCAGCGCGCCCAACCTAAAGCGCAAGATCACCGAATATAAAACGATGGACTGGGCCGCCATCGGCGCGGAAGTGGTTGAGCGCGACAAGCACGGTGCGAGCGCCGTCACCTGGAACGGCAACCACTTCACCCGGCGCAGCGGCAGCGGCAAGTTTGGCAAAGCCGTTTGGTTCTCACGCGCCGTTGGCAAGGATGACGCGGGCAACAACCTGTACGCCCGCTTGGTCACGTTCAAAGACTTCGACCCCGCCGAACCGGTGGATAGCAAAATCCAATAAGGCCCACCCCATGAATACCAATCTTCCCACCAGCACCGCCCAGCAGCAGCCCCAGGCCCCGCGCTACACGCTCCACTCGCGTGCAGGCGTTTGGATCCTCTGCGAAAACGGCATTGAAACCAGCGTCACCGGCCAGCAGGTGGATATGCGCGTCGTCCTCGCCGCCATGCAAGCCCTGCGCGCCAGCGCCGCCAGCGGCACCACCCCCATCGTCATCATCAAAAACTAGGAGCCCGCCATGTTTACCGAACTCAAAAACGTTACCCGCGACATCTCCACCGGCGCGCTGCCCATGCGCGAAATCCCCGCCTTCATTGCCCACATTGCCACGCCCGTTGGGCTGGTCTGCGCCATCGTCGCCGTGGTGGGCACCGTGGCCCTGATTGTCACCCGGTAAAACGCCATGTCTACATTCCCCACCCCCACCGTCACCCCCAATCGCACCATCGCCGAACCCGAGGCGCGCGCCGCCCTGGTAGACGCCACGGAACTGCAAGACAAAATCCGCGCCGCCCTGGGCCAAGCCAACGCCGAAGCCAACCCGCGCGGCATCAACAAGCGCGGCGGCAAGAGCGTCCGCATTGGTAGCCAGCGCGCCGCCACGCACCAGCCCGCGCGGCCCCTGGGCAAAGTAAAGTGAAGGCCACAACCCCAAAAGCGACGGCCGCGCGGCTCGGATGGAACCAGCGCCGCCTGTCCGCACTGCGGCAAGACGTTCAAAGCGCGGGCGCTGACGAAGCACCTCGGCGTGTGCCCCGAGCGGCCGCAGGCTACTGCGCCCGCTGCCTAACCATCGTCCTGAGCAAAGACGATACCGGCGGACTGTGTATGTT
>CAYUFY010000729.1:0-1521 GCA_964443795.1 uncultured Anaerolineales bacterium | reverse complement strand
CTTTCTTGGGTTAGTTGGGGATATGATTCAGTATATGAATTTGTGCCAGGTCTCAACCCGGATTACTATGATTTAAAAATAAGCACAAGTGGAATAGGAGTGAAGACGCATATTTTCAATGATTCGGAATATAGTTTGCCGTAATCTATCCCTGCGCGATAATGTTGCGCCACAAATAATCCAAAATAAACAACGCGCCCAAATTCCGCACCGGGTAGCCGTATTGCAGGTTTTCATTGCTGAAGTCGGCGGAGTTGCCGTTGGGTGCGGGCGAGGGATGCACGGTGTCGCCGATGCCGTGTTGGGGCAGGCTTTGTAGGGAGGCCCAGTAATCCCACAGGGGCACTTCGTAAATATGCGCCACATCCACAATCACCGCGTTGTAATCAAACACCCGCTCGGGGGGGATGTCATTTAAGTAGCGGTCGGGGATGGTGCTGATGACCGGGATGACTCCCATATCAATCGAAGTCTGCACGATGTTGCTCAGGTTGGCGCGGAAGGCGTCGGTGGTGCTGTTCACCGCATCGTTGGTGCCGACCATGATGAGCGCGATGGCGGGTTTGACCACGCGGTATTCACAGCGCAGGGGCGCTTCGCCGGGCACGCACACCGATTGATTGGCGTAGTTGATATCCAGCGTCGTCCACGCGCTCCAGCCGTTGGCGGCGGCGAACGAGTGATTGGCAAACGAGTTGGCATCGTAGGCGGTGGCCCCGCTGAAGTATTGGATGACCGGGGCCAGCGCGGTGTACCCGTGCAAGATGGTTTGCCCCAGCCCGATGGGGGTGAGGAAATCCGGCGCGACGGTGATGCTGTCGCCGACTTTGGAGAAGACGTTGGCGCGGTTGCCCTGCGCGCGCCCGGCCAAATAAATTTGCCGCGTCCGTTGGGTCACGCCCGAAAGATAGGGGTATGCGGGCGGCGGGAGGTTAACTGGATTGGGCGAGAGCGTGCTGGTGGGGATGATGGCTGGCGCGCGGGTGGCAGTGACCGTAGGGGGGAGGGGCGTCGCGCCGGGCGGGGCGGTGTTGGTGGGGACAAGAATCGCCTGGGTGGCCGTGGGCGCGTTGGGGCGCAAGGTCGCCGTGGGGCGCGGAGTGGCGGTGGGGGGCGGGTTCGTCGGGGATGCATTCTCCGCGAGGCCTGTCACAGGCAAGGCCGCGAGATTTTGGTCCGTCTCCACCCATTGTGCCATCACCCAGCCCGCGCCGAGCGGCGTGTAAACTTGCGCCCACACATCGTCGCCTGTCCGCCCGATGAGTTGTAGAGGCGTGAGGGCGGTGAGCAGATTGAGAATAACCCCGGCGGTGCCCGGCGTTTGCCGCAGACGCAGGCCCTCGCCATCGGCGGCGACCCGCGCGGTGCCGGGTTCAAGCGTGGGGATGGGCGTGGGCGCGAGGGTGGCGGTGTCGAGCGGCACGGGCGTGGGACTCGGCACGAAGTCTTCGGTGCGGGTGAGAGTCGGGAGCACTACAGTGAGGCTGGGCGCGACAATGGGGGTGACACTGGCGGGGGGCT
>CAYUFY010000728.1:0-1523 GCA_964443795.1 uncultured Anaerolineales bacterium | reverse complement strand
GGGGGGGGAGGTTGTAGCCCGGGGGACGGGGGTACACGCCGCGAGATACAGGACGGCGAGGGCGAGGCGATAAAGCATCGGGTTAAGTTTTTTTCCTTCCCTTTACCCACGCGCGGCCAGCGAGGAGCCAGTCTTGGATTTTCCCGGCGAGCCATTCGGGTGGGGGATAGGAAGCGAGAGGAAATTCTTCGAGGCCGAGGGTGCGGAGGACGTGATTGGCGGCTTCGATGCCGCTCACGGTGGCGCGCTCCATGTTGAGCGCAGGCCACTCGCCGTTCACCCAATCGCCGCAGGCCCACAGGTTGGGCCACGGGGTTTGTACGCCGAGCCAGTGTTCGGGTGTGTCAATGAGTAGGCATGTTTGGGTGGCGGCGTTGCGCTGGAAAACTTGATGGATGACATGCCCGCGCAATTCGGGGAAGGCGCGGTAGATGTCGGTGATGGCGCGGGTGAGGATGAGCGCATCGGGCTGAGCGAGAAATTCGGGGGAGCGGTAGACGTGCATTTCGAGGTAACTGCCGCCGGTGGCGCGGGCCCAGGCGGCGTATTCGGGGCGGATGCGATGGAGCCAGAAGAAGTTGTCTACGATGAAGTCGCCGGTGAAGATGCCGCCTTCGGGGCCGGGGTTGGGTTGGGCGTTAAACCACAGGCGCACAATGCCATCGGGCAGGCCGGTGGGCCAGCGTAAGCCATTGGCGATGGGGGCGGTGGATGGACTCTCGCACAGCAGGCGTTGCGCGGCGGGCGCATCCACCGCGAGGATGACGTGGCTGGCGTGAAAGGCGCGCGGCCCGCGCGGGGTGTCGGCGGTGACGATCCAGGAGGCGGGGGGTTCCAGCCCCTGTTGCCTGTCCCCCGCCTCCAAGCGAGTAGCCGTGATGCCCAACAGCAATTCACCGTCGCGGGTGGCCAGGGTATCAATCAGCGGTTGAATCAACGCCGTGCCGCAGTCGGTGAAGAAGTAGACGAAGCGCAAGGCTTCGCGTTGCAGAAGCGTGTAAAAGCGCAGGCAGGCGATGAAGGAGGCCGTTGTAATCTTATCCGCATCAATGGCGAGGCCACTGCGGGCGAGGCCCACAAATAACGCGCGCAAACGCGGCGACCAGCCGCGCAGAAATTCGGCGAGCGGTTCATCGCGGAGCGAGAGATGGCGCGCAAACGGGTCGAGCGCCAGTGACAACACCAGACTGCGCCACACCGCCAACAAGGCCACCCAATCCCGCGCGCCGAGCATCCGCAGGAAACTGCCGCGCGTGAACATGTTGAAATAATGAAACGGCGGCGGGACAATGGAGTTGTGAATGGCGCTCCCCACCTCAGCGCGCAAAACGCGCTCGCCCTCGGCGTGGATCCACTCTTCTTCTTCGGTGAGCATCACTTCTGGCGCAATTTTGAAACGCTCCAGCATCGCACGCAGGTTGACGTAGTTGTTCCAAATGCCGTGCATACCGTGTTCGGGATAGAACGTGTGGGTGATGTTGTTGAGGGTTACCACCTCACCCCCTGACCCCTCTCCTGGGAGG
>CAYUFY010000727.1:0-1531 GCA_964443795.1 uncultured Anaerolineales bacterium | reverse complement strand
CCCACAGTGGAGGTATCCCCTAAAATCTGGCCAGTGGTGTACTTTCTGGCGGCCAAGTTGGCGGCGTATACCCTGTTGGGCGCATTGCTGGGCGCGCTGGGCTCCGTCTTGCAAATCACGTCAACGGCCCAAGCGATTATGCAAATAATGATTGGGTTGTTCATGGTGGCCACCGCCCTGAACATGCTCAATGTTCACCCCATCTTCCGCTACGTCGTCATCCAGCCGCCCTCGGCGCTGACGCGCTTCATTCGCAATCAGGCCAAGAGCCAGGAAATTTTCGCGCCAGCGCTGCTCGGTCTGCTGACCGTCTTTATTCCTTGCGGAACCACCTTGGTCATGCAGTCGCTGGCCATCAGCACGGCCAACCCATTCCTGGGCGCGCTCATCATGTTTGTCTTTGTGCTCGGCACAGCGCCAACCTTTTTGGCGCTGGGTTTCTTTGCCACCCAGTTTCGGGGTCAATTCCAAAAACCATTTTCATTGATTGCGGCTCTGCTGATCCTGTTTCTGGGAGGGCTGTCGCTCGATGGCGGGTTAAAGCTGGTCGGCTCGCCCCTCGTGCCTTCGCAAATGCTCAGTTCGTTGATTCAGCCCAGCGAGCCAGCGCCGTCCACCCAAGTGGAGGGGACGGAAGAATTTACCATCACCGTCGCCAATACCAGCTACTCACCCAATTCCTTGAGCGCCCCCAGCGGCCAGCCCATTCGCCTGCGCTTGGTGACGAACAACACCTATGGCTGCACACGCGCTTTCACCATCCCGACTCTGGGTGTGAACGAGATTCTCCCGGCGAGCGGAGAAACCGTCATTGAACTGCCGCCTCAGCCGCCCGGGACGATTTACTTCACCTGTAGTATGGGCATGTATGGCGGCCAGATTGTCATTCAGTAAGTTGCGCCAGTGAGGCGAGCCATGACCAAACAACGCTTTCAAATTCAGGGGATGCATTGCGCCGGTTGCGCCATGACGATTGACGGCGCGGTGGAAGATTTGCCGGGTGTCAAATCGGCCGCCTCTTATTACGCCCGACAAATCGCTGAGGTGGAGTACGACGAAGGCCAAGTGACCGAGACGCAAATTGTGGCCGCCATACAGGCCGTCGGCTACGCGGCCTCCGTGTTGGTGCCCCACCGTAGATAAGCGCACGACCAATAGACGGACAAATGACGATCGCCAATGCGTCTAATCTCGCGCGGGCGTACAAGTTATCGGCGGCTTATCGGCGATATGTGGGCGGGTTATCGGCGATGGGCCAGCTTAGAAAATAGCGGCAAACAAAAGATGCCACGCGGAAAGACGAAACGCCTGCTCACCGAAACCGAACTGGCCCCGTTACAGGAGCCGGGCGTACCGCGCCTGCTGAGTGTGCCGCTAGCTGACATCGATTCCAGCCGCCAGAACCCGCGCAGTGACTTGGCCGCCGATGAACTGGAAGGTCTGCGCGCAAGTCTGGGCACAGGCCAGTCGCCGTTGCTCGCGCAGTATCCGGTGGTGGAGCAGAAGCCCGATGGCCGCTATCGCCTGATTG
>CAYUFY010000726.1:0-1533 GCA_964443795.1 uncultured Anaerolineales bacterium | reverse complement strand
CCTCATGGCCGCCACGCCGGTTGGTAATCCTGTGCCACATCGTCGGTGAGGCGGGTTTGCGCGCCACCGCTGGAGGTCATGATGTAAATATCGTGATTAGCGGCATCGCGCCAGGTTTCAAAAGTAATCCACTGGCCGTCGGGCGACCAGTCGGGGTCGGAGTTGGGGCCACGCTGGGTGATGACCACCGAGCCGAACCCCACCTTATCCCATTCCACCACCGCGATTTGCTGATTGAGAATGTAGGCCACGAGATTGCCCGCCGAAGACCAGTCGGGCATGGTGGCGACCTGGTCACGCGTCACCTGGTCGGGATTGCTCCCATCGAAGTTGCCGTCTTTGTACATCCAATAAAGCGTGGGCTGACCAGCGCGCGAGGTGTTCATAAAGACCAGTCGCTCGCCGCCCGGCGACCAACTGGGTTGGCTGTCTTTGGAGCGCGGCTCGCTGAGTATCTGGCCGTTGCCGCCGCTTGCGCCCACCAGCCAAATTTGTGGCGTGGTGCTGTCGAGATAAGTGAAGGCAATGCCCTGCTCGGACCAGGCCGGGTCGAACACGCCCCCGGCTTTGGTGATGATGGGCTGGATGCCAGAGCCATCGGCGTTCATCACGTAAATAGCGGCGCGCGGGTATTGGTCGGCCTTGCGGTTGCAGGGCGTGACGAAGATCAATTTCGCGCCATCGGGCGACCACGCCGGTTGGCATGCGCCGTCGGGCAGGCTGGTGAGGCGCGTTTGATTCGAGCCGTCAATATTCATGACAAAGATTTGCGGCGCGCCATCGCGTTCGCTGACAAATGCAATCTGGCCCGGTGACCCGCCGATGGGCGTTTGCGCCGGGGTGGGCGAGGCCGCCGGGGTGTCGGTGAAGGCGGGGGTTGGAATATCGGTCGGGGCGTCGGTGGGCGCGAGGGTCGCGGGCGGTTGCGTGGGTTCCACGGTCGGCGCGGACGCGGTATCCGTGGGGGCCAGTGTCACAGGTGGGGCCGAGGTAGAAGTCGCCGGGGCGGGTGTCGTCGCGCCGGGCAAATTCAACTGAATGATGCCGCTTTGCATCAACCCGAAAACTCCGCCCGCCAACGCGAGCACGATGACGATGCCAACCACCGGGCCCCACACATTGCGCCGAGGCGCGGGCGCGGTGACCGGGCGTGGGGCGGACCCCGGCCCGACGGGTGAACCTTGACCCGAAGCGGGGGCGGTCTCAACCGAAGGCGGTGGGGCCGCCGGGCGCGGCGCGGATTTCGGGCGGCCCATCGGGGCCAGCATCCGGCCAAATTCTTCGGCAGTTTGCCAGCGCTCTTCCGGTTGGATTTCCAGCGAGCGCTCAATGGCATTGGCGACGACTTCGGACACGCCGGGGTTAAGTTCGAGCAGGGGCTTGAGGTCTTTATTGCCCATGGCGCGCTCGAGGCTATCGACGGGCATCACATTGGCGAGGAGTGTGTAAATCGTCGCCCCGAGGGAATAGAGGTCAGTGCGCGGGTCGGTGCGCCCCATGCCATATTGTTCGGGCGGGGCATAGCCGGGGGTG
>CAYUFY010000725.1:0-1536 GCA_964443795.1 uncultured Anaerolineales bacterium | reverse complement strand
AATTTAACCGCGCAGATCGCGGCGCTCCGGCAGTACGGACGACCGCTCATTTGCACCGAGTGGTTGCGGCGCGGGCACAGCGAGGTAGCCACGTGTCTGCCCGTGTTCCAGCGGGAGCGGGTGGGTTGCTGTAACTGGGGGTTGGTGAGCGGCAAAACTCAGACCATCTACCCCTGGGGAACGCCGGCGGGCACACCCGAACCGGCGGTCTGGTTTCATGATTTGTTCCGGGCGGATGGCTCGCCCTTTGACCCGGAGGAAGCGCGGTTGTTCAAAACGCTGACCGAACAAAGCCGAACCAAACCCACCGGGGCAGGCGCGGTGTGACCGCCGTGAATGGATGATAAAATAAGCCAGCCCAAAAACTCTGAGGAGAAATCTATGTCTCGTAAACTGATTGTAGTTAGCTTGCTGATCACGCTTCTGGCGCTGGCGGTGCCCGCATACGCCATCACCTATGGCGAATTGGACGGCAATCGGCATCCCAATGTCGGTGGCTTGGTGGCGGCGAAAGCGTATTCGGATGGCACGTGGTTGTACTGCTCGGGGACGCTGGTCGCGCCGACGGTGTTTGTGACTGCCGCCCATTGCGATGAGGGCACAGCGCGGGTGACCGTGACCTTCGACCCGGATTACCAAGCGGGCGACCCGACCTACACTGGCACCTGGTCTGCCGACCCGCTCTATGGCCAGCAACAGAATGACCCGCATGACCTGGCGGTGGTCGTCTTTGACAAGCCGATCAAGGGCATTGTCCCGGCGCGTTTACCCGCCGCTGATGCGTTGGCAAACTTGTCTGGCTCACAAGCCTTCACTTCGGTTGGTTATGGGGCCTACCAAGTGACCAACGAACCGGGCGGGCATCAATACCTCTACAATGACGTGCGGATGGTGGCAGTGGGCACGTTGAATTCGATTAACCCCGCGTGGCTACGGATTTCCATGAACCCGGCCAAGGGCGACGGGGGCACCTGCTACGGCGACTCGGGCGGCCCGAATTTCCTGGGGACGACGGATATCCTGGCGGCGACCACGATTACCGGAGACGCGATCTGTCGCTCGACGAATGTCACTTACCGCCTCGACACATCATCGGCGCGGGCATTTCTCGGCCAGTTTGTCACCTTGCCGTAAACAGACAACAGCTAACAGACGACAGACAGCAGATAGCAGGGGAGGTGCTAAGCATTTGAAACAACAACCGCCCCGACCTTGGATAAACCAGGCCGGGGCGTTTGTTTGGGGCGGCTCAGGCCGGCGCGGAACTGCGGTGCGCGCGGGGCGGCGGGGGTGCGGGCGACGACCCGCACGATCGGCAGGACGACAGTCAACAGTTCAGAGGGCAGGGGGAGGATTTCGGCTTCCCGCTCGAAGCGTTCCACATTCCACCCCGGCGCCCAGGTGGTGGACTTGCCTTCCGGCGTTACCCAGACCCCCATGGCCACCAGCGCGCGGGACAAGAGCCGGTAACCCGCATAGGTGCTGAAGTCAGGACACATTGGGAATTGCGACTTCTAAATCGAACACGAGTGCCGG
>CAYUFY010000724.1:0-1558 GCA_964443795.1 uncultured Anaerolineales bacterium | reverse complement strand
AAATGCTCAAAGCCAAAGGCCGCCGCCAACCCGACCGCGCCGCCGAGCGCCTCCGTGAGCGGTTGCAAGCCGCGCTGGGCGAGCGCCCCTTGCAATTGTGGGAAGCGCTGGAAATTCCCGCGCCCGCTGAGCGCTGGCAGGAAGCCGTGGAAGTGATGTTGGGTGGGCGGCGTTTCAACTTTATTGTGCCGCCCGAAAAATTCGCCGCCGCCGCCCGCGAACTGCGCCGCGCCCGCGCCGAAGACCGCATTTATGATCTCGGCCTCATTGATTTGGAGCGCGTCGCAAGTGAGGCGCGGACCGCGCGCCCACAATCACTTGCCGAATGTGTGCAAACCCCAGACCCGCGCGTGCAGGCGTATCTCAACCACATTCTCGGAGACATCATCGCTTGCGAGCGCGATGAAGACCTGCGCCAACATCGCCGCGCCATCACCGCCGATTTGATGTTGTATAGCGAATGGGTGCAACGCCCCTTGCACGCTCCCGATTTATTCATCGGGCAACAAGCCGTGGAGCGCCGCTTACACGCCATCGAAATTGGGTTGCGTGGGCTGGGTGAGCAACGTGGCCCGCTGGAACAAACGCAACGGGATTTGCACGCCGCCATTGCCCTGCTCAAAACACGCGATGACCTGCTCCGGCAACATGAACCGCTCCAGCAACCTTTGAATGAACAGCCCTTGCTGGTTGACCAAACCACCACCCAGACGGCCCGCAATACTCTGGATTTAAGCGGCCTCGCCGAGTTGGAACGCCAAAACGCCGAGCTGCAAACCGAACTCAAAAAATTAGATACACGCCTCGCGCAGTTGGCCGAACAACAGGGTGGGCTCAAAAATCAATTGGACCGACTGGTTGTAGAACTGCACGATTTGGAACAGCGGCGCGCCGGCCAACAGCAACACACGGACGACACGCGCGCCCAAGCGCCTGACCTGTGGCCCACTGCCGAAAAACTGGCCGCCGAGCGCCTCACCCGCCCTGACCTAGCCGCCGAAATTCGCACCGCCGACAACACGCGCCAAAGCCAAGAGACGCAAGCCGCTAACGCCCGCGCTGATTATGAGCGCCGCGCCAATGTCTACAACACCACCGAAAATTTCCCCGGCAACTTTGCCGACCCATCTGAACCAGCTTATGCGAACGAACGCGACCGCCTGACGGCCACCGACCTGCCCGCGTATCAAGCCAAAATCGCCGAGGCCGGGCAAGAGGCCGATCGAGAATTGCGGGAGCATGTGCTCCATTCGTTGCGGGACAACATTCTGGAAGCTCGGCAAAAACTAAGCACCCTCAACGAAGCCCTGCGCCGATTGCCGCCTTTCCGTAACGAAAAATACCGGTTTCAGTGGGAAACCAGCGGTGAGCAAAAAGAGTTCTACGACTTGATTATGAACTCCGCCGAATTGGGCGACCAACCCTTGCAGGGGAGCATGTTCTACCAGCAGAATGTGGAAGTTTTTGAGAAATTCTATGAACTGGTGACCCATCCCCCAGCCAGCGACAAAGACCCGCGTATTAAAGAGTACGAACGCCTGCTCGACTATCGCCGCTA
>CAYUFY010000723.1:0-1574 GCA_964443795.1 uncultured Anaerolineales bacterium | reverse complement strand
GAAAAAATTCGCGGGATGATTGGCGTGCTGCCCGAAAACTTGGGCTTTCCCAAAAACATCACCGGCATTGAATACCTCGTCTACTTCGGGCAACTGTATGGCCGCTCCCCCGCCGACGCGCGCGCATATGGCGAAAAATTATTGCAAGAGGTCGGGATGCAACAACGCGCCAAATCCTTGATTGGCGCGTACAGCCACGGGATGCGGCAACGGTTGGGGATTGCGCGCGCGCTGGTCAACGACCCGGTCGTGGTCTTCCTTGACGAACCCACTTTGGGTCTCGACCCGCGCGGGCAACAAGAACTGTTGGGGTTAATCCGGCGGATTGTGAGCGAGCGCAACGTGGGCGTGGTTTTGTGTAGCCACGCGTTGTCAGAGATTGAAGGCGTGTGTGATGATGTCATCATCATGAGCTCGGGGCAGGTGGTGGCCAGTGGCACGGTGGCCGAAGTGATTGGGCGCACGCGGCGCACGGTGGTGCAGGGCAACAGTCTTCGCCTGCAAGTTTCAACTGCAATGGTCACGGAGGCCCAGCGCGTCTTGGCCGCTCTGCCGCATATCAAACAAGTGACGGCCACCGGCGAGACAGCAGGTTGGCTCAAAGTGGACGTGGACGATGTGGCGGAAGGCGCTATCGCCGAACCGCAGTTCTTCAATAACCGCCTCTTGGAGGCCCTCATTCGCGCCGACATCCCCATCCTCAGCTTTGGGGCCGAAGGGGGCCGGTTACAAGATGTGTTCCTGCAACTCACCGAGGAGGCCATTAAATGAGCAACGTAACAACGCGCGCCAAGTCTGCGGCCTTGCCCACTTGGTGGCTGGTGCTCACCCGCGAGCTGACCGACTTGTGGGTGGGTGGCAAAGGGCTAGTGCTGATTCTGATTTACAGCATCGTGTTGGGCATCATGATGTATGTGCTGGCTTACAGCGAAGAACTGAGCCTGATTCCGCCGAAAGAATTGGTCTACGAATTGGCGAAGAACGCTATGGCCGTCAGCCTGTTCGTGGGGTTGATTGTCGGCGCGGACAGCTTAAGCGGGGAGCGGGAACGCAACACTTTTGAATCGCTGTTGCTCACGCCCACCAGCCGCGGTCAAATTATTGTGGGCAAATTCCTCGCTGCCCTGTCCATCTGGCCGGCGGCCTTCCTCATCTCCCTGCCGTATATGCAAGTCCTCGCGCAGGGCGATAAAGTCTTAGGGCCGACGGTGTTTTGGAGCGCGGTGTTGGGCACCGTGTTGGCCATCGCGTATACCGGCTTGGGGATGTTGGCTAGTTTTTGGTCGAACTCCAACAAGACGAGTTATTTTGTGAGTCTCGGCCTCTACGTTTTGTTTCTGGTGCCCGCCGCCTTGCCGGGCCGCGCGCAAACGGGCGCGGCTGGGCAGTTCCTCCAATGGGTCAACCCTGTGGCCGCCGTCAATCACTTCATGTCGAAGCACCTCGTGAACTATCGGCCTCTGGCCGAATTTTGGACGTGGCTCATCTCGCCCATTGTCTTTGCCCTGTTGGTCTTAGCGATGCTGTTTCTGTACGCCGGGCCAAGCCTCCGACTAGAGGCTGGCACATCAAGC
>CAYUFY010000722.1:0-1612 GCA_964443795.1 uncultured Anaerolineales bacterium | reverse complement strand
ATTACTCATCAGCCTCGTCGTCATGCTCCTCAACGTTAGCGGCGTGGAATTGATGGTCAAGCAGGATGTGGATTTGAATCGGGAACTGGTGGTTACCGGAATCAGCAATGTCGTCATCAGTTTCTTTGGGGCCCTCATCGGCTTTCACGCCATCAGCCTGTCTGGGCTAAATCATCGCCTGGGCAAGAGCAGTCGCCTCGCCAGCCTCATCGCCGCCGCGCTGTGCGTCGTCACCTTGTTCATCGGCCCGTTGGTGCTGACGTACACGCCCAAGTTCATCCTCGGCGGGATGTTGGTCTTCCTCGGCTTGTCGTTTATGGTGGAATGGGTGATTGAAGCGCGCACGCAATTCCCGCGTTTGGAGTATGGTGTCATCTGGCTCATCCTCGTTGTGGTGGCGGTCTTCGGCTTTTTGCCGGGTGTCGGCGTGGGTCTGCTGGCGGCAGTGGCGTTGTTTGTCATCAACTACAGCCGCATCAACGTTGTCAAACACACCCTATCGGGCGCGACCTTTCAGAGCCGCGTCACCCGCGCCCAGCCGGTGCGCGAATTTCTATACGAGCGCGGCGAGCAAATTCACATCTTGCAATTGCACGGCTACTTATTTTTTGGCACTGCCCATCGCTTGCTGGAGCAAGTGCGCGGGCGATTGATGCGGGCCGACGCGCCGCCCGTCCGCTTTGTAGTGTTGGATTTTCGCCAAGTGACGGGCCTCGACTCCACCGCTCTGCTAAGTTTTGCCAAGATGAAGCAGTCCATTCAGGCGGCCGAGGCCCGGCTGGTTTTCACTCAACTTTCGCCCGAACTGCAACGGTTGTTTGAGTCTAGCGAGTTGGGCGAGGCCCACGATGTAAAAATTTTCCCCGACTTAGACCGGGGGATGGAATGGTGTGAGAACGAAGTTTTACGCGCGGCGGGCATCAACGAAGCCATTGCCTCTCTGCCCCAGCACCTGACCACCGTCTTACATGGCGCGGGTGATGTGGAAGCACTGTTGCGCTATCTGGAGCGGCAGGAATTGGCCGCCGGGGTCTATCTCATTCGGCAGGGCGATGCCCCCGACCTGGTCTATTTGGTGGAGGCGGGGCAAGTAACGGCCCAACTGGAAGCCGCGGGGCAATTGCCCATGCGGCTGGAAACCATGCGTGGGGGCCGGGTGGTGGGCGAGCTGGGCTTTTATCTCGGCAACCGCCGCACCGCCGCCGTCAAGACCGACGAACCCAGCACCGTCTATCGCCTCTCGCTTGACCAGTTGAAACGGATGGAAACCGACGACCCCGAAGCCGCCTCCACCTTTCACCGCCTCATTGTGCATTTGCTGGCCGAGCGGGTCACCCACCTCATCCGCGCGGTGGATGCATTGTTGAAGTAACCCCACCGAAAAATTGACCGGCATGACCGAACCGCCCCTCCACCCCGCGCTGGCCTCCTCGTGCAGGCGCCATTTACAGATGTAAGTCACTTGGCCAAAGACTGGCTATTATTTTTTCAATCTGCCCCACCCGGTTAAACCCTGTGCAACAATCCCTCCTCCACATTGCCCTTGTTGTTCGTGATTACGACGAAGCCATTGCGTTTTATACTCAGAAATTGCATTTCACCCTGATTGAAG
>CAYUFY010000721.1:0-1620 GCA_964443795.1 uncultured Anaerolineales bacterium | reverse complement strand
AACCCGCCTTATCCACCAGGGCTGGAAGCCCTGTGGCTTGCGGCGGGTTTCAATCAGTCACCTCAACCCGGTCAGGCTGGCCGACTCTTTTGCCAGCCGCCCAGCAGTTTGCCCATCTCCACCAGCATCCGCGCGGCATGTTCGTATTGCCCGCCCGTGATGAGGCGCAAGTCCAGACACAACCGCAGATGTGTGCGCACTTTATCCAGCTCGGCATCAGCCGCCAATAAAATCTCGTCGGGTTGGCGGCGGTGCGCGGCTTCGATCAGCAGTTCCTGAAAGCGCAGGGCTTCGCGTTGCAAGGTCGCGGCCAGGACAAACCGTTGCTGACGCGGGAATTTCACGGTGAGCGGGATCAGCCAGGCCACGAAGTCATAGGTCTTGCTGAAGAGGGGCGATTGTTTC
This sequence comes from uncultured Anaerolineales bacterium, assembly GCA_964443795.1. Taxonomy (GTDB): domain Bacteria; phylum Chloroflexota; class Anaerolineae; order Anaerolineales; family UBA6663; genus DATDRS01. The sequence continues at coordinate 1,215 of CAYUFY010000721.1, read as the reverse complement.
ATGCCGCGCCCCCGCGGGTCGGGATGACCCAACTGGATACCAGCGCCCGCCGCAGGCCCCAGGTGTCGCCGTGGGCGGCGTGCGCCAGCCAGCTTTGAATGGAAGCGTTCACGTCCGGCCAATCTATTTCACCCGCCGCGAAGACGGCCAGCAAGGCCGCCAACCGCCGTTGGAACGCCACCCCATTGCGTCGTTTGAGCAGCCGGTGGTCGGGGTACACCCGCCAACCCAGAAAGGGAATCCCCGTGGCCACCGGGAACACCGCCGCCTCGCGCTCGTGTAATTGCAGGCGCAGGCTGGCGCTGAACGCAATGATGGCTTTTTTCCAAGCGTGCAGGCGGGCTTTGTCCGGGGCAAAGAGCAGAAAGTCATCCACATAGCGCACATACGCGCCACATTTAAGTTCGCGCTTCACAAACTGGTCCAGCGGGTTGAGATACACATTGGCCCAGAATTGCGAGGTGAGGTTGCCGATGGGCAGGCCGCGCGGGCGGTTCGCCGCCCACAGGTCATCGCCTTCAAAATACACCGGCTCGGGCGCATGAATGCCCACGCCGCTGTCCACAATCAACCCGGCCAATTTCAGCGTGGCGGGGTCGGCGATGACCCGCGCCAATTGGTTTTTCAAAAGGGCGTGATCCATGCTGGGAAAAAAATGTTGCAGGTCGCACTTGAGCACATACGGGAACCGCCGCGCGAAGTGTTGGGCGCGGTCGAGGGCGGCGTGCGTGCCCTTGCCCAGCCGACACGCATACGTGTCAAAAATAAAACGCCGCTCAAAGAGCGGCTCGATGACATTGCACAGCGCATGGTGGGTCACCCGGTCGCGGAAGGGCGCGGCCGAGATCAGGCGCGGCTTGGGGTCGTAAACCCGGAAGTTGTAATACGCGCCGGGGCGGTAAGTTTCCGTCTGCAAGTCCGCTTGCAAGTTGAGCAGTTGGCGCTCCAGGTCAAATTCAAACGCCGCCACATCCGGGCGGCCCCGCTTGCCGCGCGCCGCTTTCTTGAAAGCCCGGTGCAAGTTCTCGAACGCCGTGATTTGGGGATACAGGTGTTTATAAGTTTTCATTGATCTCCTTGGTGAATTTTTAACGCGAGGGCCCAAAGGGGGCTACGCCCCCTCTGGACTCCCCCCAGAAAACCAGCAGGCAGAAACCAGCATCCAGAAACCAGAATTCAGGAATATGAGCCAGGGGAAAGGACCCGAAAACCAAC
>CAYUFY010000720.1:0-1620 GCA_964443795.1 uncultured Anaerolineales bacterium | reverse complement strand
GGCGGTCAGAGACTGGGCGCGATTGCTGACGGTCCGCGTCCCGCGCGGTCACGTAGTCCCGTAGGGCCTGCTGGGCCTCGGGGTTCAGCATCACCACGCGTTCCTTTTCCCCTTTGCCGGTGATGAGAATTTTATCGCCCGCGCCGTCGGCGCAATCACTGCGGCGGAGCGAGGCGAGTTCCTGGGCGCGCAAGCCGGTGGCGAACAGGGTATGAACGATGGCGCGGTTGCGGAGCAGGGAAAGTTTCTGCCGCCGCCCACGCGGAGTCTTGGCCGAGGGCAGAGGGTGTTGTTCGTAGTATTGGATGATGAGCGGCACGGCCTCCTTGATGGGCTGGGTTTTGTAGCCCACGCGCCGTCGCCCGCGCGCATCGCGCAGCACCAACTGCATTCGTCCCGAGGTCAGGCCGCCTGGCAACAGCGCATTCGCATCGAGCCATTCGATGTAGCGCACCGCGCCCGCGAGGTAGGTGTTCTCGGTGCGCCGGTGGTAGTGTTTATCGTTCCGCATCCAGTGCCGGAACTTGGCGAGCGTGTCATCCTGAAGCAGGTTGAGCGGCACCACGCTGGGGGTCGCCGCTCCGAGTTCGGGTAGCTCGGTTTGCCCCTGGGCCAGGAAATCCGCGAGGGTCTGCAACGCGCCCCGGTAGGTGATGGCCGTGCGGGGGGCGACATCCACCGAGGTCAGGAACTTTTCGGAATGGGCGAGGGTGAGGCGGGGCACGTCTCAAGTGTAACGGCGAGCCAGCGACAACGCAAATAATTTTATTCGGAACTGAACCCCACCGGGGGGGCCGCCACGATGTTATAAGCATCGGAATAGGTTTCGCCTTTGGAGGCGTAAACATTCAGGCGGCGGCCATCGTTGAGGTGTAAAGTCATCAGTTCGCCCGAGCTGACCCGGCGGGCGACTTGCGATTGCATCGGCTCGTCCTGGCTGATGGTGACTTCGCCGGCAATATCCAACACGGCGGGCGCGGCGGCTTGCCCGGCGACCGGTTCAATGATTTCCTGGCGGACTTTGAGATGATAAAAAACTAGCGCAATATGCGTATTGGCGGCGCGGAGCTCGCCACTGCCACTGGGCGTTTCAAGCGTCTTGTAGGTTGTCATGTCACAGGGTTCCTTTCTTGACTCGGGTTGCTACTATTTCTGAGGGCCGGAAGCTGATTCGAAGGTGCGCGCGGCCTCCCGCGCCTGGCGTCGTTCGCGTTCGCGTTGACCGGCTTGCACGGCCGCGCGGGCCTCGGGGGTGTCCCAATCGGCCAGCCGCGCGAGGGCGGCTTCCCGCGACCGGTCGTTGTTGGCCTCCACCATGCCCGACTCCCCTTGCACGAAACCCGTGCGGGCGGTCGCCGCTACTTCGATCAACACCGTCGCGGCCGCCGGGTGGGTAAGCCGCGTGAGTTGCACAACAGCGTTGTGCCCGATATCCAAATCACCCAGGCGCAAGGCGCGAAAGCGGTGGATTTGAATGAGCGTCAACAGCATCATCTCGCTCACCAGCGGGTCGGGGTCATTCACCAGCGTTTCGAGTTGGGCCAGCACTTGAGGGTTCTGGGCCACGCCGGTGCGATTGGCGAATTCGAATGCGGCCAAACGGCGCGGGGAAGGGTCCTG
>CAYUFY010000719.1:0-1640 GCA_964443795.1 uncultured Anaerolineales bacterium | reverse complement strand
GCGACTTGCGCCCCTCGGTGCAAATTGCCGAGCGGCTGGCCATGGCGCTCGAAATCCCACTGGAGGGGCGCCCCGATTTTGTGCGGGCCGCCCGCGCCGCGCGCCCGGAACAGGAAGAAGCCGTGGGGGCGACCCCCGCCCCCCGCCCCGAGGAAATCGGCGGGGAAGACCTAAGCGGGCGGGCCATCCGCGGTTACGCGTTGGGCGAGCGCATCGGCAGTGGGGGCATGGGCGCGGTCTATCGAGCGGTGCAACCCGTGGTCGAGCGCGAAGTCGCCGTCAAAATCATTCTCCCGCAATTCGCCAATCAAACCGACTTCATCCGCCGCTTCGAGGCTGAAGCGCAGTTGGTCGCGCGGCTGGAGCATCCGCACATTGTCCCGCTCTACGATTACTGGCGCGAGCCGAATGTGGCCTATTTGGTCATGCGCTTTTTGCGCGGCGGGAGCGTGCAAGCCCTGCTCCAAAATGGCGCGCCCCCGCTGGAGGTGGTGTTGCGGCTGATGGAGCAAATTACTTCGGCGCTCGGGGCGGCCCACCGCGTGGGGGTCATTCACCGCGACCTCAAGCCCGCCAACATCCTGCTCGACGAAGATAACAACGCCTATCTCGCCGATTTCGGCATCGCCAAAAATCTCAGCAACCCCAATCTGTATCTTCTCAATAATTCGGGGTAAACGTATGTTCTAATGTCTTCTGACCGCCATATATACGGCTTGTTCAGTGCGCGACAACCGCATATGGTGGACGAAAGGCGTGGCACAAATGTTCAACCGCGATTTATTGAGAAGATACCCCAATCTCGACAATCAAACGCAGGTGGACGCCATCGTCGGGTCGCCCGCCTACATCTCGCCGGAGCAAATCCGCTCGGAATTCGTGCGCCCGCAGAGCGATATTTATTGCTTGGGCGTGATGCTTTATGAGTTGCTCACGGGTGCGGTGCCATTCAACGGCCCCACGCCCATCGAAATCATGCACCAACATCTCACCGCGCCACTCCCGCCGCTGGCCGCACACCGCGCGGGTCTGCCGGGCCAGTTGGATGCGGTCATCGAACGCGCGACGGCCAAAGACGCGCTGGAGCGGTATGACAATGTGGAGCAGTTGCTGAAAGATTTGCGGAAGGCGCTGGGGCGAGGCGCGATAGAAGAAATAGAGACGCAAGCATTAAGCGTCACGCGCCGATTGCTGGCACTCACGCCCGCCGATAATCCTTACAAGGGTCTGCGCGCATTTGGCGAGGGTGATGCGCTGGATTTCTTTGGGCGTGAGGCGCTGACCCAACAACTTTTGGTGCGCCTGGGCGAAGGCGGCGACCTCGCGCGGTTTCTGGCGGTGGTGGGGCCCAGCGGGAGCGGGAAATCATCGGTGGTGAAGGCCGGGGTGTTGCCCGCCATCCGGCGCGGCGGCTTGCCCGGCTCGGAGCAGTGGTTTGTGGTGGAGTTACTGCCCGGCCCGCGCCCGCTGGAGGAACTGGAAGCCGCGCTCTTGCGGGTGGCGGTAAACCCGCCCGCGAGTTTGCTGACGCAGTTGCAGGAAGACAAACGCGGGCTGGTACGCGCCGTCCAGCGCTGTCTGCCCAACGACCCCGGGGTTGAATTGGTGTTGGTGATTGACCAATTTGAAGAAGCCTTCAC
>CAYUFY010000718.1:0-1646 GCA_964443795.1 uncultured Anaerolineales bacterium | reverse complement strand
ATTTGTCCATTTGGCGGGCGATGTTGCTCAAGTTCTCGGCGGTGGAGGCTTCGATGTTAATCGCGCCTTTGGCATCGGGGCCGACAGCGATTTTGTTCATGTAGACAATGGGGCCGGGATTGAACATCGTGCCGCGCCCGGAGATAGCGACGGTGGAGAGGGAGTTGGAGCGGCCCAGCGCTAACAGCCGGGTGCCGTCAATCGGGTCAACGGCAATATCTACTTGCGGGCCGTTGCCATTGCCGAGCACCTCGCCATTGTAGAGCATGGGCGCTTCATCTTTTTCGCCCTCGCCGATGACGATGATGCCATCCATATCCACCGTGTTGAGGACGAGACGCATGGCATCTACCGCGGCTTTGTCGCCGCCCTCTTTGTCGCCGCGCCCCATAAACCGGCCCGAGGCCAGCGCGGCGGCTTCGGTCACACGCACTAATTCCAATGCTAGGTTGCGGTCAGGTCGTTCGCTCATAAGGCCTCCTGTAAACGGGATGATTATCCAGTGAGATATTGCAAAGCCAACACGCAGTAATAGCCCAGTGGCACCGCCACCAACCACGAGTCAATGCGGTCTAAAAACCCACCGTGCCCCTCCAACAGTGTGCTGGAATCCTTCACGCCAATTTGGCGTTTGAGCATCGAAACGCCTAAATCACCCAGCGGGCCTAAGGCCCCGACCCCTGCGCCTAAGAGCAAGCCGTTTTGCCAAGTGACCAACGTCTGCGGCCCGGCGCTGAGATGCCACAGCCCGGCCAACAACGCTGCGCCCACGGCCCCAATGCCCACACTGCCGGCAAAGCCTTCCCACGTTTTTTTGGGGCTGAGGCGCGGCGACATTTTGTGGCGGCCCAGCCAGCGGCCCATGATGTACGCACCGCTATCGGCGAACCACATGCCGGGCAAGACCGTCGCCAACCACCACAACCCATCGGGCGGCAGGGCGCGCAGGAGGATGAAGTAGCGGCCCAGCCCGCCCAAATAAAACACGCCCCCAATGGTGATGACAAAATCGGTGGCCGAGGTGGTCGCGCCGCGCTCGTAATCTATCAAATGCCAAGTCAGCGCGCTGAGGGTGATGATGGTTTCGGCTAAGTTGTGCGGGTTGAGGGCCGGCCACGCCGCGCCCACAAACAGCCACGCCACCCCACCGATGAGGAGCGGGCCTGCCGGGTGATATTGTCCGCGTTGGAAGAGGCGGAGGTATTCTTGCGTGGCGGCGGTGAAGATGCCTATCAGCGCCAGCGTATACAACGCGCCGCCTGTGCCGATAATCCACAATGCAAAGGGGATGAGCAAAATGGCGATGGGCAGGCGCTCGCGCATGGGTTAGGGCTGAGAAGCCGTGGGGGTCAGTTGCGCGGCGGTTAATCCGTAGCGGCGTTCGCGGCTAGCGTAATGTTCCAGCGCCGTGCGAAATTCTTCTTTATCGAAATCGGGCCAATACACATCGGCGGCGTAATACTCGGCGTACGCGCCTTGCCACAACAAGAAGTTGGAGATGCGGAGTTCGCCCGCCGTGCGGATGATGAGGTCGGGGTCGGGCTGACCGGCGGTGTAGAGATATTGACTCACCCGCGCTTCATCTACTTGCTCGGGCGGGATGCCATCGCGCACCAAATGCCGAATGGCTTGCACAATTTCATCGC
>CAYUFY010000717.1:0-1647 GCA_964443795.1 uncultured Anaerolineales bacterium | reverse complement strand
TTTTAAATAAAGACGCTTTAAAAGATTCTGATTTAAAAAACAAGAACACTACCGACCCGACGATTCCGCAAAAAGCGGAATCGCTTTCATCGCACCCTGATGCCGATAGGCCGGGCGCAGGGCGTCACCCTCGCTGGCTTGGCGGCGTCCTCCGCGATCTCGCCCGCAAGCATCAGGGCGCGCACCCCCGCCCGGTGGACGAAGACCCCTTCTCCCCCGCCGAACGTCTCTGTGTGGATCAACTCACCGCCATGGGCTGTTCCCCCAAACGCGCCGCCGAAGCCGTGGCCCGCACCGCCTGGCCGCCGCCCCGCCTCGCCGAAGAAATCGCCAAATGGATTGCCTACAAACAATCCCCGCGCGGCCAATCGCTCAAAGACTCCGGCTTCCCGTTCTTCATCGCCAGCCGCCTCGAAGGCAACCACGCCTGCCCCGAGACCCAGGACTGGCAAACCGACGACTACACCCACACCTGCCGGCGCCTGGAGCGCCTGCTGAACCCGGTCGCCCCCGAGACCTCGCCCGACCTGCCCGCCGACCTGTGCCCGCCGGATGAGCTGGCATCAGCCAACACCGCCTCTGAAACCTTGAACCCGGAACCTGAAGCCCGAAACTTAGAATCCGAAACATTGAACCCGGAACACTTAATCCACTGGCGCGCCGCCCTCACTCAACTCCGCTTCGAAATGAGCCAGACCACCTACGACACCTGGCTGGGCCAGCTCACCCTGCTCAACGTCACCGATACGGGCGCGTTGACCTACTGCCTCGGCGCCCCCAACCAATCCATCAAAGATTGGGTCGAAAACCGCCTGCGCGGAACCATCCAGCGCACCCTGCGCCAGATCACCGGCTTGCCGATTGAAATCCGTTTCACCGTTCAAAACCACTGACACCCTACCGCCTACTGGCCCAATCCCGGATGCCGCTAAGCCTATCGAACGGCCGCCCACCCCCATCCATACCTACCCACCTACCCACCGATTTTCGTGCTTGACCACGTTTTTTCTCGTGAGAGAGTGAGACATCCCTACCCCCACCCAGACCCCCACACTTCCACACCTCATGCCCACCGAACCTGCTCCCACCCTCCCGGCCGACCCACACCAGCTCGAACTGTTCACGCGTCGCGCGCCCCGCCTGTCCATACAAACAAGACAGAAACCCGAGCCCGGCGGGGCGCTCATTTCCGCCAGCTCCCCCAACCTTCGCCCCCCAACACAAAGCTCGCACCCTGCACCGCGCAACGCACCGCCCGAAACCCACGCCGACCGCGTCCTCCGCCTCCTGCCGCGCCTCCGCGCCGCCGCGCGCGCCCTCGACAACGTCACCAGCCGGAGTCTGGACGAAGACGACCTTGTCCAGGAGATGGCTCTCTTCCTGCTCGAACATCCCGAATTCCAGTTCGATGGCGCCTGCCTCAAATTCGCCCAGCGCCGCGCCCTCAGCCGCCTCATCCGTGACACCACCTATCGCCGCTATGTCGCCCTCCTGCCGCTCATCGTAGATGACCACGGCGATGAAGCCGACTTCCAAGACTACCTCCCCGACCCCCATCTTTCCCCCGAAGACCAGCTCCTCCAGGCCGAAGCGATACATCGCCTCGAAGCCAGCCTCACCCCGGCCCAGCGCACCATCTTGGCCTAC
>CAYUFY010000716.1:0-1649 GCA_964443795.1 uncultured Anaerolineales bacterium | reverse complement strand
GGTGACGACCCCGCGCGGGTGGCAAGTCCTCGCGGATTGGGTGCGCGTGGCCCGCTGGCAAACCGCCGACACCGCCGAACAACTTTTCGCGGGGGTGCGGCCCCCCATCAACAGCGCGGCCACCTTCACCGTGCGCCCCCCGGATGTGCAAAAAATTGGCTCACCGATTGAAACTAGCCCGCTCACGGTGATGTGGGTCATCGTGAGCGACCCCGCGCCCCCGCCGCCACAAGCCCCGCCCGACGGGGCCAGCGTCCCCAAACATTATTGGCGGAGCGGCGTGTTTGCCACTTATACCGGCACCGGCTGGGAACCACTGGCGCTGATTTTTCCGCAGTTGTCGGAGACACCGGGTGTCATGCCGGGGCGTTATGAATTGCGCCAGCATTATGAGCTGGTCGCGCCGCACGGGGAGGCCCTGTTCGCCGTGAACGCGCCCGTGGCGACCAGCGCGGAGTTGCGTACCGCCGCCGACGCGAGCGCCGGGGTGTTTGGGTCCGCAACCGCGTACGATGTGACCTCATGGGCGACCCAATTGAACGAAGCCAACTTGCAAGCGGCCAGCGCCGATTATCCGGTGGAAGTGCGCGCGCGCTACTTGCAACTGCCCGCCAGCCTGCCCCAGCGCGTGAAAGATCTGGCGGTGCGGGCGGCGGCGGGCGCGACCACGCCGTATGCCAAAGCCCTGCGCCTGCAAAATTATTTACGCACCACCTATCGCTACCTGCCCGAAGTGGCGCCGCCCCCCGAGGGGCGCGATGCCGTGGATTATTTTCTCTTCGAAGCGCCCGGCGGGTTTTGCTCGTACTACGCCTCGGCCCTGGCGGTGATGTTGCGTGTGGTGGGGGTCCCGGCCCGGGTGGCGACTGGTTATGCGATGGGCGAATACGATTACAACCGGGGCGCATATCGCGTTCCGGCCAACGCGGCGCACGCGTGGGTGGAGGTGTTTTTCCCCGACTATGGCTGGGTGGAGTTCGAGCCTACGGCATCCCGCGCCGCGTTTGTGTATGAGCCAGTGATTGCCCCGCCCGAAGTCAGCCTAACCACGGAGAGTGTGGCCCCCCCGCCAACCCCGTTCCCGTGGGGGTGGGTGCTGGCCCTGGGGGTCAACGGGGGTGTGGGGGTGGCGGTTTGGTTGCGTATGGCCGCGCGCCGCCAAGCCCGCACCCCGCGCGGGCGGGCGATCGCGCTTTATTGGCAGATGCGCGCCGGGCTAGGGTTTTGGCGCGGGCGCGGTTCCCCGTCCGAAACGCCGGATGAGTTTGTCGCCGCCGTCAGCCCGCGTTTAAGCCAGAGAATCCGTTCCGTCATGGGCCTTATCACGCGCTTGTATGTGCGCGCCGCGTATAGCCCCAGCGCGCCCGCCGCGGCTGAGACCTCCGCGGCCGAGCGGTTATGGCGCACGACCCGACCCGCGTGGTGGCGGCGCTGGTTCAAGCGCCGGGCGGCTAAGGCAGTTTCGCCACCTGCGGCCGAATAAGAATCACAGCGATGGATAACGCCGCCGCGACCAACGCGCTGAGGCTGATGGCCAGGCCCAGCCCCCAGGCCTCGGCCAAGGTGCCAATGGCGAGGTTGCCAAACGGCGCAAAGCCGAAGAAGGTGATGGTGTACAGGCTGAGCACGCGCCCGCGCATGGCATCATC
>CAYUFY010000715.1:0-1650 GCA_964443795.1 uncultured Anaerolineales bacterium | reverse complement strand
ATGGCATCGTCAAAGACCTGACCACCAACCTGGCCATTGACCGCCAGTTGGGCAACGAGATGGTGACGGAAATCCTGCTGGCGCGGTTTTACGCCAACAAATATGCCACCGCGCACACCCAGGCCAATTTGGACCGCTACCGTGAGGAAGCGGCCAAATTGGACGATTGGCTGGCCCAAGCGGAGGTGGACATCACTAAAGCCGAGCGGGTGCAGTTGTTGGAGAGCATCAAAGGCGATTGGGTGGCGTATGAGGCGGCCTTCGCCGAAGTGGTCAAAATCATCGCCGACCGCGACCAGATTCAGGCCGAGGTGCTGGATGTGCAAGGCCCGCTGGGCGAGGAAAAATTCGCCGCCCTGCGCGAAAGTCTCAATCAGAAAAACGACTCTCACAGCACCTTCCTCGCCGGAAACGCGCGCGGGGCTTTTATCCTCATGCGGCTGGATGCCTTCAAATATCTGGCCGAAGGCGACCCGCAATTTATCACCCTCTTTGCGGAACGTTATCAGGAAGCGCAAACCGCTCTGTCTGAATTGGATCAGCAGATAACCGACGCGGAGGATCGCCAGTTGTTAGCGGAGGCCGCGGCCACGGTGAATACCTATGCTGAGGCCTTCCACAGTATCGAAACGGATTACAACCAGCAACACACACTCCAAACTGAGCAGTTGGATGTGCTCGGCCCGAACGTGCGCCAAACCGCGTCCGAGATTGTGGCGAGTGTGGGCACGGATTTTGAAACCGAAGCCACCGCGTCCAATGATTTAGTAGCCCAGACGCAGATGGTGTTGATCGTGACCATGGTCGTCGCGGCCATCCTGGGGCTGGGGTTGGGCGTGATCATTTCGCGCGGCATCACTGGCCCATTACAGCAAGTCAGCGCCATGTCGCAACAGATTGCCGAGACTGACCTGAGCGCGCTGGTGCTCGAACTGGGCGCGCTGGCGCAGGGTGACCTGACCCGCTCGCTCACCATTCAAGCGCAACCCCTGACGGTTAATTCGCGGGATGAGGTCGGGCAGATGGCGCTGGCCTTCAACACCATTATTCAGCGCCTGCAAGAGACGGGCGAGGCCTTCCGCCAAATGACCACGCGCCTGCGCGAGGCGGTGGGGCAGGTGGCCGACAACGCCGGTAATCTGGGAAGCGCGTCGGAACAACTGGCGGCGGCGGCCAACCAGGCCGGGCAAGCCACCGGGCAGATCGCCACGACCATGCAACAAATTTCCAAGGGCACCCAACAACAATCGGAAGCGGTGACCAAGACCGCCAGCTCGGTGGAGCAGATGAAACGCGCGATTGACGGCGTGGCGCGCGGGGCGCAGGAACAGGCCACCGCCATGGGCAAGGCCTCGGCCATCACCTCGCAGATCAGCGCGGCCATTGGGCAAGTGGCGCAGAACGCGCAAGCCGTCTCGCAAGATTCAGCGGGGGCGGCCGAGACCGCGCGGGCCGGGGCGCGCACGGTGGCCGACACCATCAAAGGCATGGACGCCATCAAAGCCAAAGTCGGCGCGTCGGCGCAGAAGGTGCAGGAATTGGGTCAGCGGTCCGACCAGATTGGCGTGATTGTCGAGACCATTGACGACATCGCGGCGCAGACGAACTTGCTGGCGCTGAACGCCGCGATTGAAGCGGCGCGCGCGGGCG
>CAYUFY010000714.1:0-1669 GCA_964443795.1 uncultured Anaerolineales bacterium | reverse complement strand
CCCTGGCCCCGGCCGCGACCCAGGCGTCGGTCTTGCTTTCCCCGGCCCCCACCGCTTCGCCCCTCGGCCTTAGCCCGCTCCCCACGCCATTGCCCGCGCCCAACACCATCCCCACCCCGGCGGATAACTACTTCCAAAACTACGGCGTGAACCCATTTGTGGAAACCTACGCCGACCATCTTTCCACCTTTGCGCTTGATGTGGATACGGCTTCCTACGCGGTGGCTCGCCGCTACATCATGGATGGCAACCTCCCGCCTGCTGACGCTGTGCGAGTCGAAGAGTTTGTCAACTACTTTGACCAGGATTACGCCATCCCCGCCAACGTGGCCTTTGGCCTCTACGCCGATGGCGCACTCTCGCCCTTCCACACCGATAACACCTATCTCATCCGCTTTGGCGTGCAAGGCTATGACGTGCCGGCCTCCGAGCGTAAACCGGCCTCGCTCACTTTTGTCATTGACATCTCTGGCTCGATGGCCGCCGAGAATCGCCTCGAACTGGTGAAGCGCTCTCTGCAACTGCTGGTGGACCGTCTGCGCCCGTCGGATACCGTGGCCATCGCCGTGTACGGCACCGACGCGCGGGTTGCCCTCCTCCCGACGAGCGGCGAAGACCGCGCGACCATCCTCAACGCCATCTACTCCCTCTATCCCGAAGGCGCGACCAACGCCGAAGCCGGTCTGCGTCTCGGCTATCAACTGGCGTGGCAAGCCTTCCGCCCCGATGGGATCAACCGCGTCGTCCTTTGCTCGGATGGTGTCGCTAACGTGGGCGCAACCGGCCCCGACGCGATTCTTGAATCCATTCGCGCTTACGCCGACCAGGGCGTGACCCTGACCGCGGTGGGCTTTGGCATGGGCAACTTTAATGACACCCTGCTCGAACAGCTTGCCGACAAGGGCGATGGCAACTACGCCTATGTGGATGACATTGATGAAGCGCAGAAACTCTTCGTCGAAGACCTCACCGCAACCCTACAAGTCATCGCGCTCAACGCCAAAGTGCAAGTAGACTTCAATGTCGAGATTGTGGCGCGCTATCGCCTGTTGGGTTACGAAAACCGCGCCGTCGCCGACGAAAATTTCCGCAATGACACCGTGGATGCGGGCGAGATTGGCGCGGGCCACTCGGCCACGGCGCTCTATGCGGTGCAGTTCAAGCCTGGGGCCAACGGGCGCGTGGCCACCGTGCAACTGCGCTGGGAAGACCCGCAATCGCATCAGGTCAGCGAAATCAACGGCAACTTCAACACTTGGGATGTGACCCCACTCTTTGAGAACACCTCGCCCCGCTATCAACTGGATGTGGTCGTGGCACAATATGCTGAGTACCTGCGCCGCAGTCCCTATGCGGCGGGAACTTCCCTACGCGCTTTGCTTCCACATGCGGCGCGTCTGGCCGAAACCCTCTCCGGTGATGCGGAAGTCAGCGAATTTGCGGGTCTCGTTTCGCGGGCCATGCAGATCTCTGGGAATTGATGGTTGTAATTTTCAGATGGGGGAGTAAGGTTCATAACGTGGTGTCACCGCACTTAAGCGTGGTCAAGAGGCCCACTTTTGGGCGAGTTGGAGCATAGCCTGGGATGGTCTGCCGCGTTGCACCGGCGGTTTCCAGTATTTCCCACTTGGCGTGGGTCAGGGATAGACCGGGCGCAAATACCGTCGCC
>CAYUFY010000713.1:0-1669 GCA_964443795.1 uncultured Anaerolineales bacterium | reverse complement strand
ACGACCCCGGGGTTGAATTGGTGTTGGTGATTGACCAATTTGAAGAAGCCTTCACACTGGTTCACGATGAGGCGACCCGCGCGCATTTTCTCGATTTGCTCCTCACTGCCGTGCTTGACGAGCGCAGTCGGGTGCGCGTTCTCATTACTCTCCGCGCCGACTTCATTGACCGCCCGTTGAGTTACGTGGATTTCGGCGAACTTCTGCGGCAACGAATGGAGGTGGTCTTGCCCCTCACGCCCGACGAATTGGAGCGCGCCATCCTCGGCCCGGCGGAACGCGTGGGCCTGACACTGGACCCCGGCCTCGTGGCCGCCATGACCCGCGACGTGGGCGACCAGCCCGGCGCGTTGCCGTTGTTGCAATATGCCCTCACCGAATTATTTGAGAAATGTGTGGGGGTGGAGACGCGAGATTTCGAGTCTCCACCAGAGTTAACCAAAGCCGCCTATATCGAAATCGGTGGGGTGATGGGCGCATTGGGCCGCCGCGCCGAAGAGGTCTTTGCGGGTCTCACCGCCGAGGGACAAGCCGCCGCCCGCCAATTATTCTTGCGCTTGGTGACGTTGGGCGAGGGGGCAGAAGATACCCGGCGGCGGGTGTTGAGGGCGGAACTTGAAAACCTGACCAAGGACGAAGGACGACCGACAATAGACGAGCCTCGGCCTTCGTCAGTCGTCCTTCGTCTATCGCCTATCATCGAAACCTTTGGCCGCCACCGCCTCCTTTCCTTCGACCGCGACCTCGCCACACGCGGCCCGACGGTGGAAGTGGCGCACGAGGCGTTACTGCGCGAATGGCCGCGTTTGCGCGAGTGGCTGAACGAGAGCCGCGCCGATGTGCGCCTGCAGAGGCAGTTGGCCCAAGCCGCCACCGAATGGCAGGGCGCAAACCGCGAGACCAGTTACCTGCTGACCGGCGCGAAGTTGGAACAGTTCGCAGGTTGGGCGGCAAATACTTCCATTGCTTTCACGCAAGATGAGCGCGCCTTTTTGGATTCAAGCGTTGCCGAACACCAGCGGCGCGAGGCCGACGAACAAGCGCGCCAACGCCGCGAACTGGAAGCGGCGCAACGGTTGGCCGAGACCGAGCGGGCGCGCGCCGATGAGCAAACGCAATATGTGGCCCGCGTACGGACGCGCAACCGAGTGATTGCAATGGCAGGCTCAGTGGCGTTGGTGCTGGCGGTGGTGGCGGGGATGTTTGGCTTGCAATCGAATCAGAATGCCACACGCGCGGAGCAGAATTATAGCGAGGCGCAGACTGCCGCCCGCACCAATCGCGCTCGAGAACTGGCGGCCCAAGCCCTGAACAATTTGAGCGTGGATCCCGAACTCAGCATCTTGTTGGCTATCGAGGCCGTATCACAAACTTACGCCATAGACCACACCGCTTTGCCTGAGGCAGAGGATGCATTGCATCAGGCAGTGGGGGCATCGCGGATTCAACTTACCTTGTCCGGTCATACCGATGTCATTGGGAAGGTTGTCTTCACCCCAGATGGGGCCCGACTGGCATCAGCCAGCCGGGATGGGACCATCAAAATCTGGGATGCGGCTTCCGGCAAACAGTTACTTACCATACCTGACGGGGTGGTAATAACCGGGCAGGATGCATGGCCTTCTGACATCGCTTTTAGTCAGGACGGGACGCGCTTGGTCACGCTTCA
>CAYUFY010000712.1:0-1694 GCA_964443795.1 uncultured Anaerolineales bacterium | reverse complement strand
ATGGCGCGGGTGCGTCCCGCGTTGCTCGCCCGCCAGCAAGGCATGGCTCAACCGCGCTTCAATCTGAAACGTTTGCATCGCTTACTGGCCGACTGAGGGGAGAGTTCAACGCGCCTATGACCCGAAAAAATAGTGACCCCGTACTGAAAACGCGCTCGTTGAATGACCCAGAGGCCGCCTGAACGCCTGAAATCTTGAAAAACAAGCCTTGGGGCACACGCTCACCTTTGTTTCTCCGACAAACTGCTATTGGTGCGCGTTGTTTTTATCCTAAACCCTTGCGCGCGCGCCGGAAAGAGGGTTTCCCACTAAATCTGATAGGGGGGGAACCCCCTAATTAGCTAACGCTCCGCCCCCCCTACAACCTACGCCGCCTATGCTTTCCAATCAACCGCGTTTATTGACCAATAACCGGGCCACAACTGTATAGATTATATTCCTCACGGCGCATCTACCAAAATCGGCGTGGGTTGCAATGGTTTGACGTTGAGCAGACGAAACGCCAACTGCACCGCCGGGCCGATGGTGAGGGCAATGATGAGCGTGCCAATGCCCACCGGCCCGCCCAACAGCCAGCCCACCAAGATCACCAGCACTTCAATACAAGTGCGGGCAACCCGCACGCTCACCTTGGCGAGGCGCGAGACGGCCAGCATCAGGCTATCACGCGGCCCCGCCCCCGCGTTGACCCCCACATAAATGGCGGTGGCGAAGCCCATGATGAGTACCCCCACCAGTAGGTAGGCAATCCGTGCCCACAGCGCCTCGGGCGGCATTGGCACCAACGGCCTGAGCCAATCCACAAATAAGCCAATGGTGAGCATATTGCCCAGCGTCCCCCAGCCCAAAGGCTGACGCAACGCCACATCCAGCAGGACAATCAGGAACGCCACAATGATGGTGGCTTGGCCGAGGGTGATGGGCAAATACCGCACTAGCCCCAGCTCAAACACCACCCAGGGCGAAGTGCCCAAGTCCACAATCACCATGATGTTGATGGCGAGGGCGAACAGCACAAACCCAAACTCAATCACAATAAAGTCGCGGATGAATTTCCGCCACCCCTCCCAGCGCACAACAAAAATTTTATTCAACATTAACTCGTTACTCCAATTCTCAATTGCATCTCCCCCCGCCCTCTGCTATTATCGTGGGCAAATTCTAACGGAGGCGCGACGCATGACCATTCCTACTTCTATTCTTGGCCCGGCGCTGTTACTCGCCGGTTTCTTACTTACGCTCGTTTTCCCCATCCAGCGCGGGCGGCTGGCCAACCAACTGTGGGACTTTATCACATTCGTCCTGTTCATGGCCGGGTGGATTATCTTCAATTTCTGGGATGTGGCGAGCAACATCATTCTTGGCCTGCTGTTCGGGGTGGGGGCCATCATCATCCGCGATTTCCGGTTATGGGCGGTGCGTTTGCGCGGGCAAATTTATCGGCGCAGTAGCCCCCGGTATTGGTACGGGCGCGCCTATGACTGGTACGACGGGCGCCGCCGCCGACGGCGATATTAATGGTCAATCGGGACAATTCAAATAACACCCGCCCGGCTCTACCAATTTCGTTGTGACGTTGGGGTGGTTGTCATTCCGAGGCGCGCTTTTCACGAAGTGGCCGAGGAATCTCTACTCGCTCGGAATGACAGTCGCAAAGGCGCGCTTCACACTCATTCTGGTAGAGCCCAAAAATC
>CAYUFY010000711.1:0-1696 GCA_964443795.1 uncultured Anaerolineales bacterium | reverse complement strand
ACGCCCCGAACAAAATACGCCGGTGGAGACTTGGTACTTAACAAGTCGTTGAAGCCGGAAGCCACCCGCTTCTAGCGGGTGGTAGTTCACTTAAGCCCTCTGCCGCGCAGGAAGTGAAGGCCGCCTGGCGCAACGCCACCGAGTCCGAGACCTTCCGGTTTGCCACCGATTTGGCGCAGACCACCTACCCGGCGCTGGCGCTCACCAACGTCGGGCGTTCCAGCCGCACCGAGACCATGCGCATGGAAGGCAGTTATGACCGCCCGCAAAAATTGATTCTGATGAATTTGTGGAGCGGTGGCGGGAATGTGCTCAACCCACAAGACGCGCTCGAACTGCGCGTGCAGGGCGACCAGGCCGAGGGGCGGGTGACGGGTGGGGACTGGCAACCGGTGGATAACGTGGCGGATGCGTTTGCGCCGAGCGGTGACTTTTTGGGCTTTTTAGCCGGGGCGCGCAACATCCGGCGGCAGACGGCGACAGGGGTTATCCCCGTTGCCGCCAACGGGGCGGCGCTTACGGCGTATGCGTTTGACCTCGATGGCCCGGCACTGGCCGAGCATATGCGCCAGCAACTTGAAGAGCAATTGGCCGCCAAGGGCGAACTCCCACCGGGGGTCTCGCTGGGCACGCCCGAGATGTTCTGGGGCGCGACCGGGGGCGGGGAGATTTGGCTGACAGCGGCGGGCTATCCGACGCAACTGAGCGTGCAGATGAGTTTGCCCGAGCAGGAAAACGGTGAGCGGTCGGAAGTGCGTTTCACCACCACCTTTGCCGATTTCCGCGCCAAAGAAGTGTTGGCAGCGGCTCCAGCTTGGCCGGGGGCCAGTTTCGTCATGGCCATTGGCGCGGGGCTGTCCGACTTTGCGCGGTCGCCGCAGAATTTGCTGGCGATTGGCTTTACCGCGTTCATGTTATTTATTTTGCAACATCGCAATCGGCGGCGGGTGTATACGGGGCTGACTTTTATTTTGATTTTTTCGATGACGGTTGTGCCGCTGATACAGGCCGAGCAGACCTTCGCGTTTTCCGAGACCCAGCGGGCGCGCCAAACCGAAGCGGAAGCGGCGCGACAGGCGCAAGCCGATGACCAAGCCCTCCAGGACCAAATTTATGCCAATACGTGGGATCCGCAACGTGACCCATTAGCGGGTGCCACCAGCGGGCCGGGGTCAACCGTCGTGGAAGCCACAACGCGCCGGGCGGGGGAATCCGCACTGGCCGCGCCCCTCTCCGCAGTTACGTTTGCGCCATTGGCCGTTGAGACTACCGTCGCGCCCACCTCCGATGTGGATGCGGATGGCCTGACCGCGCTTCAGGAAGCCCGCCTCGGCACCGACCCCAACTTCGCCGATAGCGATAGTGACTTAATCAGCGACTACATCGAAGTTAAGGGATTTAGTTACAACAACAAAACGTGGTATTCCGACCCGACCGTGCCCGACTCCAACAACGATGGACTGTTGGACTCGGGGGAATGTTTGGAGCGGGTGGACAATAAGGATGGGGTTTGCCGCGACACCGACAAGGATGGCACGCCGGATATGTTTGATGCTGACAATGATGGCGATGGGGTCAGTGACCGGATGGACCTTTCGCCTAATCGGGTGATGGGGAGCAATGGCGCGTTGACCAGCCCCCAAGAGAGCGGCTCATAATTCACGGTAGGGCAGGCTACGTGCGCTTGTAGCGACTT
>CAYUFY010000710.1:0-1710 GCA_964443795.1 uncultured Anaerolineales bacterium | reverse complement strand
GATGCAGAGCGGGGGTGGTGGCCAGTTGCCAGGGGAGCGTGATGGTGAAGCGACTCCCGGCCCCCGGCACGCCCTCGCTTTCCACGCTGATACTGCCCCCGTGCAGTTCCACCAGCCGCCGGGTGAGCGCCAACCCCAAACCAGTGCCCGCATATTCACGCGCCAACCGGCTGTCGAGTTGCACAAAGGCCTGGAACAATTTGGGAAAGTTTTCTGGCGCGATGCCGAGGCCTTTATCCCAGATCATGAACCGCACCACCTGTTGCACCGGGTCGCCCATGACTTCCAAGCCGAGCGCCCCGCCCTCCGCCGTAAACTTCACCGCATTGTTGAGCAAGTTCACCAACATCTGCTTGAGCAGTGGCGCATCGGCCACCAACTGTAACCCCAGCGGTTGCATGCTGTAGCCGATCGTCTGCTGGCGGGCGGCGGCCAACGGTGTCACGCTCCGCAAACTGGCCTGACACACGTCCTCTACGGCGACCATTCGCAGATCCATTTCGACCTTCCCCGCTTCAATCTGCGACAATTCCAGAATATTGTTAATCAAGCCCAACAACGCTTGACTATTCTCGCTGATGGCCCCCACAGCCTTAAGTTGCTTCTCGGTCAACGCGCCGTAGGCCGTTTGCTTTTGCAAAATTTGCGCGTACGCCAAGACCCCCGTGAGCGGCGTACGGAGTTCATGGCTCACACTCGCCAAAAAGTCGCTTTTGACGCGATTGGCCGACTCTAAAATATTTTTGGCGGTTTCCAGATCAGCGGCGCGCTGGCGGGTTTCCAGCAAGAGCCGCTCGACTTCCCGCCGCGAATCTTCCAGGTGGCGCGTCCGCCCCCGCACCTCTTCCTCCAAATGGGCATTGAAGACGCTGAGTTCCCGCTCGCGCTGATGCACCAACCGCAACGCTTCCGTTAAATCGTCAATGACCACGTAGACCAGCGTCAGGGTCACGCCCATGACCACCGATAAAATCCAGACATCCGCCGCAACTGCCTGCACCTCCCCCCCATGCGGGATCCAACTGACTTGCTCGGCGGCATACAGGCCCCACAGGCAGAACACCGTCAGGCCAGCGGTCACGGAAGCCGCGCGCTTGCCGCTGAACGCGCCCGCTGTAATGATGATGATGGGATACCCCGCCACGGCAATATCATGCACCCCTTGCCCAATGGCAATAATATAGGTGATGACCACCAGCATAATAAACGGCGGCATTAAACTGGGGAAGATCAAGTGCCCGCGGCGGATGAGCCACAGACACCAGAAAATAATGAGGTTGCCCACGATGATCCCCCACATTTCCCGGTAAAGGTGTTCGCCAAAGGTGGCGACGACTAACACCACGGAGGCGGCCAGAAAGATTAACAGCAAGCGGTTCAGCGCGGCGGCCTGCCGGGTTTTAATGGGGTCGGCGAAGGTGGGGGTGGTCAAGAGACGCTGGAATAATGGCATAAGTTCTCCATACAGGGTTGACTAAGTGTGCGTCTGAATATTCGCTCAGCGCCCTGTCCCACAGGGATGCTCCGCGAAGCGGAGGCTTGGGCGCGTTCCTCGACTGCCACTTCGACTGTCGCTCAGTGTCGCTCCGCTCGGAATACGCCCAAGCCGTAGTCGAAGGGGCGTTGACCGACAGCCAAGTAATTTTCAGACGCACTCTAAGAGAGTGTTTAAAAACTGCGCCGGTCACACAATGCACAAGGCCAAAGCGG
>CAYUFY010000709.1:0-1734 GCA_964443795.1 uncultured Anaerolineales bacterium | reverse complement strand
CGCGTAGCGTCCCGCCGCTGGAAGCGGCGGGTTTTCACAGCGCAAAATCTATAAATTATTCCAGCCGCCGAATAAACACACACAAGTCCTCCCCCCGGTCATAAAACTCCTCAATCTGCAACGCCAGCTTGCACCCCATGCGCTGATAAAACTGGCGCGCGGGTTCGTAGTCCGGGCGGTTGCTGGTCCAGATGACAATCATCCAGCGGCCCAGCGCGTGGGCGGCGGCCTCGACGGCGCGGAAGAGCGCGGCGGCCACGCCTTTGCCCTGCGCCCTGTGCGCGGTGCAAATCCAATACAAGTCGGTGGACCCTTTGGAGAGCGAGGTCGGCCCCCAACAGGCGAACCCTAAAATTTCATCACCGTCGCGATACGAGAGAAAGTTGTAGCCGGTCTTCTGGGCATCGCGCACGTAGCCCTCGAACAACTCATCCACCGTCAAGACTTCTTCTTCGGTGAACACGCCCACAGAACGGGCACAGGCGAGAATGGCCGGGCGATCAGAGGGGAGGGAGGGGGAGACAGACATGATCAGGTGACAAGGTGACAAGGTGACAAGGTGACAACCTTCACTCTGTCACCCGTTCACCCCATCACCTTGTCATGTTTTAAAACTTATGGTGTAGAAACAAACCGCCCCGTCCGCAAGCCATGCCGCGCAATCGCCGCTTCGAGAATCATGTTCACCAGTTCGGTGTGGCTGATCTTGAGTGCGGCGGCTTCGATGACGAGATCGCTAATGATGGGCGTCAGGCCGGGGAGCGGGTTGATTTCGAGAATGTACGGCCTGAAGTTATCGCTCTCGTCGAGGCGGAAGTCCACGCGCGAGACATCGTAACAGCCACACACGCGAAAAACCGCCGCCGTGAGCCAGTTGAGCTCCTGCACTTGCGGGCCATCGAGTGGCGCGGGGCACAGGTAATCCAGTTGGTCGGCGAGGTCGGTCTTAAGGCGATTGGAATAAACGCCATCCGTCGCTTGATACGGCGCCAGGTCAACCTCCATCGGCGGCAGGAAGGTGATGCCACCCGCCTTGAGCGCGGCGAGACCCGCCTCGGAATAATCCCGCTGTTTGGAATTATAGAAGCGCGAGGGGAGACGGCGCGCGACCACGCCCGAGATATTGCCCACCAACCCCACGGTGACCTCGCGTCCGGCGATGAAGCGCTCGACCAGCGCGGTCTGGTGATATTTGCCAATGATGTATTCCAACTGCTCGCGCAATTCTTTTTCATTCTTCACGATGGATTGCGCGCTCACGCCCATGCCCGTGCCCTCGCGGGAGGGCTTGACGAAGAGCGGGAAAAGCATGTCCTCATCCAGCGGCTCATCGGGACTCTCGAAGGTTTGCATGGCGGGCGTGGGCAGGTCGTGCCACATGAGCACGCGCTTGGTCATGGGCTTGTCGAGCGCCAGCGCCAGCGTCATCACCCGCGAACCGGTGTACGGAATCTGCAACATTTCGAGAAGCGCCGGGACTTGCGCCTCGCGCCCGTCGCCGAAGTGCCCCTCGCAAATGTTGAAGCAAATATCGGGCCGGTGCGCGCGGAGTTTTTCCGGCAGTTCGGCGTTGCCTTCGTGAAAGACCACTTCATGCCCACCTGCGCGGAGGGCGGTTTGCAAGGCTTCAATGGTCGACTCCGAGTCAAGATCATCCCAATGGTCTTCGGCCATGCCGGGAAATTTGGGCGCATTCTTTTTAAGATTGGCGAGGAGGGCAACTTTGAGAGGGGG
>CAYUFY010000708.1:0-1737 GCA_964443795.1 uncultured Anaerolineales bacterium | reverse complement strand
CAGCCGCCTTCGTCATCGCCATAAGGCTAAACCCTAATCTGACATTGTCAAATTAGAAACAGCCGGCTCTACCGGATTTAGCTGGAAACCGAGGTAGGTCGGGCTTGTAGCCCGACACCTGACGCGGCAAAAACCGTCGCGCTACCAGCCCGACCTACGCCAATCCCGTCAAAAACAGTAGAACCAAAAAATAGCCCTTGTTCAGGCCAGAAACACAAAACTCGTTTCCGATCTGGAAACGAGTTTTGGATTCAGGCTACAGTCAGGCGCGTTAGCCATGCGCGAGGGTCTCGCCAAATTGCAATAGGGCCGCGCACACCGCGGGGGTGCGGCCTTCCGCATACACCCGCAACACCGGCTCGGTCCCCGACGGGCGGATGAGCAACCACGAGTCATCCGCCATGATGTATTTCACCCCGTCGAGCGCCTCCACTTTGGCCACGCCCTGCCCGCCAATCTGCGCGGGCGCGCTATGCGTGAGGCGTTTGGTCATCTCGGCTTTAGAGATGGGGTGGGCGAGGCGCAGGTCGGTGCGGGCATAATGCGCGGGGCCAACGTCTTTCAACAGGTCAGCCACCAAGTCAGTCAGCGATCCGCCCGAGGCCGCGACAATCTCCAACAAGAGCAAGCCCATCAAAATTCCGTCCCCTTCGGGGATGTGGCCTTTGATGCTGATGCCGCCGGATTCTTCGCCCCCAATTAACACATCCTGCGCCAACATGTGGTCGGCAATGTGGTTGAAACCTACCGGGGTCTCATAGCAAGGCAAGCCATAACGCTCGGCCAGGCGGTTAACCATGCGCGTGGTCGAAACTGTCTTGACCACCGCGCCTTTCCAGCCACGTTGTTCCACCAAATATTTCAGGGATAACGCCATGATCTGGTGCGGGTCCACAAATACCCCGCGCCCATCCATCGCGCCGGTGCGGTCCGCATCGCCATCGGTGAGGAGGGCAAACGCGCCCAACCCGGCCTGTAGAGCGGCCACCGTGGCATGCAAATATTTGGCGATGGGTTCGGGGTGGACTCCACCAAACCCGGGGTTCATCTCGCCGCGAATTTCATTCACCACGCACCCCGTCTCGGCCAGCAAACGCTGGAACACCCCCCGCCCCGAGCCATGCATCGAATCCACCACCAATGTTTGCGGGTTCCGGGCAATCCGGTCGAAATCAATGAGCGTGTGCAAATGCTCAGCAAACGCAGGGAGTGGGTCAAATTTTTTGATCAGCCCGGCCCCGACGGCCTTATCGAAATCCATGAGGTTCGGGCCCCGCGCGCGTTCCTCGTTGTCGGCCAGAAAGACTTCCACGCGGCGGCATTGGTCGGAGAGTGCCGAGCCGCCATAGGCCGCTTTGAGTTTGACACCGTTGTAGCGGGGCGCATTGTGGGAGGCGGTGATCATCACGCCCCCCGCCGCATGGTGATGTTTGACGGCGTGGGAAATCGTGGGGGTGGGCGCATCGGCGTTCGCGAGGAACACGGTGAAGCCGTTGGCGGCCAGCACCCGCGCCACTTCGTTAGCGAACCGATCGGAGAGAAACCGGGTGTCGTAGCCGACCACCATTAATTTAGGGTCAAAGTCGGTGGCCGTGCCGTCATTCCAGTCGCCGGCTGAGACTGCGTCGGCGATGCCTTGCGTGAGGAGGCGGAGATTATCAAACGTAAAGGTGTCTGCGATGACGGCGCGCCAGCCGTCGGTGCCAAAGTGGATGGTCATAGGTTATTGGGTAAGTG
>CAYUFY010000707.1:0-1737 GCA_964443795.1 uncultured Anaerolineales bacterium | reverse complement strand
ACAGCCCGGAGGGCTTCCATGAACTCAGCGAGGGCTTCAGCCCGTAGCGTGGCGGTGATTGCGCCTTTCGTGAACGACTGATTCTGGTGGCGGTAGAAAAGTAAGTGAAGTACACAGGTAAACATGGCTATTTCCACCTGGGTACTTATTTGCCAGCATTGACCTGTTTACCACTACTACAAAAAAGGACTGAGTGGCCTCAGTCCTTTTTGTTTTGCAAGTCAGCTTCAAAGCGCCGCACCAGTTCGGCGCGCTGTGGCTCCGGCAGAAAAGCGTGGCGGGCGGCGGTGAGGATGCAGTGGTGAAGCGTTTCGAGGGGCAGGCCTAAATCATCGGCGACGACTTCGTATCCATCGGTCAAGGTAATATCCGAGACGGTGGGGTCATCGGTGTTGATGGTCACTTGCAATGGAAAGTTCAGCATCAACGCGAGGGGATGGTCTTGCAAACGCTGGATGACCCCGCTTTGAAAATTGGAAGTGACACAGACTTCAAACGCCACATTGCGCTCGCGGGCGACAGCGGCCACACTGGGGTCTTCGAGGCCGCGCACGCCGTGCCCAATGCGGCTGGCTCCCAAATGCTCGATGGCGTAGCGCACGTTGGCCGGGCCAGTCCATTCGCTGGCGTGGACGGTGAGGCCGAGGCCGGCCTTTTGGGCTTCGCGGAAGAGCGGCGCAAACGGCTCGGCCGAGTAGTTGACCTCATCGCCCGCCAAATCTAAACCCACGATGTAGTCTTTGAAATCCACGGCAATTTGGGTCACCGTCTCAGCAATGGCAACCGATTCGTGGCGGTTGAAGCTGGCGATGAGTTCAACTTGGATGGTGGGGAAATCGCGGCGGGCGTTGATGACGGCCATGAGCACCATTTGCACGACTTCGTGCAAGGGGAAGCCTTTGGTGCGCGCGAGGGCGGCCGGGGTGAAACGCAGTTCCATGTAGCGCACGTTGTCGCGCGCTGCGTCTTCAATCACTTCATAGGTGAGGCGGCTGATGACTTCATCTGAGCAATAGAAGCGGCGCAAGACCCCAAACTTGCTGAGGAAGTTGCTGTAGTTCGGCACATCGTCGGTGATTTGGACGTAGGGGCGCAGGCCTTCGAGGGTGCGGCTGGGCAGGTCGAGGTTGTATTCGTTGGCGATGTCGAGCAAACTGGTGAGGCGCAACGAGCCTTCCAAATGCCGATGCAGTTCAATTTTGGGCAAGGCGGCCAGCTTGGCGCGCAGGGCGGGGTCACGAACAGGGTGAGACATGCAGAGGCCTTATCGAAAAAAATAGGCGCGTTACGGCCGGATGATGGCTAACCAAACTTCGGCGAGGGCAAAGCGTGCCGGAGCGGGGCCAGCTTTGAGGCGCACATATTGCTTGGCCGGCGCGCTAAACGCAATGTCGGTATACGCATCGGTGGGTAGCGTATCGCAGGCGGGTACGCCGCAATCGCCTTGCCCCGTATAAACGGGTGTCCACGCCACGCCATCGTCACTGACTTCGATGGTTTGGAGGGTGACGGCTTCGCGGTCACCGGGGGAGGCCAACATCCGCACGCCCACCACATTTTGCGGAGTCTCGAATTTGAAAACCCAGAAGGCATCGCCCGCGCGCAGGCTGGCCCAGGTGCCAGAGTTGCCGTCTACCATGTCTTGTGGGCGGCCAATGAGCAGGCCCGCTTCAAAATCTACGCTGAAGTCTTGAACGAGGAGGGCACCGGGAGGAAAGACGGTGACGGTGGCGGCGG
>CAYUFY010000706.1:0-1742 GCA_964443795.1 uncultured Anaerolineales bacterium | reverse complement strand
TTGAACTGAGTTTCTTGAACATGAACTTTGCTCCTGTAAGTTGATTGAACCTAGTATGGAGCGCCGATGTTAGCCCCAGTCACATCAGGATGTAAAAAGATTGTAAAGTCAGGGGGGGGCGGCTAAGCGCCGTTGGGCGGGAAGGTGACCACTTCCTGCCCGGAGAGTTTCTCGTGAATCTTGGTGATGATGAGATCAAAGTGCGCCGGTTTATTCACAAAATCCAGATTATCGGCGGGGAGGGTGAGGACGGGGCACAGATCAAAAGCGGTCAGCCAATCATCATAGAGGGCATTCAGCAGGTTGAGGTAATCGGCAGTGATGCCCGCTTCCATGGCCCGCCCGCGCCCCTGAATGCGGGTGAGCAAAGTCGGGGTGGAGGCTTTGAGATACAGCAATAAATCGGGCGCGGGGAGCTGGCCCGTCACCAGATTGAACAGCCGCCGATACGCGTCCAAATCGCGCTCGTTGAGGTTCCCCAAATGATGCAGGGCGCGGGCAAAGATGTAATAGTCCTCGTAAATACTCCGGTCGCAGATGGCGCTGTGCGGCGCGCTGTGCAACGCCAGATGTTGTTCGGCGCGGTGACCGAGGAAAAACACCTGCAAATGAAACGACCAGACTTTCATATCCCCGTAAAAGTCGGAGAGGTAGGGGTTGTCGGTGACCGACTCAAAAGCGGTCTGGTAGCCGAGGCGCGCCCCCACCCGGTCGGTGAGCGAGGTCTTACCCGCGCCAATATTACCCGCCACAATCACAAAGCGTTTGGTCATAAGTGGAATGGGTTAGGTGCCGTCACTTGAGCGTTATGGTTTCGGCACACCGGAAACCGGTCGTGTCATCGCGGGCATCGGCGGGCAGGGAGGCGCGCGCGGTGACCAACAACGCGGGGGGCAAGTCGAACCACGAACCACCGCGAATGACATACAGGAGCGGGGCCGGGGTGGCGCTGGCATTGGGCGTCACCGTCGGCGCGAGCGAAGTGTATTCATCCCCCACCCATTCCCGCGCATTGCCCGCCAGATCGAAAACGTCATAGGGGCTAACGCCCGTGGGGAAACTGCCCACATTGCTGGTGCGGGCAAAGGTGTCATCAAATTCTGAGAGATGCGTTTCATTGCCACAACTGCGGTCACAAAAATTCAGCGCGGTGCTGTCGAACGCCTCGCCCCAGGGGTACAGGCGGGCGGTCTCGCCGCGCGCGGCTTTTTCCCACTCGGCCTCGGTGGGCAGTCGCCGCCCGGCCCAGGCGCAATAGGCCTGCGCGTCATTCCACGAAACCTGCACCACCGGGCGGCGCGGGAGGGCAGAGTCCATACCGGGGCCTTCGGGCAGTTTCCAGTTGGCGGTGTTCACAAACGTCGCGGCGGGCGCATAAACCACGCCCCCAATCCGGGCAAAATCATCGGCACAACATCCGCGCTCGGCGTCGGTCTGGTAGCCGGTGGCGTTCACGAAATCCTGAAACTGGGCCACGGTGACTTCGGTGCGATCCATCCAAAAGGCGTCCAGCGTGAGGTCGGTTTGCGGCCAGGCATCGGGTTGGGCGGTGAGATCGGGGTCAGCCACCCCAAAGGAGAACGCGCCCGCCGGGATGAGCATTTGCTCCATCGCGTCAATATCCGCCACCAATAGCGTCGGTATAACTGTGGGCGAGGGCAAAGCGGTAGGGGCGGGGCGGGTGGAAGTGGCCGGCACTGCGGTCGGGGTGGGCGAGGGCGGCTGGGGAGTGCGCGTGGGAA
>CAYUFY010000705.1:0-1746 GCA_964443795.1 uncultured Anaerolineales bacterium | reverse complement strand
CGTTCGGGGATGAGTAAGGCTAAGGATTGCTGAGTGTAGGGGTTTGGCATGGTTTCATCCAGCGGCATGTGCTTCAGTGTGCTGGTGACGATGGATTTTTTACTGTAGGGGGTTGACATGGGATGGTTGCTCTTTCTGCGTTTGGTTATTTTGTCGCGGATGTAATCCGCTCGCACGTTCTAAAACAGGGTGGTTTGCTGCTCGGCTTGGCTCACCTCGGCGGCTTGGCTTTCGCTGGTGCCGGGCTTGGGCCAGGTGGCGGTGATGGTGTGGCCGCCGCCTGATAAATGTTCGGCAACCCACGTTGGGCGAGCCGGGGCCGCCTCGGGCCAGTAGCGCATGAAGGTGCTGGCCTCCGAGACTCTGGGCAACGCCACCGGGCGGTAGAGCGTGAAGGTGCGGCGGCCGGCGGTGTCTATAATGACGGAGATGTGGGTGCCGCCGGGGAGCAACACGCCGTATTTGTTGCCGGGGTTCGCGGCGGCGGCGTTGATGAGCCGCACAAGGTGGCGGTAGAGCGGTGAGAGGGTGCGCGGGTCGTGCATGTTAGGCCTCCACAATTTCAAGCAAAACGACGTTGACCGGATGTCCAAGAATGCTGGCGGCTTCGCGGCGCAGCTGGCCCAGCATCCGGTCTGAGAGCCAGGCTATATCCGTGGCGGGGCACAACAGCGTGAGCGCGGCGGGGGTGAGGCCGCTGGGCCGTAGGCCTTTCATGCGCTCGGCGCAGCCGCCCTGGTGGGCGAAGCGGGCCTGCAACTGGCGCAACACTGGGTAGGCCGGGTTGGCTTGGTCACTGGCTTTCTCGGCGGCCCGGGCCGCCACCCACGCCAGGCGCTCTTGCTCGGCGCGGGCGCTTGCTGCAAGTTCGGCGGCGACTTCGGCGACCACCGGCGTTTCTTCATCGGCCACCGGGGCGGGGATGCGGCGGGTGTAGCCGGGGATGCCGCGCCAATCGCCAATGGCGGCGGTGATGAAAGCGCCCGTGTTCACCGGCTCGAAGTCGGTGGCCTCGATATATTCAAGCCAGTGGTCTATGCGTTCGCCGATGGTGGCGTCGGCGGTTTCGTGCGCCCGGCGGCGGGCCAGGGCGACGGATATTTTCTTTTCTGAGCCGCCGAGGGCGAGCAGGCGGGCGGCAATGGGGTCTTGGTTCGCGGATGAAATCTGCTCGCGCGTTTCCGTTTCGGGCAACGCTGCAAAAATTTTTTGCAGCGTTGCGGTTGGTTGTTGTTGTGTTAACTGGTTTAACTCTTTTAAATCTGTTAATTCTTTAACAACAACAACATCTAACGCTGCAAAAATTTTTTGTAGCGTTGGGGCATTCGGCGCGTCGGCCAGCCGCTCGGCCCCTTGAAACAAAGACGGGAAGTCTTTGGACAGGCCGTAGATGGTCTCGCCGCCTTGCCCGCGCGTTTCGTAGGCTACAAGGTAGCCGTTGGCGGTCAGGCGGTCGAGACCATCACTGAGGGATGGGCGGCTGTAGCCGGTTTCGCGCACCAGTTGTTTGGTGCCGACCACATCTACCCCACGCACAATTTTGTAGTCCAGGATGCACCACAGGATCGAGAGCGCGGAGCCCTTGAGTTCGAGGGTGCTGAGACGTTTGGGCGTGGGGTTCATGGGGTGGTTTCTTCCCGGCAAAACATACACAGTCCGCCGGTATCGTCTTTGCTCAGGACGATGGTTAGGCAGCGGACGCAGTAGCCTGTGGCCGCTCGGGGCACACGCCGAGGTGCTTCGTCA
>CAYUFY010000704.1:0-1750 GCA_964443795.1 uncultured Anaerolineales bacterium | reverse complement strand
TCGCCGCGAGTGCCATATTGAGCCGGACTGGTTGCTGATTTACAAATTGGAGCCAGGCCGGATTATCTTCGAGCGCACCGGCACGCACCAAGACTTGTTTGATTGAGGTCGCTACCGAATTAAACCAAAAACCGCCGCCGAGATGTGCGATTGCGAAGCATCTCAGCGGCGGTTTGATTCTAATTAAGGTCAGGCGGGGCTGGGGGCCGGAATGTAGCCATGCCGCCGTTTGCGCTCAATGATGTATGCCGCCAGTTCCGCCGCCGCGTCAGGGGAGGCCATCGGCAACAGCCGCGCGCGCTGATAAGTCGAAACGCGACTGCCCCACGTTAGCGCGACCGCCCACTCGTCGAACAGCGACGGCTGGACGCTCACGGCATACCAGCGGTTCATGTGGCGCGCCGGGTCAACGTGGATGAGCAGGATCAGCATGGGCGCAGTTTAGCGCAAAAGCGTTCCATGTCCAGGCGGACTAGCGCAGGCCCCCCCAAAGAAACAGGCGCACCGGAAGTCGAGGCCAGTGCGCCTGCTGGCGCAGAAGCGCCACCCTCGCACCGCCCGCGAGGGCAGGTGTGAGCAAACTCGGAATAGCACCCTCCGAGGCGCCGTGTCAATTACTTTTTGCGCGGCGTCTCGATGCGGGCCTGCGCCATGTGGCCGTAGGCTGGATTGAGTTCGGTGCCGACAAACCGCCGCCCGAGGTCACGGCAGACGAGGCCGGTCGTGCCCGCGCCGAAGAACGGGTCCAGCACCACCGCGCTCACCGGCTCCGGCGGGCGGCGCTCTGGCAAGGTCACGCGGGTTAGCCAGCCCGCCGCCAGCCACGCTTCGAGCAAATGCGCGGGGATGGCCCGCGCCCCACTGGCATCGGTGCGCCCGTAGTGGGCGAAGGCCGCGCCCGCCTGGGTTCGCATGAGCGCCCGTTGCGGCGCGGCCTTGAGTTGCGCGGCGTAGGCCCGTTGCTCGTAGCGCGTCATCACCCGCCGCCCTTCATCGGGCAGGCGCACGCGATTCAACCCACCGCGCCCGGTGTGCCTCGTTGGGTCGCTTCGCCCGCCGCCCGCGCCCACGGGACTCAGCACCAGATGCCAGTCATCCGGCTGGCCGCCATCCGCGCCACAGCCGCACGTCGGCTCCCAGCCGGTCGTCTCAACAGGCGTGCCAAAGGCCGCCGCTGATTGGTTGGGCGCGGGCGGCGAAGTCAGGTTGTTTCCGCGCCCGCGTCGGTTGCGCCGCCGTCCGCACTGTGGGCAGAGTTCGCCGGGGTTGGCCTGCCCGCAGGCGCACGGCTTGCCCGGGCGGGCCTGGCCGCGCGCTTCAACCGGCGGCGCGGCCGGGCGGGTTTTGACCTTCAATCGCCGCCACGGTGCGCCGCACGTCGCGCAAACATACGGACTCGTGCCACCCAAAATAAACGGCGCGATGAGGTCGGGCGGGAAGGTCGCAAAATGTTCGAGGCCGTTGGGCTTGGTCGTCACATAGAGCGCCATGATTTCGCCGGTCGTCGGCTCGATAAGCGGCCCGCCGGTGAGCGCGGCCAGGAGCGCTTCGACGCTCGCGCGCCAGATGTCGCTGGTGCGAAAATTCCTGCCGCCCGTCAGCGGGCGCAATGGCTCGCGGGGGTTCTTGAGGGTCGCGGGCGCGTCCGGCTCCGCTGGGGCAACATACGGAATCTTCACGGCTTCCGCGTCCCAGTAGTGAACTACCACCCGCTAGAAGCGGGTGGCTTCCAGCTTCAACGACTTGTTAA
>CAYUFY010000703.1:0-1751 GCA_964443795.1 uncultured Anaerolineales bacterium | reverse complement strand
TGGCGGTCATCCCTTTATCTTACTTCTGTTTGTCATTTCTGTGACTAATACAAAATTTTGGCATTAATCCAGCCCATTCGCTGAAAGTATTTGACTTTCTTCAATTTTCTGCCAGCTTGTTCGAGTGATTTCATCAAAAGCTTTGAGGATCTGTTCCGTGGAGGGATTGTCAGTGCCCTTTTTTAGGGAGTGTCCCTGTAACGTGGGAAGCGTATTTTTCACCATAACACAAATCGGGGGGCGGCACCTGACGGGGTAGCGGAAAGCGGCCAGGCGTACCCTGACGCGGCGACTGCACCCACTGCCCGCAGACCTCCAGAATGCCGCCGTGTAGTGCGCCAACGCGTCGCTGGTAAAGAACAGC
The DNA here is from genome assembly GCA_964443795.1 of uncultured Anaerolineales bacterium. Lineage (GTDB taxonomy): Bacteria > Chloroflexota > Anaerolineae > Anaerolineales > UBA6663 > DATDRS01. The sequence goes on along the minus strand of CAYUFY010000703.1, from coordinate 1,387 downwards.
AACTGCTCATCCATTGGCGATTTCAGGCGAAAAACAAGTCGGCGCGCATGGGGCAAGGTGCGTTTACCTACGCCCCACGCCGGCACCAATTTGCAGACGGGACTGAACGCAATCCACACCCAAGCCTCACCATAGATTTCCTGCAACTGCTCGAGCGCGGTCAGATGCGCTTCCTTATTTGAGCCATAGCCAAAATCAACCTCGCAAAATCGTTGACAACTCCATCAATTCCGATTACGCTATTCCCTAACGGCCGTTAGGTTACGCTATGCCCCGTCGCGTCTCTCTCATCCCCCGCAAAGACCAAATCCTCGCCGCCGCCGAAGTCCTCTTTCGCGAGAAGGGTTATCTCGCCACCTCGGTGCGCGATATCGGCCAGGCGGTGGGAATGCAGGGCGCGAGTCTGTATCACCACATCGGTGGCAAGGATGAACTGCTGTGGACGATTGCCACCCGCGCCGCCGACGAATTTTTCGCCGCGCTCCAGCCGGTGCTGGCGCTCGACGCGCCCAGCCCGCTCAAACTGCGCAAAGCCATCATCGCCCATGTTGGCGTGATCACGCGCCACCTCGACGCCTCGGCGGTGTACTTCAACGAATGGCGGCACCTGCCGAAGAAACAACGCGCCGCGTTTGCCAAACGGCGCGACGAGTACGAGGGGCTGTTCCGCGCCCTATTGGCTGAGGGCATCCGGAGCGGGATCTTCGCCCCGGTGGATGAGCGCTTTGCCGCGCGCCTCGTGCTCTCAGCGTTAAACTGGACCCACCAGTGGTACCGCCCCGACGGGCCGATGACCCCCGACGAAGTCGGCGCTACCCTGGCGGATATGCTGTTGAATGGGTTGTATCGAACGGCATAAGACCAGTAAGCAGTGAACAACCCACGCCACTGATGACTGATCACTGATAACTTGCCTATTGAGGAGTCTGACTCATGTACGGCACCACCACTTTCACCGACATTAAACAATCGCCCCTCGCCCAAGAAGATCCGGAGAAACTCGCCGAGTTCGAAGCCCGCATCGCGCGCGAGGAAAAGATCGAGCCACCGGACTGGATGCCCGCCGAATACCGCCGCCAACTCATCCGCATGATCGAGCAACACGCGCACAGCGAAATCGTCGGCGCGCTCCCCGAAGGCAAGTGGATTCCCCACGCGCCGGGCTTCCGCCGCAAACTTGCGCTCGTCGCCAAAGTGCAGGACGAAGTCGGCCACGCCCAATTGCTCTATCGCGCCGCCGAGACTCTGGGCAAGAGCCGTGAAGCCATGCTCGCCGACCTGCTCTCGGGCAAATCCAAATACTCCAACGTCTTCAACTACCCCACGCCCACCTGGGCCGACACCGCCGTCATCGCCTGGCTCATTGACGCCGGGGCCATCATCAACC
>CAYUFY010000702.1:0-1755 GCA_964443795.1 uncultured Anaerolineales bacterium | reverse complement strand
TATCGTCGCCCGCGTGTTCGGCCTCGACCCGGCGCTTGATGCCTATAACGTCGCCAACAACCTGCCCGACACGTTGTTTAGCCTCATTGCGGGCGGCGGGCTGGCCGTGGCATTTATCCCCATCCTCACTGAGACCCTCGCGCAAACTGGTCGCCCGGCTTTCTGGCGGCTCTTCTCGCATTTACTCAATCTCGCTTTGGTCGTCGTTGCAGCCGTGGCCGGCCTCCTCGCGCTGTTTGCCCTCCCCTTGGTCCAAAACGTGGTGGCCCCGGGGTTTTCCCTGCCGCAACAAACTTTAGTCGCCAACCTCATGCGCCTCAACCTCGTCGCCACCCTCATCTTTTCGGTCAGTGGCATTTGTGTGGGCGCGTTGCAGGCGCACCAGCGCTTCATCCTCCCCGCCCTGGCCCCCGGCCTCTACAACCTCGGCCAAATCATCGGCGTGATATTTTTGCAACCCCGCCTCGGCATCTATGGCCTGGCTTGGGGGGTCATCCTCGGGGCCGCGCTCCACCTCAGCATCCAAATCCCCGACCTGTTGCTCAGTCACTTTCGCTGGTCGCCCCAACTCACCCTCGCCGATGCCCGCGTCCGGCAGGTGTTGCAACTCATGGGGCCGCGCGTGCTCACCCTCGCCTGCATCAACCTCATCTTCATCGCCAACGATAACCTGGCCTCGCGCCTCGGCGTGGTGGGCGCGGTCTCGGCCCTCACCTACGCGTGGGGCCTGCTCCAACTCCCCGAGACCGTCATCGGCTCGGCCATCGCCACCGTGTTCTTCCCGACCTTCTCCGAACTCGCCGCGCACAACAAGCCGACTGAGTTTCGGAGTCTCCTGCGCCGCACCATTGGCCTGCTCCTGGCCCTCACCCTGCCGGTCACCCTCCTCAGTGTCCTGCTCATCGGCCCGGCAGTTAAATTCGTTTTCGAGGGCCGCGCCTTCACCGCCGCGCACGCCGAGCTAGTCATCCATGCCGCGCGGTTCATGCTTCTCGGCTTGGCCGGGCACGCGCTGGTCGAAACCTGTAGCCGCGCCTTTTATGCCCACCACGATGCCCGCACCCCGTTCTATTTGGCCGCGCTCACCCTCAGCGTATTTGTGACCTCGGCCCTTACCCTCATCCCGGGGCTGGGCTTCGCCGCGCTGGCCTTCGCCAACGCGTTGGCCTACACCGCCCAAGCCGTTATCATGTTGATTATTCTTTACCGTCGGAAAATTCTATGACTCGCACTCTTGCCCCTCTGCTTCTCTGTGTTTGGCTACTTACCGCATGTGATGTGTTCCTCGGCCCGCGCGTGGTGGCCCCCCCCACCGCGCTCCCCGTGCCCACGCTTACCCCGCAACCCGCACCGGCGGACACCGCGCCCGCCGGGGCCACCGCCTCCCCGGCGGCCAGCGCCAGCCCGAGCGCGATTATCCTCCCCACCCCCGCGCCCACGCTGGCCCCTGGCCCGGCGCAACCGCCCGATCCTTCTGCCTACACCCTTAAACTCATCACCTCCGGCCTTGTCCGCCCAGTTTTTCTCACCCATGCCGGGGATGCCTCGGGCCGCCTTTTCGTCATCGAGCAACCTGGCCGCATTCGCATTATTCAAAATGGGGCGCTTCTCCCCGAGCCGTTCCTCGATCTTGAGTCGGTCGTGGGCAGTGAAAGCAATGAGCAAGGTCTGCTCGGTCTCGCGTTTCACCCCGACTATGGCACGGGCGGGTCTGGTACGGGCGGGTCTGGTACGGGCGGGTCTCAGACCCGCCCC
>CAYUFY010000701.1:0-1757 GCA_964443795.1 uncultured Anaerolineales bacterium | reverse complement strand
CCGGCAGCTTGGCATTCCTGCTCGACCGTTTCAGCCAGGCGCGGAGCACCGGGCCTGACATGCTCCGAACGGTTTGCTGCCGTTTGGGTCTGAGCCACTGCCAGTGGCGGCGGCCTACGGTTTTTTTGCCGGGTCAAACTTGGAATTGCTGCGGTGGGCGCGGTCGTCAGTGTGAGTGAGGCGGTGGGGGTGGCCGTCGCTCTTTCGCCGCCTACGGTAGCGCTCAAAAACAGAATCATCCCCACGAGGCCAGCCAACACCACCATCCCCAATAGGCTAAACCCCACTATGCGCGGCGATAACCAGGCTGGGCCAGCGCGGGTCGGGGCGGGGCGCTTGGCGGCCATGGGCGCGGGGCTTGACGAGGGCGATGTTTCGGGCGGGAGAGGAAGGGTGGCGGGTTCTGGAGGCGCGGGCGGCGCGAAAGTCGGGGGGGCAAAGGCTACCGCTGCGGCCCGGAGCGGCGCGGTGCTTAAGCCGCCGAGGGCCTGGACAAACACACCCGCGCTTGAATACCGCTCGTCGGGTTTCTTGGCCAACGCCCGGCCCAACACCGCGTTGCTCACGGCGGGCAGGCCCAGGGGAGCGGTATCCAAATGCGGCACGGGTTCGGTGATGTGCTTGAGCATCACCTTCATTGGCGTATCGGATTCGTACGGGTGATGCCCGGTGAGCATCTCGTAGATGATAATGCCCAGGGTATAGATGTCGCTCCGGCCATCAATGGCGGTGTCGCCGACAGCCTGCTCGGGACTCATGTAAGCCGGGGTGCCGACCACCCCCGAACCGGTGAGCACCGACGAGCCTTCGAGCAATTTGGCGATGCCGAAGTCGGAGAGAAACGCGTTGCCCCGCCCATCGAACATGACGTTGGCGGGTTTGAGGTCTCGATGAACGATGTTCCGGCTATGGGCTTCATCCAGCGCCTCGGCCAACCGTTGGATGATGGGGAGAATTTCGGTGAGCGACATGGGCCGCCCTCCCATGCGCTCGGCCAGGGTGCCGCCGGTCATGTAGCGCATGACGATGAACGGCTGTTCCCCCTCTTCGCCGTAATCGTAGACCGGGACGATGTAGGCGTGCTCCAGCGCGGCGATGACTTTGGCCTCGCGGCGGAACCGGATTAGGAATTGGGGGTCGTGCAGAAAATGAAGCGGGAGAACTTTGATGGCGACTTCACGCTCAAAGGACGGGTCGCGGGCGAGGTAAACCGAGGCCATCCCACCCCGGCCCAGTTCACGAATAATTTCGTAGCGCCCTATTTTTTCCATGACCGAAGCCGACCCTCCCATGGGGTCATACCAGCGTCAACGAGGTTCCCCTTCTACAAGCGGAGGAAAACGCTCGGCCTACAATCGGTGAACCTTTATATTCAGAGAATTTTAGTCCAGAAAAACAGGGAGAGCAATAGGGCCATTCGTTAGAAGCGCGTATCAAAGGCGTGGGTGTAGAATACCCCATGCAAACCTGACAGGTTTTAATCACCCAATCACCCCATGCACCTTGCCGCCATCCAACTCTTCGCCACCCCATTTGCCGTGGAGCGGAATCTCGCCACCGCCGAGCGGCTCATCCGCGCGGCAGTGGCGCAGGGCGCGCGGTTGGTGGTCTTGCCAGAGTTGTTCAATACTGGCTATGTTTATAGCCCACGTTTGTTCGAGGCCGCCGAGGGGGACGGGGGGCCGTCGCTCGCGCGGCTCATCCGCTTGAGCGCGGAACTGAACGCGCATCTCGCCGGGACTCTGCTCCTCCGCGAG
>CAYUFY010000700.1:0-1761 GCA_964443795.1 uncultured Anaerolineales bacterium | reverse complement strand
AGTAATTGGTGGGACCGACCCGATTTTTAAAACCGCGTCGGTCTGCTGGCGATTGGAAGCGCTGTTATCCTCATGAAACCCACCCGCTTATCACGCTTAGAAGCCGCCCTGCGCGTCGTCCTTAAGTTCAACGAGGCCTTCAACCGGCAGGATGTGGCCGGGATGATGCAACTGATGAGCGACGATTGTGTCTTCGAAAACACGGCTCCGGCCCCCGACGGTGTGGTGTATTCGGGGAAGGAAAGAGTCACTCAGTTTTGGCAGGACTTCTTCCGTGCCTCGCCGCAGGCTCACATTGATATTGAAGATATTTTCGGTCTGGGCCACCGGTGTGTGATGCGCTGGAAATACACTTGGGTGGATGCGGCCGGTCAGCCGGGCCATGTCCGCGGCGTGGATCTATTCCAAGTGGAGAACGGGGTCATCCGCGAAAAGTTATCCTACGTCAAAGGCTAGTGGGCGGGCCTCTCCCGGAGAAAAATATGACCACCCCATCCGAACTCCCCAACGAAAAAATTACTTGTGCGAGGCATGGGGAAAGTTATGCCACCTTTGTCTGCCAACACCTGGTTCAGGGGCGGGGGCTGGGCTTCTTTCACGGCGGTGAAGATGTTTTGCGCCCCGATGCGTGGTGTGCCGCGTGTGACCGTTTCCTGACAGCACATGGCGGGGTCTGGAATGATGAAACGGAACCGTTTGCCCAGATAAAGGTCATTTGCGCGCAGTGTTATGATGACATCCGCCAGAGAAATGCCTTACCAGCGGGCTAACCGCACAATGTTGTGTTGCGACCCGATTTACTTTGACTTCCCCTTTTTCATCAGCCCAGGAGAAAACAGCCATGCCCAAGCGACAATTGAACAATATCAATTTGTATTACGAAGTGAACGGCAACGGTCAACCCCTGCTACTCATTCATGGACTGGGTTCAAGCACGCGCGACTGGGAATTGCAGGCGCAGGCGTTTTCCAAGGCGTATCAGGTCATCACGTTTGATCTGCGCGGTCACGGGCAGTCCGACAAACCGGCGGGACCGTATAGCCTAGCCTTGTTTGCTTCTGACACCGCCGAGCTACTTAAGGCGTTGGGGGTCGCATCCGCCCATGTCGTGGGTTTATCGCTCGGGGGCGGGGTGGCCTTTCAACTGGCCATTGATTCGCCGGAGTTGGTGAGAACCTTGACGATTGTGAACAGCGCTCCCGAACTCGTCGTGCGGACTTTCAAGGAGCGGCTGGGAATTTGGCAACGGTTTGTCATTGTGCGCCTGCTGGGTATGCGGCGGATGGGGGAGGTGTTAAGCACGCGGCTCTTTCCCAACCCCGAGCACGCGGCTTTGCGCGCGACTTTTGTTGAACGATGGGCCGCAAATGACCCGCGCGCTTATCAAAACGCCCTGCGGGCCATGATTGGTTGGAGCGTGACGGCCAAGCTGGGGTCAATTCGCTGTCCCACACTGGTACTCTCAGCGGATCAAGATTACACGCCCGTCGCACTCAAAGAAGCGTACACGAAGCTAATTCCGAATGCGCGGCTGGTCGTTATCCCCGCCGCCCACCACGCCACCCCCATTGAACAACCGGAAAAATTCAACACGGCGTTATCCGATTTTATTGTCCAACACCACTGAGCGCTGTCCCAGCGGCCTGAGAGTGCGTCTGAATAACCAATCTGGGCTTGTCACCCTGAGCGAAGCGAGGGGGCGCTACCTTAGAGAGTGTTTAAAAACTGCGCTGGTCACACAATGCACAAGGCCAAAGCGGG
>CAYUFY010000699.1:0-1768 GCA_964443795.1 uncultured Anaerolineales bacterium | reverse complement strand
AAGCCGTATCTCTTATTCACCCGCACCGCGCTTGGACTCCGCCGCGTGCCGCTCGATGATTTCCACCGCCCGCGCCACCCCGTTCTCCGCGCGGATATTGGCCCCGAGCGCGGCGGCCCGCGCCTGCAGGGTGGTGTCGTTGACCGCGACGTTAATCGCGCCCGCCAGTTTTTCGGCGGTGAGTTGCTTTACATCGCCCACGCGCGGGCCCATGAATGGCTTTAGCCAACTCAGATTGACTGAGGCCCACCGGCTTGAGAAATTCCTCCAACAAGATTTCGCCGCAGTGAAGGGGCGGCAGTTTTTTCACGGCGCAACTCCGAAATGCCAAGCGAATAGACAGATTCGCTCCCATCGCATCGGCGTAGCGGCGCAACGTGGACAGGCGCACATCGTCGGCATGATTTTCGATGCGCGAAATGGCTGACTTTTTGGTGCGAAGTTTGCGGGCCAAGTCTTCCTGGGTCAGGCCCGCCGCCTCGCGGGCTTGCCGGAGGACGATGCCAATCTTGAAGGTGGCATAGCCCGTCTCAAAGCCTTCGGCGAAGGCGCGAAGCGTATCGCGCTGGGCGCGGGTCTGAATGTAACGGTTAACGTCGCTCATGGTCAATTTTCCTGGTTGACTCGCGGGCCAGCGGTTGGTCATCAGCGGCGACGGTCTGCGCGCAACATCTCGTCCACGCTCGGCGTGCCCGGCCGGGGCGTGAAGCGGCGACGACGTAGAGCGCGTAACACGCGGCGCTGATGCTTGCGGCGTTGTGCCTCGAGTGTGGAGGCCTTAGGTTGCGGCGTGGGAAGTGTCATGGATAACCGTTGCCAAAACTTTGACATCCCGATTGATTTTTTCGCCCAGTCGGTCTTGGGCCACTTCCAAATCATAGCGCGCCTGCAACCGCAACCAAATCCCGGGGGTCGTGCCAAAATAGCGGGCCAACCGCAAGGCCGTATCCGCTGTAATCGCGCGTTTGCCCCGCACGATTTGATTAATCCGCAACGGGGCCACCCCAATATCCAGCGCGACCCGATATTGACTCAGGCTCAGGGGCTTCATAAAATCCTCTAGCAGAACTTCGCCGGGGTGGACAGGGGGCAGTTTTTTCATGAGTGATAATCCGTTATCTCGACCTCGTAGGCGTGGGGCGTCTTCCACCGGAAGACGATACGCCATTGGTCATTAATCCGAATGCGGTGTTGACCAGCGCGCTTGCCTTCCCGCACTCGCCCTGCTCGTGGGGCGGGTGTTAGCGCCTCCAGCCGATTGCCAGGTGGCGCAAGCAAATCTTGTAAGGTATCGGCTTCGTCCAAGTAAATCAGTTTGCGCCGCGCTGGTTTCTGAATGTCGGGCGGCAGTTTTTTGGAGAACTCGCCGCGATAGACCTTTTCTGTTTCCTTGTCGACGAAACCCTTAATCATTGTGGGATGATAGCACGGGACGATATTATTGCCAAGCGATAATAAGAGCCACTGCCATTAACGCGCTTAGTCCTCCATTGCCGCCACCGCCAGCGCCAAGTCCTGTGCGGTGGGCAGGACATAGAGGCGCGTCGTCTCGATATTCTCGTGGCCCATCAGGTCGGCGATTTTCTCCAGCGTCACGCCGGAGTCCACCAGCCGTTTGCCGAAAGTGTGCCGGAGCGTGTGCGGGGTCAGGCCGCCCAGCCCCGTGCGCTGAGACAATTCAGCCATGAGGCGTTGCACGCCACTCGTATCCAGCGGCCCGCGCTTGCCCAGGAAGACGCGCGGGCTGTCGGCCTCGCCGCGCGCCGCC
>CAYUFY010000698.1:0-1772 GCA_964443795.1 uncultured Anaerolineales bacterium | reverse complement strand
TGACACTAAAATCAACCATGAAGGCTGGGATGATGAACGGCATTTAATTTATGCCGCCGCCCACGGCCGGGCTATCCTGAGTCATAACATTCGTGACTTCAAAGAGCTATTTGATAAATGGTGGGAGGCCGAACGGCCTCATGCTGGGATTATCGTTGTGCCACAACTAGAGACAGGCGTTTTAATCCAGCGCCTGCTCAAACTTCTAAACACCGTCACCGCCGACGAAATGGTCAACAACTACAAACACCTGGGCGAGTTCGAATAAGGAGACCCCATGCCCACTCACGTTCTCATGCCCCAACTGGGCGAATCGGTCAACGAAGGCACGCTGAGCAAATGGCTCAAGCGCGAAGGCGAGACCGTCGCCGAATATGAGCCGCTCATGGAAGTGAACACCGACAAGGTGGACACCGAAATCCCCGCGCCCGCCAGCGGCGTGATTTTGAAACTGCTGGTGGCCGAAGGAACCGTGGTGAAGGCGGGAACGCCCCTGGCGGTGATTGGGGCCCCGGGCGAGGTTGTCGCCTCGGGCACGGCCCCGCTCCCGAGCGTGGTTTCATCCGCGCCCGCGCCGGTGGCTGTTTCCCCAGCGGCCCCGGCCCCCAAGCGTGACCTTGGCTTCATCTCACCCGTCGTCGCCAAAATGGCCGACGAACATCAAATAGATTTGCGCCTTGTCCCCGGCACTGGCGACAAAGGCCGCATCACCAAAAAAGACATCCTAGACTACCTCACCCACCGTCCCGCCGAAACGCCCCAACCCGCGCCGCCACCCGCACCACTTACCACTTACCAATTACCTCCCGCTCCCAATCCCCAATCCCCAATCTCCAATCCTCCCGACGACTTCATCCCCGTCGTCGGCCTCCGCAAACTCATCGCCGAACACATGGTGCGGAGTAAGCACACCTCGCCGCACGTCACCACCGTCTTCGAAGCCGATATGTCTAAAGTCATCGCGCACCGCGAAGCCAACAAAGCCCTCTTCGCCCGCGATGGCGTGAACCTGACCTTCACCGCTTACTTTGTCATGGCGGTGGTGGCGGGGCTTAAGCATTACCCCGTCGTCAACAGTCAATGGGGCGAAGACAAAATTATCCTCAAGCGTGACATCAACATCGGCATGGCCGCCGCCATTGATGATGGCCTGATTGTGCCGGTCATCAAAAACGCCGACGAGAAATCCCTGCTCCGTGTGGCCCGCGAAGTGAACGACCTGGCCCTGCGGGCGCGGGGCAAAGCCCTCAAGCCGGACGAAGTGACGGGCGGCACATTCACCATCACCAATCACGGGGTCAGCGGCTCGCTCTTTGCCACGCCCATCATCAACCAGCCGCAAGTGGGCATCCTCGGTGTGGGCCAAATGCAAAAACGGGTGATGGTCATCAACGACGCCATCGCCATCCGCCCGATGGTGTATATCTCGCTCACCTTTGACCACCGCATTTTGGACGGTGCAATTGCCGACCACTTTTTGGCAAAGGTAAAGGAAACGCTGGAGGGCTGGGGGTAAAGCAAATTGCCAAACCCGGTAGGCCACTGGGGTTTGGTGGCCCGCGCCACCCCGCAACAACTGGCCGCCGCCGAAGCCGCCGAACTGCGCCAGGCCCAACCCGAACAACCGGTAGCCGAACTGACCCCCGAAGAAAAGCTGAATCGCAAGCTGGATGACTCGCGGTTTGATGGTGGGTGGTAAAATGGATTAAGTTTATAAAATACTCGATAGTTGTATTTTGGCGTTTTCAGTCAAAACCGGATACCCTTGCATT
>CAYUFY010000697.1:0-1774 GCA_964443795.1 uncultured Anaerolineales bacterium | reverse complement strand
ATGGCGGTCAGAAGACATTAGAACATACGTTTACCCCGAATTATTGAGAAGATACGAGGGAAGGCAAGAGGGAAAGTGGGAAATCCCAAATTTCAAACCCAAAATTTCAACGGTTGGGAAAACGGGGAACCCCAAAACCCAAAATTTCAAATCCCAAATGTCAGGCGGTTAAAATCTCGCGCACCTTCACAGTCACTTTGGGCAAAGCCAGCGGCGAGAGCGTCTCTTTAAGGCCTGCCGTGCGCTTGTCTTTATAGCCGCGCGCCCCTGGGCCGCGATAGATTTCCACCCAGCGGTCCAACAGGTTCACCAGCCACACTTCGGGGATTTTGGCCTGAGCATACAGTCGGAGTTTAATAGACTGGTCAAACTCCAACGACGAATCGGCCACTTCCACAAGCAGGAGGACATCGGCCGGTTTGGGGTGCGAGCGGGTGTAATCGTCGGCGCGCGGGCGCAGGAGCATGAGGTCGGGTTGCGGTTCGGAACGCGCCAACTGTAACGGATTTTGGATGCTGACCAATGCTTGCTCGCCGACTTGGCGTGCTAACAATCTATTCAAACGGATGGTATGTCCAGCGTGGTCGGGGCCAATGGGCGACATGGGGATAAGTTCTCCGTCAATGAGTTCCAGCCGGGCATCTTCATCAAAGACACCCGCTTTTATCATCTGCTCGTATTCCTGCACGCTGAAGCGATAACGCTCCAGTGGGTTGGGGGAGGGCTGGGGTTTAAGCATCGTGGACATTCGCGTGACCTCCTGAATAGAATAGCATATATTTTACCTTTTGCCCTCCCGCCTCCCGCAAGTATAATCCCCGTCACTTCATTTGCCGGGGATTGCTCCTTGGACTCGCTTGCCGCCTACCTCCCCACCGACCGCCGCCACGCCCTCGCGCGCGGCGCCGACTTGCCCGCGCACACCAACGGCGCGGCGCTCTTCGCCGACATCTCCGGCTTCACCCCCCTCACCGAAGCCCTGCTCCACGCCCTCGGCCCGCAACGCGGCGCGGAAGAACTCTCGCGCCACCTCAACACTGTTTACGATGCGCTCATCGCCGAAGTGGACCGCTACGGCGGCAGTGTGCTGGTCTTCAGCGGCGATGCGATTACTTGTTGGTTCGAAGAGCAAACCCCCATCCCCGGCCCTTCCCCCCACAAGGGGGAAGGGAGTGGGGCCTCCCCCATCCCTGACTCTTCCGACTCCCCCTTCTCCATCAGGGAAGGGGGCCGGGGGGTTAGGTCCCCTGCCACTCGTCGCGCCGTGACCTGCGGCCTTGCCATGCAGACCGCCATGCAACAGTTCGCCACGCTCACACTCGCCACCGGCGGCACAGTTTCCCTCGCCATGAAAGTCGCGGTGGCCACTGGCCCGGCGCGCCGCTTCATCATCGGCGACCCGGCCATCCAGAAAATTGATGTACTGGCCGGGGCCACCCTCGACCGCATGGCCGCGATTGAAAAACACGCCAAGCGCGGCGAGGTGATGGTGGATAGCGCGACGCTGACGCAACTGGGTGAGGGCACCCGCGTGGCCCGGCGGGACGACGCTGGCCCCGCCCACTTTGCCGCGCTCGATGGCCTCAAGCGCCGCGCCCACCCACGCCCGCGAGACCCCAATCCCAGAGAGGAGCAAGTCCATGACGAATCAAACGCCCAAACTGACGGAAGTGCAGGTTCTGGAACAGGCGCGCACGCAGTTGATGACCTATCTGCCCCTGGGGAGTTCCCAAACCCGCAGAGGTGAAAACTTGCTCTAACGCTTTTCAATCGC
>CAYUFY010000696.1:0-1786 GCA_964443795.1 uncultured Anaerolineales bacterium | reverse complement strand
TCGGAGTTTGTGCGCCCGCAAGCCGATATTTATTGCCTGGGGGTGATGCTGTATGAGATGCTCACCGGGCAACTGCCGTTTCAGGGGCCGACGCCCATCGAGATCATGCACCAACATTTGAGCGCGCCCCTGCCGCCGTTGGCCGCCAACCGCGCGGGTCTGCCGGGCGCGCTGGACGCGGTGATCGCGCGGGCAACGGCCAAAGATCCGCTGGAACGGTATGCGGCGGTGGAGGAGTTGTTGAGCGATTGGCGGCGCGCGTTGGGCGGAAGGGAGATTAGAGAATTAGAGAGTGGCGAATTGGGCGCCAATCTCCAAGCCTCCACGCTTGTCAACCTCACCCCGGAAGACAACCCCTACAAAGGTTTGCGGGCGTTTGGCGAGGGCGATGCGGAAGACTTCTTCGGGCGCGAGGCGCTCACCCAGCAATTGCTAATTCGGCTGGGCGAGGGCGGCGACCTGGCGCGCTTCCTCGCCGTGGTGGGGCCGAGCGGGAGCGGCAAGTCGTCGGTGGTGAAGGCGGGGTTGGTGCCGGCGCTCCGGCGCGGGGGCCTGCCCGGCTCCGACAAGTGGTTCATCATTAACCTGACTCCGGGCGCGCACCCATTGGAAGAATTGGAAACGGCGTTACTACGGGTGGCGGTCAACCCGCCGGAGAGTTTGCTGAACCAATTGCGCGAAGACCCGCGCGGTTTGTTGCGCGCGGTGCGGCGTTGTTTGCCCGATGACCCCGAGGTGGAGTTAGTGCTGGTGATTGACCAGTTCGAAGAACTCTTCACGTTGGTCAGTGATGAGTCGGTGCGCGCGCATGTGCTGGCGAGTTTGGTGACACTGGCGTTGGATGAGCGCAGTCGCGCGCGGGTGTTGCTGACCTTGCGTGCCGATTTTATTGACCGCCCGTTGAACTATGTGGACTTCGGCGAGGTGATGCGGCAACGACTGGAAGTGGTTCTGCCACTGACGCCGGATGAATTGGAGCGCGCGATTGTGGGGCCGGGGGAGCGGGTGGGCTTGCAGTGGGAGCCGGGGTTGGTGGCGGGCATCGTGCGCGACGTGGGCGACCAACCGGGCGCATTGCCGCTGTTGCAATACGCGCTCACCAATCTATTTGAACAGCGCGAGGGTGCGTTATTGACCAAAGCGGCGTATCAATCTATTGGCGGGGTGCTGGGGGCGCTGGGCCGCAAAGCGGAAGAAGTGTTTGCCGCGCTTAACGCTGACCAACAAACGCTCGCCCGCCAACTCTTCCTGCGGCTGGTCACGTTGGGCGAAGGGGTGGAGGACACGCGGCGGCGGGTGGTGCGGGCGGAACTGGAACAACTTCAAACTTCAAATCTCAAATCTCTAATCGCTAATTCTCCAATCGCCACAGTGATTGAACTCTTCGGCAAACCCCGCCTGTTGTCCTTTGACCGCGACCCGGTGACGCGCGGCCCGACGGTGGAGGTGGCCCACGAAGCGTTACTGCGCGAATGGCTGCGTCTGCGTGAGTGGCTGGCCGAGAGCCGGGGCGATGTGCGGTTGCAACGGCAGTTGGCGCAAGCGGCGCATGAATGGCAGGGTGCCAAGCAGGATGCGAGTTTCCTGCTCACGGGCGCGCGCCTCGCACAGTATGAAGGCTGGATGACCAGCACCACGCTGGCGCTAACGCCCGACGAGCGCGCGTTTTACGAGGCGAGCCTGGCGGAACGGGAACGGCGCGAGCAAGCCGAAGCGGAGCGCCAACAACGTGAACTCGAGGCGGCTCAGCGCATCGCTGAGACCGCGCAACAATTGGCCACGACCG
>CAYUFY010000695.1:0-1792 GCA_964443795.1 uncultured Anaerolineales bacterium | reverse complement strand
CTAGTACAGCTCGGCGGAAATCCGCCTACCATTGTTAGGCGGCCAAGACTTTGCCCTTGTAAGTCCATTTGAACGGCTTGCCCATGGTGCGGTTGAAGTAATCTACAAAGGCGAGCAAGCGGGCCTTCAAATCTTCCACACTGGTGAAACTGGCGCGCTTGAGCAACTTGCGCACGAGAATGCTGAACCAGAGTTCGGCTTGGTTCAGCCACGACGAATGCTTGGGCGTGTAATGAAAGACAATTTGATGGGTGGCCTGGCGCAGGAATGCGGTGCGGGTGGCCATGGATTGCAAAATGCCGGTTTTGCCTTTGAGGCCCAAAGTATCGGCGGCGATTCCTTCGCGCTGGGCGACAAACGCGACCAGGCTGGCGGAACAATGGGTGTTCAGGTTATCGACCAGAAAATGCCAGCGCATGGCCTCCGGGTCACTGGCCACGGTTTGGGCGATGTGGGCGACAAAATCGGCTTCGGTGCGCGTGGCTTGACAGGTGGGCCTGACCACTTTCCCGGCCACGACATCCCAGTTGATCGTCAAGGTCTGCGTTCCATGGCGTTCGTATTCAAACTCGCGGCGGACGGGATGTCCAGGGGTCATTGGCAAGTCGGGGGCCTGCCGTTCGAGGGCCTGAATGCCGGTCATTTCATCGGTGGCGAGGGTGCGTTCGCCTTCGGCGGCGCGGGCGGAGGCGGTCAGATACAACTCGCAGATCGGCTGGATTTTCTCGGCTAATTGCGGGTCAGGCGGGGGATTCAGCCAGTAGCGTGACCGGTGTGGCTGGAGGTCCGCTTCGGCTAACAGGCGGGCGATATGGCGGGGCGAAATCTGCACCCCCCGCTCCCGTAGTTTCAATTCTTCGGCCAATTCGCGCGCCGTCCACTGGCTCAGCGGACGGTTTGAGGCCGCGGGGTCTTCACACGCGAGCGCGAACACCTGCGTGAGTTGCTCAGGGGTAAAGGTGGCTGGGGCTCCGGGGCGTTCCGAATCGCTCAGGCGGGCCTCCACGGATAAGTCCCGCCCGGCGGTTGCCAACCAGCGCCCCCGCCAGTGGCGGGCCGTGTCGCGGCTGCGCGCTAGCGCCCGCGCGATTTGCCCATGGTTCTGCCCCGCCGCGGCCTGTAATATGATGCGCGCCCGCCACACGAGGCGTTGCGGGGTGGTATGTTTGTTGACCAAGTCGGTGAGCGCGGTGCGCTCAGCCTCGGTTAAGGTGATGGGGCGGGGTTGTAAACGGGCCATAAGGGAATGCCTCCAGCAGAGCGCGCGAATGGAAGGGCACTCATCTTATGCTGGCCCGCTTAGAATTACATAAACAATAGACTTGTTCGGAAATAAGCGGCCTGAGCGTGTCGAAGGCCGCCCGCTTCGACAGGCTCAGCGTGCTTGGGTTATTTCCGAACAACTTTAATAGTAGGCGGATTTCCGCCGAGCTGTACTAGTCTGGTGACAGACAAACCCGTACTATTACGCTACACTGAGTAGGCTACTGGTTTTTTAACCTGAGCTATGCCTCGGCGCACTTCCCCCCCTCACCGCCCCGCCTTGTGGCTGAGCCGTGGGTATGTATTTTCTCCCGCTTCTCTTTGGAAGAATAATTCGTATGAAATCTTTTAAATTCTCCCTCCGCCGCTTTATGTCTGGTTTGGTTTCGGTGGCGCTGATTGCCGCGCTGGTGCCGATTGTGCAGGATACCGCCCTGCCCGGTTCCGTGCCGGTGGCGCTGGCCGCCGGGGAAACCTGCTTTGCCACGCCGAACAACGGCACGACGGTTTTTTCCGCCACCACCTCCCT
>CAYUFY010000694.1:0-1809 GCA_964443795.1 uncultured Anaerolineales bacterium | reverse complement strand
CGGCGGTGGATGCCGACCTGCGCGCTGGGCGGTTGAAGCTCTCCGGCGACCAACTAGACACTTGGTTGAACCGCTTGCTGAAAGTCCTGCGCGAGCGGGAAATCAATCTCAAGCGGTTCGAGGTCGTCCTCCCCACCGGGGGCGGGGCCTTGCTGTTGGGGGAGCGATTGCGCCTGACGCTGGCCGCCAGTGGCGCTAACGTCCATTGGGACGCGGCGCGGTTTCTCGATGCCAACGTGCGCGGGTATTGGAAATTCGGCCAGCGCCGCGCTGACCAACTGGCCGCGAAAGCGGCGGTCGCTGTGCCGGGGCTGGCCTAAACATGGCCCGCACCAAGGCGCGGGCCAAGAAAGGGCCGTTCTACATCAACAAGAACGGGTCGTTGGAGTGGCGCGGGCCGATTACGTTTTACGATGCGCCCGCGCTGGACGGCCCCATCGTCGCCTACATCTTGCAGGCGGTCGCGCTGGGCATGCCCGCCTCGGCGGCCATCCGCGACTTATGCCGGAATGGGGGGGCAAAAAAATTGGCGAAAGATGGGTTGGAAGCCACGCTGGCTCTGCCGCCGGAAGTTCACACTGCCGACTTGGGGGATGATTTGTGAGTGCCTGAAAAACGAACCGATGCAACAAACCGATGCTATGCAACACGGCCCGCCAACGGCTGGCCGTGTTTTTTTTGCAAAACTACAAGACGGCGCTGGTGACGCTGGCCCGGGCGGTTCCCCAAAGTATGTACCACACAAGGGAGTGTGGTATACACTTTTGGGGCGGGCGCTCCGCCCTTCAAAACGGGCTTGACTTTTAGGGCGTGCGCGAATAGTATCTGTCCAATTCGACATTCGCCGTTGCGGGATGCAGACCCCAGTGAAGCCATCGCCGACCCTCCGTGAAGTCCAAGCCATCACCGCCGCGCGCCTCATTTTGGAGAAGCACCAACTCGCCCATCTGCCGTTGCCGGAGGCGCTGGCGCACCTGCGCGCGAAATATGCGCTCCAGCGGCATGGCCTCAAGGATTACGTTTTAGACAGTCTGGGCAAGTTGGCGCACCAGCCCACGCGGTTGTTCATGCTCTGCGTAGACGTGGGTGGTCGGCAAGCCTGCGCCATCCCGGACGAAGCCCTGAACGTAGCGCTGGTAGATTATCTGCTCACCCACTACGACCACCACACCTTGCCCACCCGCATTGAAGTATTAGCCCCGGAGACCGAGGTTCCCCAAATCTTTTTTGTCTAAAACGGACTACGCGGCTCCGCCACGCCAGCACGAGGCGCGCGGCCAGGGCTTGCGGGCAGACCGGCCCACAACTTAAACCGCACCGAATGTAACTCCTCCACGCCAGCACGAGGCGCGTGGACTGGGTGACTCAGAACTCTGAGCTATGTCGGCGGCTAACGCACTGCAAAGCAGTGACCGTTAGCCGCCGTTTTTTATTTTGGAGAGTCCCAAGCAATGGCATCCACGACGACAAAGCCCAAGAAGGGAAAAAAGAAAGCCGTGATGACCCCCACCAGCTCCACTTCCGCTTCGCCGCCGAGCGCGCCCGCTTTGGCCCCGTCGCCCTCGCTGACCGGTGACACACTGGTTCGCACCGGGGTCGCCATTAGTTTACTGGGCGTGTCGCATTCCACGTTCAACAAGCTCATCCTCGAAGGGAAATTACTCGCGTGCCAGCGCACGCCAGGCGGACAGGCCCTCTTCCGTTATAGCGACATCACGGACTTTATTAAGCAGACCAACGAGCAATTTGCGGGTGGCAAAGCGAATGCCAAAGCCCACGCTAAACCCGACTTGGCGCTGGCCGATGATG
>CAYUFY010000693.1:0-1816 GCA_964443795.1 uncultured Anaerolineales bacterium | reverse complement strand
GGGCCAGCGCCCGCCGCTGGCAAAGTCGTTCGATATAGTGGTGGCCGGCGGCGGGCCGCCCTACGCTTGGCGGCGCCAATCCGATCGAGCCGGCCGTTCACGCCGGGGCGTTATCGGCCGGCTCGATCGGCCCGGGTTTAACCGCCGCGCCCGTCCGCCCCCGCCCGGACTTTTTCTTCCCATCCTGCCCGTAATACCCATAGTGGTTATACGACGAGTAATAGGGATAGCCGCCATAGTAATAATAGCCACGATTCTGCGGGATGCGATTAAGCACCACCCCCACAATCCGCGCGCCCGCGCGGTGGAGTTGCTCCACCATGGCGATGGCCGCCTCGGCGTGGGTGCGGCCCGGTTCAATCACCAGCAACACGCCATCCACCCGCGCGGCCAGCACCGAGGCATCCGTCACTAACAGCGGCGGGCTATCAATGATGACAATATCCGCCAGGTCACGCAACTCGGTCAGGAGTTGTTGCATGCGCGCCGAGCCCAACAATTCCGCCGGGTTGGGCGGCAGGTCGCCGCTGGTGATGGCCGCCAGGTGCGGCACCCGCCAGATTTGCGTGACCAGCTTAATTGCCTCGCGAATGGGAGCCCGTTCCTTGAAAATATCGCTCATCCCCCGGCGGTTGGTCAGACCCAGGCACCGATGCACGCTCGGGCGGCGCATATCGGCATCGAGCAGGATGCTGTTTTTGCCCCCCTGCGCCACCACCACCGCCAGGTTCACCGCCACCGTGGTCTTGCCTTCCGACGGCCCAGCGCTGGTAACCAGAATCGTGCGCAGGGGTTTATCCACCCCGGCAAACTCCAGGTTGGTGCGCAACGAGCGAAAGGCCTCGGCCACCGGCGAGCGCGGTTGCACCGAGACATACGGCGCGCCCTCGCTTTCGTTCTTGACCATGCGCTCCACCTGCGCCACGTAGCCAATCACCGGCAACTTCAAGACGCGCGTGATGTCTTCCGGCGTCTTGAGCGTGGTGTCCAGATACTCGATCAAAAAGGCCGTGGCCCCGGCGATCATCAACCCCACCACCCCGCCCAGGAGCATATTCGTCAGGGGCTTGGGGCGGATGGGCGTGGTCGCCGGACGGGCCGGTTCCACTTGCACCACATTCGGCGTGTTCTGCAGGCGCGCCAGGCGCACCGCTTCGTAATTGCTCAACAGGCTGGAATAAATTTGCTGATACAGCGCCAGGTTGGTTTCCAACTGATCGAGGCGCGGATTGCTCTGGTCGGTCTGCGGCAGTTTGTCAATATCGGCCTGCAACCCGGCGATCTGTTTTTCCACCTGCGCCAGTTGGGCCTGCAAACTGCTTTCGGACGAGGCAAAGCGGCTGACCTGCAGTTTATCAATCTCCACAATGAAGACTTCGATCAGCTTGTTCGCCATCAAGGCCGCGCGGAGCGGATCGGCGTCCTCGACCAGGATGGTGATCAACTGCGTGTCGCGGTTGGTCTGGACCGTGATACTGCGGTTGTTCACCGGGAAGCCCAGTTGTTCACTGGTCGCTTCCAGAATGGGTTGCGTGACCATCAATTGACTATAGGTCTGGGCCAATTGGGCCCCGCTGGTCCCGGTGAGATCGGCCAGCTTATCATCCTGCGCGCGGATGACCAACACCTTCGTCGCCGACTGATAGACCGGGGGCTGATAGAGACTGCCCAGATACGCCCCCAGCCCACCCACGATCAGCCCGAGAATAAGCAACCACGCCCAACGCCGCAATAAGACCAGATAATATTTGAGTTCCATGCTGACCTCTTGGCTTGAATTATAGGCGGGATTTCATTCCACTGAAATGGCCGGGAG
>CAYUFY010000692.1:0-1819 GCA_964443795.1 uncultured Anaerolineales bacterium | reverse complement strand
CCTTCTGCTTGCCGCCGCGATAAGCGCAGTCCTTCTTCACCCACACTTCGCCCTCACGCCCTTCGGCCTGCTGTTTCGCGCACAGCGCTGTCTTCTCTTTCTTGGTGCGCGCCGTAGGTGCGAGTTCAATCAGGCCAGGATATTTTTTCTCCAGCCACTTGCCAATCTTCTCGCCCGCTTCCACCCGCGCCTTCTGACTCCCGTCGCGCAGGTCTTTTCCATCGGCGTAGAGGGCGGTGAAGATGGCGTAGCGCGCAGGTGTGGGCGCTTCGGGGCGGCCCAGTTGGACATTCGCGGTGTAGGCTTGCGCCGCCGTGCGATGCTCGCCGCCGTTCACATCCGGGTAATACACTTCACCATCGAGCGCGCACGGGCCAAACTCTTTGGCCGCCGCTTGCAGAGCCGCCTCAATCCCCGGCGAGGCCGCGCCGCGCACATTGCCCGACCGCGCCTGATACCCATTGCCTGACTTCCCGGCCCAAACCACGCGCCGCTCGCCGTCGCGCTTGGGTTGCGCCCAGTAATCATCGTCGGCGATGAGCAGTGCCCGCGCCTGCTCCACTTCTTCCGGCGTGGGCATGGCCGAAACGGATTTGTTGACCAGTTGGCCCCGTTTGTTGAAGTGCGGATTGACCGCTTGCATGGTGTCCAAGTAGCCGGGTTGCAATGTCTCAGGAAATTCCGGCAGGCTGATGGTCGGCGCGGCGGCGGGGCCGGTGACTTTCGTGGACGGCAACTCGGCGGGCAGATTGCTCGCCAGCATCACGCCCGTTTCGAGTTGATAGGCTTTCTTCCAAAAGCCTTGTGCCATCTCCGACGCGCCTTCACTCTCCGCGCACAGCGCCAGCGCCACCAGCTTCGGCATGGCAATGCCTTTGCCATAGCGTTCCAGATAAGCCGCCGCGCCCGCTTCGCCCTGCGTGTGCAGACCGGCGGGGAGAACGCGCGTCTTCCACCGACTCAGGATGGACGCTTCCGGCTTCTTGAATTTCGAGCGATACGGCGCGGCGAAAGAGTCGAGCGTGGTTGCGGCATTGTCGGGTGCAGACTTGGCTGGGGGCTGGCGCTTGGCGGCCTGAGTCTCGGTAATAAGCGCCGCCAATTCCGGCGCGGATTTTTCCACGGATGGCCGCGCGTGGGCTTCAGCGACTTTGGCAGAAGCGTCCACGCCGAAGGACGTGGCGCTGGCGCGTGCATCCCGCCATTGGTCAGCCGCTGGCGTACGCCGATAACCGCCCCGCGAGTTGCGCTCAATCAGTCCCCGCTCCAATAACAATGCGCCCATCATCGTATTCAACGTGACCCCGCCGTCGCGGTCTATGCCAGCCAAAGCCGCCGCAATGTTTTCCGGCGTGTCCATCCGCGTCCGAAGTGTCTTCTCACGGGCTAATTCGTCCCCGCGTTTCACGGTCACACGCTTGGGCTTGGCCGCGCTCACCGGGGCTACGTCGTCGTCGGGTAAATCAGCCATCACCAAGTCGTCGCCGCCGAAGCCATCCTTGCGTTGCTCGCGCGCCGCATCGAACAGAGTCACGGCCTGGTCAAGCGTCACCGCGCCGCCGGACTCGGCGACCACGCCCGCGAGTTGGGTCATGGCTTCGTAACTCAGCGCGGGATGCGCCCGCTTGTGGGTCTGATAAATGCCCTCGGCCTGCTCTGGCGACCAGCCTTTACCCGGATGCGCGGCGAGAATGGCGGCGAGGGCCTGTTGGCGATGAAGTTCGCAACTCATTTTTTTAGCCTCCCACTTCATGCTCGCTCAGGAACTCTGCCGCGAGGTCGGGTGATTCGGGATAGCCGCTGGCTTCGGCCCGGTCAA
>CAYUFY010000691.1:0-1820 GCA_964443795.1 uncultured Anaerolineales bacterium | reverse complement strand
GTCTGGATTTGGCGGCGGTGGACGCGGACTTGCGCGCCGGGCGGTTGAAGCTCTCTGGCGACCAACTGGACACTTGGTTGAACCGCTTGCTGAAGGTGTTACGCGAGCGGGAAATCAATCTCAAGCGGTTTGAGGTGGTCATTCCCACTGGCGGCGGGGCCTTGCTCTTGGGGGAGCGGTTGCGCCTGACCCTGGCCGCCAGCGGCGCGAATGTCCATTGGGACCCGGCGCGCTTCCTCGATGCCAACGTGCGCGGGTACTGGAAGTTCGGGCAACGCCGCGCCGAACAACTGGCCGCGAAAGCGGCGGTCGCTGTGCCTGTGTCGGCCTAACATGGCCCGCACGAAGGCGCGGGCCAAGAAAGGGCCGTTCTACGTCAACGCCAACGGTTCGTTGGAGTGGCGCGGCCCCATTACGTTTTACGATGCGCCCGCGCTGGACGGCCCCATCGTCGCCTACATCTTGCAGGCGGTCGCGCTGGGCATGCCCGCCTCGGCGGCCATCCGCGACCTATGCCGCAACGGGGGAGCCAAACAACTTACTGAAACCGAAGCCAACACCCCACCAGCCCCGCCACCGGAAGTTCACACCGCCAATTTGGGGGACGACTTGTGAGTGCCTGAAAAACGAACCGATGCTATGAGCAACACGGCCAGCCAACCGCTGACCGTGTTTTTTTTTACAAAACTACAAGACGGCCGCTGGTGACGCTGGCCCGCGCGGTTCCAAAAAGTATGTACCACACAAGGGAGTGTGGTATACACTTTTTGGGCGGGCGCTCCGCCCTTCACAACGGGCTTGACTTTTAGGGCGGGTGCAAATAGTATCTGTCCAATTCGACATTCGCCGTTGCGGGATGCAGACCCCAGTGAAGCCATCGCCGACCCTCCGTGAAGTCCAAGCCATCACCGCCGCGCGCCTCATTTTGGAGAAGCACCAACTCGCCCATCTGCCGTTGCCGGAGGCGCTGGCGCACCTGCGCGCGAAATATGCGCTCCAGCGGCATGGCCTCAAGGATTACGTTTTAGACAGTCTGGGCAAGTTGGCGCACCAGCCCACGCGGTTGTTCATGCTCTGCGTAGACGTGGGTGGTCGGCAAGCCTGCGCCATCCCGGACGAAGCCCTGAACGTAGCGCTGGTAGATTATCTGCTCACCCACTACGACCACCACACCTTGCCCACCCGCATTGAAGTATTAGCCCCGGAGACCGAGGTTCCCCAAATCTTTTTTGTCTAAAACGGACTACGCGGCTCCGCCACGCCAGCACGAGGCGCGCGGCCAGGGCTTGCGGGCAGACCGGCCCACAACTTAAACCGCACCGAATGTAACTCCTCCACGCCAGCACGAGGCGCGTGGACTGGGTGACTCAGAACTCTGAGCTATGTCGGCGGCTAACGCACTGCAAAGCAGTGACCGTTAGCCGCCGTTTTTTATTTTGGAGAGTCCTAAGCAATGGCTTCCACACCGCCCCCAGCCAAGCAACCCAAGCAAGGAAAAAAGAAAGCCGTGATGACCCCAACCAGCCCCACTTCCGCTTCGCCGCCGAGTGCGCCCGCCTTGGCCCCGTCGCCCTCCATGACCGGTGATACGCTCGTCCGCACGGGGGTCGCGATGAGTTTACTGGGAGTCTCGCATTCCACGTTCAATAAATTAGTGCTCTCCGGGGAACTGCTCGCGTGTCAGCGCACGCCGGGCGGCCAGGCGCTCTTTCGCTACGGGGACATCACGGCCTTTATTAAGCAAACCAACGCGCGCTTTGCGGGGGGCAAAGCGAATGCCAAAGCCCACGCTAAACCCGACTTGGCGCTGGCCGATGATG
>CAYUFY010000690.1:0-1846 GCA_964443795.1 uncultured Anaerolineales bacterium | reverse complement strand
TAGCCCTGCCCGCAAGTATGGGCTGGCTGGCGCAGACTTTGCGGAAGGCCTTGCCCCCCTCGGGGGTGAGCTTACTCATCCTCGACAATCTCCAACGGGGGCGCGTGCGCGTCTTGCTCACCATCGCCAGCCTCGCCGTGGGGCTGACGCTGATGGTGGGCGTGGCGGGTTTCTTTCCGTTCTACGCTACCGAAATTTTTGGCCCCACCCTGCGCGCCGCGCGGGATGCGGGCGGTTGGACATTGCTCAAAGTAGACCCACTCGCCGGGCCGGGCAGTTACGCCGAACTTGATTCCATCCGGCTCACGGACGAACAAATCACGGCGGCGCGCGCGCTCATCGGTGAGCGGGGGGCATTGCAATTCTCGGATTTTGTCATCGTGCCGCAACTGTCGTATTTCTACGACACCTATTTTTCGTTCATTATTGACCCGCGCTTTGTGCGCGAGAGCGGCACGTTTTATTTTCAATTCGCCGAAGGCGATTGGGCAACGGCGTTGCCGCTTCTCGATAATGGCTGTGGCTTACTGCTCACGCCCAGCGTCGCCCGCAAGAACAACGCGCAGCTGTACGACACGCTCACCTTGCTGGGCAAAAATGGCGAGGTGGAATGCACGATTGCGGGCATAGGGCAGACCTTCATCGGCGCGTCACTCATCGGCTCATCGGTGCGCGCGCAGTTCATGGAGGGCGCGCCGTTTGGGTTGCTCGTCAGCCCGCAACCCAACACCGATGCCGCCGCGCTCGAAAGCGACCTGCAACAATACGCCGCGCAAAACAACTTGCACCTCATGTCCATGCGTGAACTTATCGGCACGATACTGCAAGTCCTCGATAGCGTGCCGTTTCTCTTTCAAGGCTTCTTGCTCCTCGCCATCTTCGCCGCTGCGCTCGGCTTGGTCAACACCACCCTGCTCAGTGTCACCGAGCGCCGGCAAGAGCTCGGCCAACTGCGCGCCATCGGCGCGACGCGGGCACAAGTGCAAGCCCTCGTCATCGGCGAGGCGGCCTTCATTGGTTTCGTCGGCGGCGCGGTGGGCTTGCTGGCGGGCGTGGGGCTGGTGGCGTTGATTGCGCTCGTCTATGGTGGCAATGCGATGGGCATCAGCAATTATCAACCGTATGCTGGGCTTCTCGTTGCTGTGCGCCCAGCGTTGATAGCGGGCGGTGGCGGCTTGCTCCTCGCGCCTCTGGTCAGCGCCTGCGCTGCTTATTTTCCAGCGCGCCAACTCCTCAGCGGCTCCGCCATCGACACCCTCAACCCCGAACAGGTGCAACCGCTCACGCGCCAACGCCTCGCGGGTATGTTCAATCGCGGCAGTATCCAGACGCGCTTCGTCCTCGGCACCGCGCTGTTACTACTCGTCGTCCTCGCCAGCCTCATTCAAGTGGTGGTCGGCCACGCGCGCAATTACCTCGTCAACAATCTGCGCGACTCAGCGGTGGCCATGGTCGGTTGGAATGCGGCACTGGTGGAAGCCTCCCTCCCCGCCGACGCAGACACCATTGACCTCGACCAACTCGCGCAAGCTCAGGGCCAGAACTTTGATGCCAATGCGCTCCTCCGTTTCCGCGCGCTCATTGACGACATGACGGCGGGCGGGCTAAAAGAATTTGTGCTGGCCGACCGCGATAACGTCGTGGTCATTAGTTTCGACCAGCGCGATATGGGTGAGACCCTCGACCCGCTGACCGACATCCAAAAAACCACCGCCCGTGAAATCACCGTGGCCGGCGACGACGTGCCACAGGTCAGCGCCACTGCGCCTCTGCACAACCGCGCCGGCGATTTCGTTGGCTCTCTGCGGATGACCCTGCGCTTTGAAGAAATCCAAATCTTCCTCAA
>CAYUFY010000689.1:0-1862 GCA_964443795.1 uncultured Anaerolineales bacterium | reverse complement strand
GCGGGGAGGAAGAAGGTTTCAATCCAGTTGATGCGTTTCATGGGGAAGTGAGGAGTAAAAAGTAAAAAGTGAAATTACTTTTTAGCCTTTACATCTCCGTCCAATTCTTCGTCACATAGTACGTCGCTAAATCGGAGGGCGGGGTGTCGAGTTCGGTTTGGCCGATGAGGAGCAGGGCCACGGGATGGCCGGCGCGGCGCAGGTCGAGCAGTTCGCTCAAGATAGCGTCGTTGACGATGGCGGTGATGGCGATGACCGTTGCGCCATAGGGGAGTTGGGGCGTTTCGATTTCGAGCAAGGTTTCAAAAGCCAGGAAGGTGAACGGCGTCATCTGGGCCAGGGTTTCGAGGATGCGGGTGGATTGGGTGGCGTGGCGCGAAGCGGGGAGACGCACGCGCCGCTCGGAGTCTTTGACCCCGGCATTGGTGAACAGCCCCACGGCCACCCGCGTTTCGAGGGCGGCGTGCGCCACCGAAGCGGCGATGACGATGGCGGTTTCCAGTATATCGGGTACGTAGCCTTCATGGGCGCGGGTCAAAGTTTGGCTGTTGAGAAAGATGACTATTTCCTGATGGGCGCTGGGGTCGAAGACTTTGGTTTGTAGTGCGCCGCGCCGGGCGGTGGCTTTCCAGTGAATGTGGCGGATGCTGTCGCCGGGCTGATAGTCGCGCGCGCCCGCCAGCCGGAGCGGGTCGGCGAGGATGCGCCGGGGGGTGTTGAAGTCGCCGAGGGGGCGCGCCGAACGCAGACCAAGCTCGGCCAGCGGCACGAGTTTGGGATAGACAATGAGTTTGTGATGATGATCGAGATCGAGGTAGCGGGTGCGGAACCCGAAGATGTCGCCGGAGGTGATTTGCACCGGGCCGAAATCCAGCACGCCGCGATGGGTGACGGTCACGCGATAATGCCGCCGCACCAGTTCGTACCAGCGCACGCTGAGCAGGTTGTTGAGCAGGCGGCGGTTGGTATCGCTGGCGCGGGAGAGTTGGGTGTGATGCACCGTGACGGTGAGAGGAAATTCGTCGGCGATGCGAAGCCAGGCGAGCGGCAGGGGTTTGGCGTTGACGATTTCGACCCACAGGTCGGTTTCTTCGCCGCAGAAGAGGCGCTCGGTGCCGAGCCGCCGGGTGTAGCTGACCCCGGCGAGGCAGTAGCGCCCCCACAGCCACGAGGCCCCGGCGACCAGCACCACCAGCGCATCGAGCAAATACAGCAGGGGGTGCTGAAAGATGCCGCTGAGGATGAGCAGGAGGCCGAGGAGGAGGAGGGTGAGGCGGTCGGTCATGGAAAAGGCAGTTATCAGTGAACAGTGATCAGTGGTAGTGAACAAACGACTGATAACTGATTACTGATGACTGGCCTCGGACCAGGACTCTTCCACCGGCACCGGCACTTTCGCCACGAGGTCGCGCAAAATGTCGGCGACGGCTTTGCCGCGCAGGCGCGATTGGCTGGAGGGGATGAGGCGATGGGCGAGGACGGGGGTGATGAGCGCCTGCACATCGTCGGGGGTGACAAATGTTCGGTTGCGGATGGCCGCGAGGGCCTGGGCTGTCCGGTAGAGGGCCAGTGCCCCGCGCGGGCTGGCGCCCAACGTGAGGGCCGGGTCATCGCGCGTGGTGCGGGTCAATCCCAAAATGTAGGTCTCAATGGCTTCGCTCACGTACACGGCGCGGCAGGTTTTGGCGAGCGCGAGAATTTTATCGCCGGAGACCACGGGGGCGAGGTCGTCGAGTGGGTCGCTCTCGCGGAAGCGGCGGAGGATGGCGCGCTCTTCATCGGCGTCGGGGTAGCCCACTGCGAGGCGCAAGAGGAAGCGATCCAGTTGCGCTTCGGGGAGCGGGAAGGTGCCTTCGAGTTCG
>CAYUFY010000688.1:0-1865 GCA_964443795.1 uncultured Anaerolineales bacterium | reverse complement strand
TATCCACCAGGGCTGGAAGCCCTGTGGCTTGCGGCGGGTTTCAATCGGTCATCGGCGCGGAGACCATGCGCCCATCACGTAAGTCAATTTGGATGTTCCCATTGGCAAAATGCACCGCTTGAATCTGCGGTTAGCTGAGGATGGTGTTGGCGCTCACTCGGCTATTTTCCGCGACGTTTCTTCGGGCGGCGGGCGGGCTTGGCCGCTACCGCCGGGGGGGGAGCCGGGACAGATTTGGGCAGGGTAGCGATAGCCTGCCGCGCCGCCGCCAACAAGGTCGGCAAATCGCGGTAGGTTTTCTCGGAGCGCCGGGCCACCTTGCCGACAAATACGACGCGCTCATCATCAAACACCGCGTAGACCACGCGATAATCGCCGAGCCGCAACCGATAGAGTTCCTGGCCCAGCGCCTTCACTTGCGCCGGGCGCGGGGTGGCCCCTAGGTCTCGAATGGTTTGAGCCAAGCGCTCCAAAATGGGGCGGGGCAAACGGGCCAGTTGTTTTTCAAGGTCAGGATGCAGGAAAACCCGGTACATTCATTACACCCCCAACCGGCCCAAGACCTCTTCTGCGGGAACCGCCCGGCCGCGCCGATAATCGCGCACGGCGGTTTGCATGGCTAGACGGTCTTCGGCCTCCTCCATCAATTCCAGCAGGGCCTCAAAAACAGCCGGGGAAATCAAGTACGCGGCGGGCTTACTGTGACGCACAATCATCACTGGCCCAGATTCATCCAGCGCGTCCACGACCGTCGCCAGTTGGTCGCGCAATTCGGTGATGGAAGTCGTGCGGTGGGCTAACATGGATTGTCTCCTGACGTAGAAACTTACGCTATAACGTACAGAAGTATATCGCCTATCAAGTACGCTGTCAACGGTTTTCCCAGTAGATTAGCCCAACACCGCCCGCGCCTGGGCCGCGCGGCTTCGGCGCGTGGTGAGCGACATGGTGAGCGACAGTCGAACCATGAGCGACAGTCGAACCATGAGCGACAGTCGAAGGGGAACCATCAGCCGCGCGGTAAAGCGCCTGCCACGTTGCGCGGTCTTCGGCTGACATGGGCACGCGCGACTCGGCCACGGCGCGGAGCAAGGCCAACAGGTCAGCGGTAATTTCCGGCGCGCCAGCGGCAATCGCCGCGCGCAGGGCTTCCCCGGCGGGGCCAGTGTCGGCCAACTCGGTGATGGTTCGACTGTCGCTCACCAGTTGCGTTTGTTGTTCGGGGGTGAGTTGGAGTTGGGGCATGGTTACAAACCTATTTTGTCAGCGGCGTACAGGCCGTCTAAGCGGCGAAGCATCCGCATATCGGCCTGGTTGATAGCGACCAGCCAAACCGCCTTGACGGTCTCGCGGGGGGGCGTGAAGCCGAGCGGCGTGTAGTCTAAGCCGCACTGCGCGTACACCTGTTCCACCCACCCCATCCAATTCGAGGCAAGGAGTGTCACCCAATGCGGCGCGTCCCGGCGCGTCTTGTTGCCCAACCAGCGCCGCCAGCGCGTGCGGAATTTTTCGAGTTCAGTTTTTTCAGCCATGTTTAGTTTCGCGCCAGCACGTTGTCGGCCAGCGTCAGCGGACGTTGGCGCGGCCAGTAAACGCCGTCCATGCGTTCCCACAGCGCCGTTTCTAAGTCCACATCGTTAGCGACGTAGGCCAGGAGCGCCGCGTCATCCATGGCGGCGACCTGACTCCCGTCCACGCCCGCCAGTGGGTTCGTCAGGCCGAGCAGGCGCGCGACCGTCTTCATCCCTTTATATTTTAGCCGGTCCCAATTGAAGTAGATTTGCATCAGGTCGCACACCGGCTCGGTCGCATAGGAACGCCAATTAAATAACTTACCCATTGGCCGCAAGCGGGATTGCACGGTA
>CAYUFY010000687.1:0-1875 GCA_964443795.1 uncultured Anaerolineales bacterium | reverse complement strand
GCCACCCTGCGCCCGACGCGCACCCCCGTGCCCCCCACGGTCACCTTTACGCCGTCCGCCACGCGGCGCTCGCCCACCCAGACTTTTACGCCCACCCCCACCCCCACCCGCTGGCCCACCGCCACTAACCCACCCGTCACCACCGCCCCGGCCTTCACCCGCACACCGACCAGCGCGCCGAGCGTTACGCCGTAACGCCATGCTCACGGCCCGGTATCGGCGAATTGTTTTCTTCTTTGCCCGTGTCATTGCCAGTTTAATTTGGTGGGAACTGGTGCTCCCGCGCGTGGGTTTGCGCGGCTGGACCCGCCAGACCCGCCCGGAACGTCTGCGCCGCATTGCGGTGCGGTTCCGCGCCCTGGCCGTGCGCATGGGCGGCGTGCTCATCAAAGTGGGGCAATTCCTCTCCTCGCGGCTGGATGTGTTGCCCGAAGAAGTGACCGCCGAACTGGCCGACCTGCAAGACGAAGTGCCCCCCGAAAAATTTGCCGACATCCGGCGCGTGGTCGAGGCCGAACTGGGCGCGCCCCTGACCGCGCGCTTTGCCTTCTTTGACGAGACGCCCCTCGCGGCGGCCTCGCTCGGGCAGGCGCACCGCGCCCGGTTGCTCTACTCCCCTCCCCTGTCTCTATCGCCCCAAGCGATGGAGACGGGGGTAGGGGCGGGGGGCGAGGCCGTCGTGGTTAAAATTCAGCGCCCTGGTATCGAGCACCTCATCGCCACCGACCTCGCCGCTTTGCGTACGGTGGGCAGTTGGCTCAAGCGTTACCCGCCCATCCGCCGCCGCGCCGATGTGCCCGCGCTTCTGGCCGAATTCACGCGCACGCTGTATGAAGAAATTGATTACCTGGCCGAGGGCCGCAACGCCGAGACCTTTGCCGCGCACTTTAAAGACGACCCCGGTGTGCGCGTGCCAGGCGTGGTGTGGACACACATGGCTACCCGCGTGCTAACGCTCGAAGATGTGTACGCCATCAAAATCACCGACTATGCGGCCATCACCGCCGCCGGCATTGACCGCGCGGAGGTCGCCCAACGGCTGTTCAGCGTCTATCTGCGCCAAATTTTTGAGCACGGCTTTTTTCACGCCGACCCCCATCCGGGAAACTTATTTGTCTCGCTCCTCACCCCCCTCTCCGGCCTTGCGGCCTCCTCTCCCCCCTCTCCTGAGCCACAGGCTCAGGAGAGGGGGGCCGGGGGGGTGAGGTGGCAACTCATCTTCGTGGACTTCGGCATGGTGGGCCGGGTGCCGCCCAACCTGCGCGCCGGGTTGCGCGAACTGGCCATCGGCATCGGGACGCGCGACACCGCCCGGATGCTGAAAGCCTCGCAGATGCTTGATCTGCTCCTGCCCCACGCCGATTTGGATATGCTGGCTCAAGCCGAGACGAAGATGTTTGAAAAATTTTGGGGCAAGAGCATGGCCGAACTGCAAGCCATCAGTTACGCTGAAATTCATGAGTTTGCCAAAGAGTTTCGCCAGCTCATGTATGCCGCGCCGTTTCAGATCCCCGAAGACCTGATTTTTCTGGGGCGGACGGTGGCTATTCTCTCGGGGATGTGCACCGGGTTGAACCCGGATTTCAACGTGTGGGGCGGTCTCGCGCCTTTCGCGCAGAAACTGATGGCCGAGGAAGCGACGACCGGCTGGGAGTTTTGGTTGGGCGAAGCCGAAAAAATTGGGCGCACACTGCTGGGGGTGCCGGTGCGGCTGGAAACTTTGCTTGGGCAGATGGAGCGTGGCGAGTTTGCCGTGCGCGTGCCGCAGATTGCCGAACAGGTGAGGCGGCTCGAACGAGCCGTGCGGCAGATGGTGGGGGGCGTGGTCTTTGCCGCGTTGCTGGTGAGCGGCGTGCAGGTTTATCTCGCGGGGCA
>CAYUFY010000686.1:0-1877 GCA_964443795.1 uncultured Anaerolineales bacterium | reverse complement strand
CAAGGTTGGTTAGTCATTCAGTGACTTTACCACCTCTGCGGGTTTAGGAACTCCCCAGGCGTAGATTTGAATTTGGTACAATCCCTGCGAGCCAACCATGAGCGACTCATCCCAACACACCGGTGAGCATGAAGTCTTCGATGAGATTTGGACGAAGACCAAACTGTTTTATTCCGAAGGCGATATCCACAACTGCCACAGCTTCCCCGAATTATGGGAGGCTGTGAAATTCCAGCGCCTGGCTGAATTTCTGCCCACCGGCTCCCAGCGCGCGCTGGAAGTGGGATGCGGCTCGGGCGGGGTATCGCTCTTCTTCCACAACACCCGCCAATGGGAGGTGAGTTTGGTGGACTTGTCCGACGAGGCGTTGACCTTTGCCCGGCGGAATTTCGCCGCTCACGCGCGTCCACCCGCCGCCCGTGCGGCCTGGGTGAAAGCCGATGCGCTCACCCTGCCCTACGGCGATGCGACCTTCGACGTGGTCATGAGTTTTGGCCTGCTGGAGCATTTTTCCGACATCTTACCCCCCATTGCCGAACAACTGCGGGTGCTCAAACCCGGCGGCGTATTCTGGGCCGACCTGGTGCCGCGCCGATTTTCGGTGGAAGTTTTTAGTTACCTCCCGGCGCGCGCCAAAAAAATGGCCCGCGCCCTCCTGGCCGGAAGACTCGGCGAACTGGGCCGCGCCACTGAAGCCGACTTCTTTGAAAACGACTACAGCCTCGCCACCTACGTCGCCACGCTCGAAAAATGCGGCGGGCGGGTGAAGCACGCCCTGGGCAACCGGCCCGTCACCTCGTTGGGGCGCATCCCTGTTTTATCGGGTGCCCTACTCAAGTTCTACAAAACTGACTTTTTGCAACGCTGGTGGCGCGCCTTTGATTTATCGAATTCGCGCTTCTCCAAATGGTGGGGCGCGGGCTGGTGGGTGCTGGCGGTAAAGCCATGACCCCCGCCGCCGAATTCCTCAACCAACTGGTAGGCGAATGGGAACTCACCGGGCAGATGGACGACACACCCCTGCGCCAAAATGTCACCGCCCGCTGGACGCTCGGCGGGCTGTTTGTGGAAATGTACTTCCAATCCACGCTCCCGGCCCCGGCCGGCCAAAAGCCGTACGAGGCCGTGTATTACCTGGGCTACAACACCGACGAAGATTTATTTGTCCTGCATCTACTCGACACCTTCGGCGTGGGGATGACGTGCGTGCCGGGGCACGGCAAACGCGAGGGCCACGTTCTCCCGTTTGTGTTCGAGTACCGCGCCGGGCCATTTATCAACAAATTCATCCGCGCCGAAGCCGAAGATGCGTGGTCGTTTGAGCAGTATTATTTTGAGAATGACCAGTGGCAGGCCTTTGCCAAAAAACACATGACGCGCAAAATCTGAGGGTGCGTTCGAGATTTTTGGCTTTTACCTGCGACGCACCTTTAAGGTGCGTCGCAGGTGAGCGTTGACCACCAACGGCGAATGCACCCAAGTCTGAGGCGGGAGTTGTAGCGGTCTACCAATTGCACTACAAGAGAGCGGCTCATAATTCCGCTATGCGTCTTGGGGAATTTGGCAAAAGTGGGTATTGGGTGCAAGATAGGTTTGCCAACCAACCTCACACCAAACACCCACATGCCGATTATATCCGCCGCCGCCGAAGTGCCCCCCAGCCAAAGTTACGCCATTTATCAGCGTCTCATCGCGCAGCAACCGACGCATGTGCTGGTGCGGATTGGGCAACACTTCGACTGGCAAACCGCCAGCGCGGCCTGCGCGGCCTTTCATCACCAAGGCGGGCCGGGCAAGCCGCCGGACTACACTGTCGCCCAGTTATAGTTATCCAGAAAAGTCTTTTCCATGGGCTACTTCCAAGTCAGCGAACGGAA
>CAYUFY010000685.1:0-1894 GCA_964443795.1 uncultured Anaerolineales bacterium | reverse complement strand
TGGTGATTAATCGCGTCCAACCCGGCGATGAAGAATATGCCCAGACAGCGGCGCGCGGTTTTGGGTTAGCGCCCCTCCTGTTGCCGGAATCAACGGGCTTACGGGTGCTGAGTCGGGTAGGGGCCTCGCCGCTCGATTTACCGACGACGAATGCGTGGCGGCAAGCATTGGAGACGGCACAACTGACCCGCTGACTACTCCCCACGCCTGAAGGCGGGGGGTTCGGGTTGAGAAGCCAGCTCTCTGGTCACAGCGCACGAGTCACCATGCCCAGCCTTACTGACTTGCCAGCCCAACTGTACGGACGACCGACTCTGACCTGCACGGGTTGCCAAGTGGAGGTTGGGCTTGGGTTGCCCCTGCCCCATCGTCGGTGGAATCTGGCTCGATGCCGTCCGCAGGCGCGTATCCACACCCGGCCAAGCCGCTTGCGCTTGACCCGCATCGAGTCGCTTATCGTCGTTCACAAAACAGGCCAGCCACGCGGAGAACAGGTCCCGTTGGACTGGCCCCACGCCACAGTCGCAAACATGCCAGCGGAGCGCGAGTGGTTTCTTCACCACTTGCCCGCACACGCACGTTTGGCTGAGGCGCGTGGTCACGGTGGGAAACTCGACTATCTCCACGCCAGCGTTTTCAGCTTTGCGCCTGAGATGACTGACGAAGGTGCCCGGTCCGCGAAAGCCCACCGACTTCCCGTATTGTTTTTGGAAAGCGCGGTAGGAGAGTTTTTCCAGTTTGATGACATTGCCCTGCGCCAACACCCGATTGACCAACTGCCCATGCAGGCTTTTTCGGTAGGCGGCTTGTTGGCGGCGCAGTTCGGCCAATTTACTGCGCGTTTGGAGATAGTGGTTGGATTTATGCCAGCGGTGCGCGCCCTTCTTGGCCGTGCCATTGGCGCTGAAGTTGTCGGGATTGTTGGCGCGGCGTTGTCTATCCATCCGGCGTTGCAACTTGCGGATGGCTTTGTGGTGCGGCTTCAACGCATCACAGAAGCGTTCCAACTTTGCTATGTCGCCGGTCGGCGAGACGATAGCGACCGTGGACGGGCCGATGTCCAAACCCACCACCCCTTTCCCTATCGCGTGTGTTGGCTTGCGATACGACTTTCCTTCGCAGACCAGTTGGACATAGAAGCGGTTGCGCCCGTTCAGTTTGCGGCGCACCAGTCGCGCGAACTTGACGCGACTCGCCAAACCGTGCGCGATTACAGCGTCGTGCGCGTCAATCATGGCGGGCAGTTCCAGTCCCGTCCACTTGACCGCGTTCTCCCGCCACAAAATGCCGCTGGCGTTGGTCTTGCCTTCCACCGAGTCGAACTGCCCTTTGCCTTTGAAACGGGGCTGGCCGCGCTTGCCGAAAGCGTGCTGTTGCGCGGCCTGAAACGCGCGGGTGGCAACCTTTTGAACCGTGTTGCTGTCCAAATGCTCACCTAACCACGAATGGCTAAATTGCACCGCGTAGGCGTGCAGGTCAAACTCCTGAAAGCCAAATTGCTCATTCACGGCTTTGAACGCGGCGGCGCGGGCCACCGCCGCTGGAGATTTCTTTTTACTTTTGGGCATGGCCCGCGCCGCCTGATAGTCCGGCGACGGGCGCATCCGTTCTAGTCGCTTCAGACTTTCGCCCAGACAAGCGTTATACACCTGCCGCGCGCAATCCAACCGGACCAGCAAGTGGCGCTCATCGGCCGGCGTGACCTGGAGCGGCAATTCGCAGATGAAGGACGGAGTCTTAGCGCGCGGCATTTAGACGTTCTTCTTGATGTATTGCTGAATGACGGCCAACGGCGCACCACTCACTGTTGGGTTGTACAAGTCCAACTCCGTCTTGAAACCGCGATAGATTTTCACAATTCGCCGCCCTTTCTACGCGGTGCCGCGCGAATAAG
>CAYUFY010000684.1:0-1897 GCA_964443795.1 uncultured Anaerolineales bacterium | reverse complement strand
CGACTGCCCAACCAGCGCCCGTCGGGGCTGTACACGGGTTGGCGCGCATGGGCGATCCAGTGGGTCTCGCCCCCCCGCGCCACCACCCGAAAATCAAACGTATGCACCAGATGCGTTTCCGGCGCCTCATGCATATGTTCCCGCACAAGCTCGCGATCATCCGGGTGCGTAATGGCCTCCAGCAAATCCGGGCGGGCCATAAATTCGGCGGCCCGATAGCCGGTGATGCGTTCGCACGAGGGCGATATATAAATGTATTGGCCCGCGGTGCCCAACCAATATTCCCAGTCATAGGTGTGTTCGGCCACCGTGCGATATTTAATCTCGCTCTCTTTGAGCAAGGCCTCGGCCTGCTTGCGCCGGGTGATATCGCTGGCAATGAGAACCATTGTCTGCGTCGCCAGCCCCGGCATCCGCGTGAATTTGACATGAAACCAGGTCATTACTTGTTCCGGCCCGATCGCCCGATATTCGGCTTCAGAGGCTTCACCTGAATCGAGTGTCCGCTGTAGGGCGGCTTCCGCGATCTGGCGATCCGCCTCATCCAGCCACATCAGCCAATTCGAACCGAAAACTTTTTGCTCATCCAGGCCGGGTGACACATGGTTAATATATTGGATGCGCCCCGCCGCATCCAACATGATCACGTTATCGGTCAGCGATTCTAGGATCGCCCGTTGTTTCTCTTCGCTGGCGCGCAAGGCCTCCGCAGCCTGCTGGCGTTCGGTGATATCGCGCACGATGGCCGTGAAGAAAATTTGGTCCTGCGCCAGCCAGTGCGCCAGCGACAACTCGATGGGAAATTCCCGCCCCCCCTGGGTGCGCCCGGTCAATTCGCGCGGCGCGCCACTGATGCTTAATTTCCCGGCTGTCACGGCCCGCTCGAACATGGCCTGATGCGGGGCCTGATAATGATCGGGCATGATCAAAGTGATGGGGCGCCCCACCGCCTGTGCCAGCGGATAGCCGAACATTTTTTCCGCCGCGCCATTCCAATGCACGATCTGGCCAACCTGGTCAATGGTAATAATGGCATCCGGGGCGGTGGCGGTGACCGCGCGGAAACGCGCCTCGCTTTCGCGCAACGCCAGCTCCGCCTGTTTGCGCTCGGTGATATCCACCACCACCGCAATGTGAAAAAACTCCGTCGGGGTTTCGCCGGGTCGCCACAGTGGAGAGCCAGTCAGTTTGCCCCACACCGCCTGGCCATCCTGGCGCACAAAGCGTTTATCCAGCGTGAAGGCCTGAATTTCCCCGGCCATCAGCTGGGCGTTGTAATCGGTGTTGGCTTGCACATCCTGCGGATGGGTGACATCTTGATACCTTTTTTGCAACATCTCGGCCGGGGTATAGCCTAGGAAATCACAATAAGTTTGGTTGATCCGGACATAGCGCCCGGTGCGGGTCTCCAACAGCGCCACGCCCACGGCGGCCTGCTCGAACAAGGTGCGGAAGCGGGTCTCGCTCTCGCGCAACGCCGTCGCCCCGCGGGTGACCGTGGTTTGCACCTGCCGCGCGATTATAAACACCAACAACGCAATCAGCCCGGACGAAACCAGTATGAGCAGGGAAAAGAAAAACACATCGTACACCGGGGGTAACTTCTCTAAAAAAGTCACGCGCACCCACCCCATGGTCAGGATGATGGCGGTGGTGCCGGGTAAAACCAGGCGGGTAAAGCGGCTGGCCACCGCCTCGCTCACGGCCCAACGGTAGAACCAGGCCTGCGGGCTTTCACACAACCAGCCGACACTCAGCAAGAGAAACCCCACCGCCGAGGTCAGGGCCACCGGTGTGACCGTCCCGCCATACAGCAACGGCGCGCCATACCAATACCCCACGACTAAAATAATCGCGCTCACCAGCACCACCCCGGCGGCGCTTTGCGCCACCAGCG
>CAYUFY010000683.1:0-1899 GCA_964443795.1 uncultured Anaerolineales bacterium | reverse complement strand
TTAACAAGTCGTTGAAGCTGGAAGCCACCCGCTTCTAGCGGGTGGTAGTTCACTTACTCAGTCACCTTACGCACTGTCATTCCGAGCGAAGCGAGGAATCTCTACAAATTGCGTAGAGACTCCTCGCTTCGTTCGGAGTGACAATCTCAAAATGCACTCATCTGCGTAAGGTGAGTTATTTATTTGCCAATTGCTGGCGAATAAAATCCAGCGCCGCGGCCCGGTCGGTGATTTCTCCGGCGGCTTGCGCTTCGCGCACCGCCTCCAGCAGTTGGCCCACGCGCGGCCCGGCTTCCAGGGCAAATTCGGCGATCAGGTCGTGACCAGTGATGAGCGCTGGCGGCGCGACCGTCTCTTCGGGTTTTTCAAAATAGGCGTTCAGCAGTTGGGCGCAGATGGATAGATGATAAGCCCACTCATCTTGCGGCGGCGGGCTGGCCGTATCTTTCGCCAGCAAGTCCGCCAGCGAGAGCAGGACAATATCCACCCCGGCCTCGCCCGTGGCCCGGAAGAATCGGTAAATGGCCCGCCGGGATACGGTTTCCCCGGTCGAAGAGAGTTGGCGCGGGCGCATATGATGCGCCACAATGGTTTTGGCGCGTTTCACTTCGTCGCCGCTGAAATGCAGGCGCGTGAGCCGGCGGCCCACGATCTCGGCCCCGGTGTTTTCGTGATTAAGAAACCGAATGCGCCCATTACTCTCCACCGAGCGCGTGCCGGGCTTGCCGACATCATGCAAGAGCGCCGCCAGCATCAACAACCAGCGCGCCGGGCGTTCACCGCTGAGCATGGCTTGCAGATGTTGATGCAAGGCCAGCCGATGCCGCCCCAACTGCACCGACACCAACCCGAGTGTCAATTCCGAAGCCGCATCCACATCATGCACCGGCGCGAGGATGGCGAGGACCGCGTTGAGGCGTTCGACCACCCCGAGCGTGTGTTCCCACACATCCAACGTGTGGGGCGGGGATTGCGTGACCCCTGTGAGGGGCGCCAGTTCGGGGAGGAGATGCGGCAATAGGCCCAACATTTCCAGAGCACGGAGCGCCGCCGCCGGGCGGGGGCCACCCACACAGCGGATGAATTCATCCCGCCGCCGCTCGAAAGACACCTGGGCCAGCGCGCCCGCCTGGGCGCGAATGGCGGTGCGGGTTTCTTTATCAATCCGAAAATCGAGTTGGGCCGCGAGACGCACCGCCCGCACGCCCCGCAATGGATCATCGGCGAGGGCGGTGGCTGAGCAGGCGCGGATGACTTTGATGCGTAAATCGCTCTCGCCGTTGAGCGGGTCAATGAGGTTGTCCGGGTCAGCGAGATCGAGCGCGATGGCGTTGAGGGTGAAATCGCGGGCGGCGAGGTCGGCAGGGAGGTCGGGGCCGCGCAGGGCGGCGAAATCGAGGATAAACCGCTCCTCGGCGCGGGTCACGATCACGCGCCCCACCGCGCGCTCTGAGTCGAGCGGGAAAAAGGCCGCGCCCAGGGCGTCCGCCACCGCGCGGGCCACCTTCAGCGCGTCACCGGCCACGGCAAAATCCAAATCGTGGATGCGCCGGTTGAGCAGGGCGTCCCGAAGCGCCCCGCCGACGAGCCACACCCGCGCCTCACCCGGGAGGGCGCGGGTCACTTCGGCCAGCAGATCAGGAAAATGGAGCGAGGCGAGTTCGGTCACGAAAAAAACCTGGGGTTTTTCTTTGGGGCGGGAGAGTTGGGCGGCCAGGCGCGTGTCGTCCGCCGTCACGTTCACGGCCACGACGCGCCCTGTGCCAGCGCCCAGCATAAGCCCGCAAATTGGTGACACTCCCCAGCCGCTAAAGCGGCGGGGCTTCTTGGGACACGCTCGGCCGAGTGGCCCACGTTTTGTCCCACTGGGCCTGTCCAGCCCAGTTCGTACTTGGTTGT
>CAYUFY010000682.1:0-1901 GCA_964443795.1 uncultured Anaerolineales bacterium | reverse complement strand
CGTAGCGTCCCGCCGCTGGAAGCGGCGGGTTTTCACAGCGCAAAATCTATAAAAAGTCAGAGAAAATTGACTTGAGTGGCGATGAAATGCGTGTTGTACGCGGCGGCTCGTGGTTACACGATCGAGGCTTCGCGCGCGCCGCCTACCGCAACGACTCCCATCCGGGCGGCCGTGACCCTTTCAGCGGTTTTCGGGTGTGTGTTGGTCCTTCTTCTCGGTGAGTCACTGACCACTGATTCGCTGAACACTGGCAAACTTAATCTCTGCTCACCCCCTCCCGCTACCCACTCCGCCCACTCCGCCCACTCGCCGCTTCGCGGCTCGGGGCTACGGGGCGCAAAAAACGCGGGTGGGTCGCAAAATTTTTTTAGGGTATCACCCGTCTGGTCTTTCTAACCTCACTCCGCCGTAAACGCCTGCAACCCGGTTTGCGCGCGGCCCAGGATGAGGGCGTGAATGTCGTGGGTGCCTTCGTAAGTGTTCACCGCTTCCAGATTCATCACATGCCGGATGACATGAAACTCATCCGAAATGCCATTACCGCCGTGCATATCGCGCGCCAGCCGCGCAATCTCCAGCGCCTTGCCGCAGGAATTGCGCTTCACCAACGACACCATCTCGGGCGTGGCTTTGTCTTCGTCCATCAAGCGCCCCACCCGCAGAGCGCCCTGCAACCCCAGCGTAATCTCGGTGAGCATATTGGCGAGTTTAAGTTGGATGAGTTGATTGGCCGCCAGCGGTCGCCCGAATTGGTGACGATCCAATGTGTATTGCCGCGCGGCGTGCCAGCAAAATTCGGCGGCACCCAAAGCGCCCCAGGCAATGCCATAGCGGGCTTTGTTTAAACACCCAAAGGGGCCTTTGAGGCCGCTGACGTTGGGCAGGAAATTCTCGTCCGGCACAAAGACTTCATCCATCACAATTTCGCCGGTGCTACTGGCGCGCAAACTGAACTTACCCTCGATCTTGGGAGCGCTGAGGCCCTTCATGCCTTTCTCGAGGATGAACCCCCGGATCGCGCCCTGCGGGTCCGGCCCCCCCGACGCTTTGGCCCACACTACAAACACATCGGCGATGGGCGAGTTGGTAATCCACATTTTGGTGCCATGCAGAACCCAGCCGCCGTCCACTTTTTTGGCGCGCGTCTCCATACTGCCGGGGTCACTGCCGTGGTTCGGCTCGGTCAGGCCAAAGCACCCCACGCTCTCACCCGTCGCCAACCGGGGCAAATACTTGCGACGCTGGTCTTCGGTGCCATAGGTGTAAATCGGATACATCACCAGCGACGATTGCACGCTCATCGTGCTCCGGTAACCGCTGTCCACGCGCTCCACCTCGCGGGCGATCAACCCATAGGCCACCGAATTCAGCCCGGCGCAACCGTACTCTTCGGGGAGGGTGCACCCCAGAAAACCCGCCTGCCCCATCTCATTCAGAATGGCGCGGTCGAAGTGCTCATGCCGATTGGCCTCGAGAATGCGCGGCATGAGTTTATCCTGGCAATATCGGCGCGCGCTATCGCGGATCATGCGCTCTTCGTCGGTCAATTGGTCGCTAAAGAGAAAGGGGTCGTCCCATTTGAAAGTTGGTTTGGTCATAGGAGCCTCAGAAATTGAGTCGGGGCGTTCAATTGAACGCCCGCACAACGTTAGTTTGAATCAAATAACTCATGTTACGCAGGGAGCGTCCCTTCGACTACGCAACGGGCGCGTTCTGAGCGTAGTCGAAGAATGCGCCCGTTGCTCCGCTCACGGTGCGGTGCATAAGACAAGTCAAGTGAACTACCACCCGCTAGAAGCGGGTGGCTTCCGGCTTCGACGACTTGTTAAGTACCAAGTCTCCACCGGGTATCTTCTCAATAATTCGGGGTAAACATCCGTTCTAAGTATCTTCTCAATAAT
>CAYUFY010000681.1:0-1904 GCA_964443795.1 uncultured Anaerolineales bacterium | reverse complement strand
CTGAAAAAATGGCGTTTGGTCGCGCCCACCTGACAGGTCTCTCAAGAGACTATGCCTATCTCCCTGCCCACCCCCGCCGACCTGCAACACGACCCCGCGCTGAATGTGCTCGACGCTCTGCGCGCCGCGCATGCGACCCTGCTCAACGCCTACGAGGCCGACCGCGCCACCACCTTGCAAGACGCGGCCGAGTTTGTGCGGCAGGGGCAAACCCTGGGCGGGTGGCTCGATGCCCGCGCCGACCGCCGCGCCGCGCAAAGCCTGCTCGATTATTGGAGCACGCGTCTGTACCGCGAAGCCGACCTGGATTTGGCCGCGACGCTTGCGCCGTTTGATGAGGCGCTGGCCCCC
This sequence comes from uncultured Anaerolineales bacterium, assembly GCA_964443795.1. Lineage (GTDB taxonomy): Bacteria > Chloroflexota > Anaerolineae > Anaerolineales > UBA6663 > DATDRS01. The sequence goes on along the minus strand of CAYUFY010000681.1, from coordinate 1,553 downwards.
GAACTCCCCGACGCGCTGTGCCCGTATTTGGGTTTGGAAGCCTTTGGCGAACAAAACGCCGCCTTGTTCTACGGGCGGCGGCGGCTGGTGGACGAACTGCTGGCGCACTTGCAAGCCGCGCCCCTGCTGGCCGTGGTGGGCACCTCGGGGAGCGGCAAATCGTCGGTGGTACGCGCCGGGTTGCTCCCGGTGATGAAGCACGGCCCGTATCCTGAAACCGAGTGGCACTACCAGCCCGTGCTGGTGCCCGGCGCCGACCCGCTGGCCGCGCTCGGTCAACTGCCCCACCCCCTGCCGCCGCACTCGGTGGTGGTGATTGACCAGTTCGAGGAAGTCTTTACGCTGGCCCCGCTGGACCAACGCGCGCCCGTGGCCCAACAACTGCTGGCTTGGGTTGAAGCCGGCCACCAGCTCATCCTCACCCTGCGCGCCGATTTTGAAGCCCGGGTGCACAGCCTGCCCCTCGAGTTTGCGCAAGCGTTTGGGGCGGGCGTGGCGCGGGTGTTGCCCATGAGCGCGAGCGAACTGCGCGAAGCGATTGAAGACCCGGCCGCGCGCGTGGGCCTGAAGTTCGAAGCCGGGTTGGTGGACACACTGGTGGGCGAAGTCTCGGGGGAGGCGGCGGCTTTGCCATTGTTGCAGTTCACCCTGTGGGCGCTGTGGCAAAAGCGCCAGCGCAACCGGGTGCTACGCGCGGCTTACGACGAAGTGGGCGGTGGGCGGCAATCCTTGGCCCGCGCCGCCGATGCGTTTTATGCCAGCCTGATCCCGGAAAAGCAGGAAGCCACCAAGCGCCTGTTGTTGCGGATGGTGAAGATTAACGAGAACCTGGAAGTGACCAGCGACCGCATTCGCCGCGCGGATTTGTTGAGCAAGAAGGATGGCTCGGAGAAACGCCGCGCCGAGACGCTTGATCAATTGATTGCGGCGCGCCTGGTGCGGCAGAGCGGCGCGGGCGACGATGTGCAAGTGGAGGTGGCCCACGAGGCGTTGGTGCGCAACTGGCCCACCCTGCTGGGCTGGCTGGAAGAAGAGCGCGAGACCGTGCGCCAGCACAACCGCCTGAAAGACCAAAGCCGCCGCTGGCGCGAGGCCGGGCGCGACCCCAACCTGTTGTGGCGCGGCGCGGAGTTGGATAAAGCCGCCGCGTTGGAAGACCCCACGCCCGACGAGACCGAATTCGTTACCGCCTGCCAGACGGAATTAGAACGCGAAGCCCGTGAAAAAGAAGAAGCGCGCCAGAAAGAACTGCGCGCGGCCCGCCGTAACACCCGCATTGTGGCGGCGCTGAGCGCGGTGGCGGTGGTGGCCGCTATCATCGCCATGGTGTTTGGGGTGCAGGCCAGCCAAAGCCGCACCCAAGCCGTGGCCCAACAAGCCACCGCCGAAGTTGCCAGCACCCAGGCGATTGAACAACAACAACGGGCCCAAGTCGCCAGCACCCAAGCGGTCGAACAACGAAACATGGGTGCATCTCTGAAACTGAGAGTACATATGTAGAGTACATATGTTCGGAAAGTGCGTCAGGAAAGAAGAGATCATGTGAGCAAGCC
>CAYUFY010000680.1:0-1912 GCA_964443795.1 uncultured Anaerolineales bacterium | reverse complement strand
AGGCCGAGCGTGTCCCAAGAAGCCCCGCCGCTTTAGCGGCTGGGGAGTGTCACGATTGCTTCCATTAGCCCACGCTGGTTTTGATGTTGTCCATCTGCGCTTGGTCGTAGACCTCGCCCAGGGCTTTGCCCATGGGCACGGCAAATTGCAGAAATTTGATGAGGTGGTTGAGCCACGGGGCCACTTCTTTCCACCATTTTTCCGGTTCGCGCACCACATAACCGTTGTGGCCTTTGAGCAGGTGCGGCTTCGCGGGATGTTGGCAGAGCAGATAAAGCGTGGCGGGTTGGCTGACCAAGTTTTTGGCATGTTCTTTGAGGTCATACCAACGGGTGTCGCTCCCCGGCATGAGGAGGAAGGTGTTGGGGCAGGCGATTTCCAACTTGGCGGTTTCCAAATTCCACAGGCGGGTGAACCATTGGCCGAGGAGTTGCGATTGCTGAGCTTCGCGGGCTTCTAGCTGTTCCAGCCGGTCGGAGACTTCGACGCGGATGGCTTGCCGCACTGCTTGCAGGTCGGCCATCACTTTGGGTTCGGTGATGGCGTGCAGGCCATAGAGCAAGGTGGTGACGGAGACCTCCGCAAACGAATCGGGGCATTCCACCGTGAGCCGTTTGTTTTCCAGCCGTCGGGCCAAATCATCGTAACGATAATGACGCGGACAGGGGGCGGCCTTGCGTTCCCAATGGCAAATGCATGGCACCAGGCGCTGAAAGGTGAGGCCCTCGAAGCGTTTAAGAATGGTGTCCAGTGATTCCTTGAGCAGGGTGAAGAAGTTGTGCGGTTGCGGCCCCCACGCCATCAGGCGGATTTCACACAGCATGGGGTTGAGTTCGGCGCGGGCGCTGTGGCCCTGATACTCCAAACACACGCCATCGCGCCAGTGCTGGCGCTCGCCGGTGGCGTAGCGATGGGTGGCGACGATGAACCAACTCATAATGCCCGCCGGGACGAAATCCAATTTGTACGTCATCTCCACCAACAAGCCGCCCGCAGGTGGGGTGGTGGGCCACGGCGGCAAGTTGGCCGGGGGCTGGTGAGGGAACAACTGCGGCACGAGGCTGAGGCTAACCGCACTCCCCGGTGTTTCGGCGGGCACTTGATAGCTGAGATAGAACCGCTCCATCAGCCGCAAAAAGATGGGGTAAAGGTGCGGGGCGTAGGCTTGCCCCGCCTCGTCTTTGGCCCAAATGCGCGGCAGGTCGGTGTGCCATAATTCGCCCTTGCGTTTGTTAGTAAGTTCGTCGGTGAGCACCTGGCTGATGGCTTTGGTGACCCAGTTGGGCTTGAGCACCACCAGATTGCTCAAAACCGGGTCTTCGCGGAAATACAGGGTTTTGCCGAGGTCATGCAAATAACGCCCCAAGGTGCCGTGCGCAATTTCGGCGTCCACGCCCTTTTCTGCGCAGATTTTTTCGTATTCGGCGGCGGCGATGTGGTGGGCGGGATGGGCGGCCAAGGCCTGTTCCAACTCATACCATTTTTGCGGCCACGGCTGACCCATGAGCGGTAAGGCGGCGGCGAGTTCGGCCAGTTTGGTCCGCAGTTCTTCCAACCCGCGCCCATCTTTGTTGCTCAGTGCAATGGGCGCGTCTGCCAGTTGGGGGTAAGCGGCTTTGTATTGGGCGTAATTTAAATCCGGCGCGCGCTCATCGGTGTGGGTGGCGACTAAGATGGTGGGCGAATCCGGGGCAAGGGTTTTGATGGTATCGAGCCAATAGGCCAACCGCTGTATTCGTCAGGAATAGATTGAACGTCGAGTACAATGGCCTGATGAGCGCAAAACGCACTTACTTTCCGGCGACGACACCGCAACAGCGGAAACTACTGTTTGAAACATGGCAAGCTACTGGGAGTCTATCTATTACCCACAAGTTGGGTTTTCCCGTTAACGACGATGGACCAAGTGTCG
>CAYUFY010000679.1:0-1919 GCA_964443795.1 uncultured Anaerolineales bacterium | reverse complement strand
AGGCTCTGGCCGCGCAAACGGTCTTCCAGCGCGCGGCGAAAAGCAGTGCTATTGGCGTATTTCATGCGGGTTGGGGCGGGAGGGCCTGCTGGAGCAATTGCCGCGCCCGCCCCGGTCGCCGCCGCGCCTGGGCCGCCAGCGCCGACCGGGTGACGAGGCCTCGCCGCCGGGCTTCGTCAATGGCCTGACGCACGAGCTCTTCGGCCAGCCCGGCGGCGGCGACATCAGCCAGAGTGCGGGCTACGGTGGTGATGGGCAATCCGTGGCGGCGCGTGGTTTCATCGGGTTGCAAGCGGTGGGTGTGCAGGTGCAGACCGGACCGCCGCCGCGACGCCGTGCGGGGCATAATGATATGAATGGCGCTCGGCAAAGCGTCCGAGAGTTCATAGACGGCCAGGGCGCTCTCGTGGGAGATCACGGCCTGGGGGCCAACGGTCAACCACGCCACAAACAAGTCTTCATAGGGCGAGGCCGGGAAGCGACTCAACCGATAAACCCCGTGCGCGACCCGCTTGAACTGCCCGGTTTTGGCGTGGTAGACCAAGGTTGGACGGCTGAACCCAATGGCTTGGGCTTGGGCCGTCGTGAAGTAACCCGCCTGGGCTTCAGCGATGTCATAGAGTTTGGCATGGTCAGTAAGGGGTTTTCGCGGCATTGTGTGCAAAAGGTTATATCTATTCTGACTATTTGCACACATTATAGCAGAGTGAAAACATCGGCCCATCCAAAATGGAACTGAGCCAGGGTCGCTCACGCCCTTGCTCAGTTTACCCAGCGCCTTACCCGTAAAAATAAAACACCGTCGCCAGCCCCGCAAAGGTGAGAGGATATTGAACGGTCAACCCCGCGTCTTGAAGGATTTGTGTGCGGCGGGTTTCGTTTTCATTGGCCAGGAAGGTGATTTGGTCTAATGCCCACGCCTCGCGGAACCACGTACGTAGGGTGGCGAGCAGTTCACGGTCTAAATCGGCGGCTACACATTCGGGGCGGAGCCAGAAGGTGACCCGGGCGGCGAGCGGGTGGGCGCGGGTGGGATGGACGGCTTTTTCAAGCCAGGAGTTGAGCGGTTTGATATAAACACACCCCAGACACCGGGTGGCATCGGGCGTGAGGACCGTGAAGGTGAACCGCTCTCGGTCACGATGCTCGCGCTCGTGGCGCTGGAGATCGGCAAGATTTTCTTCCAAGGTGAAGCCCTTGCGCGGCCACTGCCCCAAACTATAAACCTGCAAGGCTTCGTGACTGGCGATGACCGCATCGTAATCCAGTTCGACATCACTGGCGAGCAGAGGGCGCAGATAAAACTGCGGGTGATGCAATTCAGTGGGGAGCGGCAGGTGAGCGGGATAGAAGATGGTCATGGGTTATTGCTCCGGCGGCTCCTGCTGGCTCAACCCCGGAATTTGCAAAGCGATGTGGTAATCCATCCCGCCGGATTCGATGACGGTGAAGTAGTTTTCGTTCACCGCGCGCCAGGCGAAGGCGAGCGCTTCGCCTTCGAGGTAGAGGCCGCTGATGGCGCGGTCAAGGGGGTACCCCAGACTCGCATCCGGCCAATGGTAGGGAGCTTGGCCCGTGGCGGGTTGCGCTGATAACGCGGTGAGATAGCCTGTGGTGGGGACAAACTCGGTGCCGCCGGAAGTGCCCGCGCCGCCCACGAGATAGGCGAGCAGGTCGTGATATTTCTGCGGCGCGCCTTCCCCCGCATATTCCGAGACGCGGTGGTTTTGGGAGGTGAGGTTGACCGATAGGGAAGTGGACCCCGCATCGCAGATTTGATAGCGCGGCTCGTAAAAACTGGCCCACCCGAAGAAACCTGCGCCCGAAATTTTTTGGAGGATAGCGGTCAACTCTTGCGGGGTGAGGTGAACTACCACCCGCTAGAAGCGGGTGGCTTCCGGCTTCGACGACTTGTTAAG
>CAYUFY010000678.1:0-1921 GCA_964443795.1 uncultured Anaerolineales bacterium | reverse complement strand
GGCCTTTGAAGAGGGTGGTGAGTAAGCCCTGAGGTTTGGGCGCAGGGGGTTTGGCTGAGGCGGACGCTGGGGAGGGCGGGGCCGCCGGGGGTGGGGCTTCCCCAGTGGGCGGCGGGGGCGCGGTTTTGGCGCGTTGGAGTTGAAATCCGTAGAAGCACAGAGCGATTCCCGCGAAGAAGGCCAGGTAGTTGTAGTTCCGGTCGGGCGTATAGAGCGAGGCGAAAAAAACGAACAATAAGATCAAACCCCAGAAGACTAAAAAGCTCCCAATGCGATTTTTATAGCCCATGGGCGGAAACTTCCAACCCGCAAACTCCCAACTTCAAAGCGCATACTTCAAAGTTGGGAGTTTGAGTTTTGAAGTTGGAAGTTCCTACTTGGCGCGTTCGACCACGGTGCGAATCTGTTCGTGCATATACATGGGCAGGTAGTAGTAACCGCCCGCATTCTTGCCCGACGAGCCGGAGCCTTTCCAGCCGCCGAAGGGTTGGAAGCCCGGCCACGCGCCAGTGGTGGCGCCTTGCGGACGATTGGAGTAGGTGACGCCCGCTTCGATCTTGTCGAAGAAGGTCGCGGCTTCTTTCTTCGAGCCATAGAACCCGGCGGTGAGGCCATAGGCCACGTCGTTGGCGCGGGTCATGGCTTGGTCGAGCGAGTCGAAGCCCTCGACCAGGGTGACCGGCAGGAACATTTCATATTGCCACAGGCGGTGGTTGCTGGGCACGTTGTCGGCGATGGTCGGCTCGCAATAATAGCCCTTGCTATAGTCGAGGCCGTCTTTCACGCCAGCCAGAGTTTTGCCGCCGTGCAGGATGGTCCCGGCTTGCGAGAGTTCTTCGGCGAAATCGCGGTAATCGCGATATTGCGATTCGTTGACCACCGGCCCCATCCAGTTGGCGCGCACGGTCGGGTCGCCGACCTGAATGGCCTGGGTCTTGGCGAGCATCTTGGCGAGCAGTTTATCTTTGACCGCGTTCTCGACAAAGATGCGCGAGTTGGCCGAGCACTTCTGGCCTTGCAGACCGAAGGCCGAGCGCACGATGCCGGTGGCGGCGTCTTCGAGATTCGCGTTCTTGGTGACGATGGAGGGGTTCTTGCCGCCCATCTCGGCGATGACCGGGCGCGGCCATTTGCCCGCCGCGAAGGTGCGGTAAATTTTCATGCCCACATCGAACGAGCCGGTGAAGGTAATGCCGCCCACGCGCGGGTCGTCAATGAGCGCCTGCCCCACGGTGGAGCCGCCGCCAGTGACGAAATTGAACACGCCATCCGGCACGCCTGCATCGCGGATGCACTCCGCGAGGAGCCGCCCGGTCCACGGGGTATCGGTGGCGGGCTTGAAGACGACGGTGTTCCCCGCGACGAGCGCCGCGCCCGAGGGGCCACCCGCGAGGGCAAATGGAAAGTTCCACGGGCTGATGACGACCCACACCCCGTAGGGACGCAGGATGGAAACATTGGTGGCATTGAACCCGGCGAGCGGGTCCTGGCCCATGGGCTTGATGTAGCCGCCATTGGCTTCCATTTGATCGCACGAATAATAAATCAGGTCGGCGGTCTCTTGCGCGTCGCCGAGGCCTTCCATGCGGTTCTTGCCGACTTCCAGCGAGAGCACCACGCCGATTTCGTAGACGCGCTTCTCGATATTGGCGGCGGCCTTGCGGAGCAGGCGCACGCGGTCTTGCCACTTCATGCCCGCCCACTTGGGGTAGGCGGCGTGCGCGGCGGCGAGGGCATCGTCGGCATCCTGCTTACTGCCTTTTTGGAACGTGCCCAGCAACCAGTCGGTGTTGATGGGGGAGGTGTCGTTGAATTTCTCGGCGACGTAGCGCTCCTGACCATTGATGATCATGCCGTAATCTTTGCCGAGATTGGCCTTCACCTTCGCCAGCGCCTTTTCGTAGTTCGTGTGCATCAACTC
>CAYUFY010000677.1:0-1928 GCA_964443795.1 uncultured Anaerolineales bacterium | reverse complement strand
CTGGCTTAAGATGAGCGTATTTCATAAGTACGCTGCCCCGATCCAAAGGGGATTACGACTGGTTTCGTATCCGGTTTCCTGTATGGTCATATAAGTACGCTGCCCCGATCCAAAGGGGATTACGACGGGAGCCGCCTTAATCGGTTCTTCGCTGTTTCATGTGGGTAGGGGTGAGAGATCGAGTTTACCGACAATGAGGTAGACGATGGTGGCAAGGTTACGGTCCGAGCGGTAGCCGCGGGCCTTGGCCTTGGCGGCCTGGACGAGGCTGTTGATTCCTTCGAGGATTCCATTGTTGATGCCTGAGACGAACCAGCGGAGGATGCCGTCCTGGTGTGCGCGTATGGTCTTGGCGGCTTTAATGATAGGCGGAAGACGGCTGTGGGTCGCCCAGAAGTACCATTTGTCGAGGAAGGTTTTGGCCTTTTCGGCGGGCTGATTAAAGAGGTCCTGAAAGGTGAGGCGAATCTGGTAGGCGCGGGCTGTTTTCAAATGGGAGTGGACGACGTCGAGGGCGTCGAACTTCTCCCACTGGCGCTCGTTGAGGTTCTCGGGGTTCTTGAGCCAAACGTAGCGGCTTTTTGCCAGTTCCGGTGCCGTCTTCTGCTCGAGGCGGCGGACTTGGTCGACCGCGTCGTTGACGAGGCTGACAACATGGAATTTGTCGAAGGTGATTTGGGCGTTGGGCAGGTTTGCGGCGATGCCTTTGGCGAAGGCCTTGGACATGTCGGCGCTGACTTCGGTGACGGCTTCGGGGCTGCCGCCGTGAGCCTTTAAGTCAGAGGCAAACGCCGCGACGGTAGTGGAGTCCTTGCCTGGCGTAGCAAACAAGACTTTGCGCTGGTCCAGATCGACGAAAAGGGAAAAATATTTCTGGCCGCGCCGGGAGGCGGTTTCATCCACGCCAACCTGGGTGACCGTGGAGTGGTCGGCTTTGGCGCGCGCGGCGTCCACGTAGTGGGTGACAATACGCCAAACCAGAGTGTCGTGTTCGTTGACGATGCGGGCGACAGCGATAACCGGCATAGCTTTGGCCATCATCATGACCAGCGCCTCGAACAAAAGGGTGAAGCCGCTGCCGGGCCGGGACCACGGCACGGCCACAAGGTGAACGCCGCACTGGGAACACGCCACCCGGGGCGTACGGGCATGGAGGAACGCCTGGTGCTGGAAAAAGTTCAAGTGCCGCCATGTCCGTTCATCGGTGTCATGGGCCTTGCACGAAACCCCGCAAACAGGGCAGTCAAAAACACTGCCACGAGGAAAGTCCAGATGGATGTCAAGACGGCCGGTCGCGCCGTCGAAAGTGCAGCGGTCCACTTGCCATGGCGGCATCAGTCCCAAGGCTGCCTGAAACAGTTCATTCTCGTTCATCCCGGAAGCTCCTCCTGTGCTTGCGCTGCCATCGTAACGCCGACACCGCAAAATCAAGGATATCGCTGGCTTGCCACCACGGGGGACGCCGTCCCCCGAACCCCCTGGGATTTACCGCTTTCCGCCGGTGTGGATGAGAACCCCTCGAAAGCCGTACAATCAAGTTGCCTGCCGGAGGATAGGGCAACGCAGGGATGCGACCCGAGCGCCGATCCAGGCCCGGTGTGGATGGCGGCCCCTTGCCGCCTCCCCCTCAAAACCACCTAACACTCGCGGAGCGCTACCCACACAAAACAGCGAGGAGGCCAATAAACGCACCGAAGTTGAGCAACTCCGCGCCGCTTTGATAGCTCATCGATAAACCCCCAACCGCAATCACCGCGCCCGTCAAATACAAGTTGTATTTGGGCGTGTTGTGAACTGGATCCAGAAACCCAAAGAACTTTCGCGGCAGCACGCCATCGCGACCCATCGCATAGAGCAACCTCACCGATCCCAACTGCGCACCCAGGCTAGACCCCATTGTCGCCACCAGCAGAGTGAAGTTCATCAAG
>CAYUFY010000676.1:0-1928 GCA_964443795.1 uncultured Anaerolineales bacterium | reverse complement strand
GCGCCCCCACCCGCCCAACCCCCCACGCCCCCGTTGGCTTGGGACGATGACGCGCCTCCGGCCTGGCTGGATGATGAACTGCCCCTGCCGTCGGAAGATGATTTCGGCCCAGCGGTGGACTTGCCCCCCAGCGTTTCAACCCCGCGCCCGCCGGGGCCGGCGCGCCCCAAAAGTGAGCCGCCCCCCGCGCCCAAACCTAACGGCAATGGCAACGGTCACAACGGCGTGGGCGGTCACCCCGCGCCGGGCAACGGGCACGCCCCCGGGGCGGAGTCTAAAAACGGCGGGAACAGCGGTGGCGCGCGGTATGTCCGCGAAACGCCGGCGTCCGGTTACGAAAATCTCCCGGCGACCAACACCCCGCCGCAACAAGTCCTGGTCACCATTCACACCACCGGTGACAAAGAGCGCGATGTGCGGCGCATGAAACGCATTCACGGCTTATTATTGTCGTACCCCGGCGAGGACCAGTTTGTGTTCAATGTGCTGGAATATGACCAGCGGCATTATCAAATCTCGTTTCCGAATGAGACGACCGGCTATTGTGATACGCTCCAGCGCCAGTTAACTGACTTGCTCGGCGCGGACAGTGTGGAAGTGACCGCCTTATAACGCGTGGTAAAATTTTGAATTGACCGCTCAGAGAGGAGCGGGGTCATTGTGACCCCGCTTTTTGTTGTGCCTCCCTTGGTGAGGCGAGGATAGACATGATTAAAACGATTGCTGTATTAACCTCCGGCGGCGATGCGCCGGGGATGAACCCGTGTGTGCGCGCGGTGGTGCGCACCGCTTTGGCGAATGACCTGATGGTCAAGGGCATCCGGCGCGGCTACGAAGGTTTGGCGGCGGGCGATTTTTGGGAAATGAAAGCACGCGATGTAGGCGGCATCATTCAAAAGGGCGGCACGGTGCTAATGACCGGGCGCTTCCCTGAATTTAGCGACATCAAAAACCAGCGCCTGGCCGTGCGCCGCCTGAACGAGGCGGGCGTGGATGGCCTGGTGGTGGTCGGCGGCGAAGGCTCGATGAAAGGCGCGCTGGCTATTCACAACCTCGGCTTTCCGGTCATCGGCATTCCGGCTTCGATTGACAACGACATTCACGGGACGCAGATGTCGTTGGGCGTGGATACCGCGCTCAACACCATCATCGAAGCGATTGATAAATTGCGCGACACGGCTTCGTCGCACCAACGCGCGTTTATTATTGAAACCATGGGCCGCGAGTGCGGCTATTTGGCGGTGATGTCGGGCATCATCGGCGGGTCGGAGATGGTGCTGATCCCCGAGCAGGAGACCAGCCCCGAGGAAGTGGCCGCGGCCATTGCCGATGCCTATATGCGCGGGAAGACGCACGCCATCATCGTGGTGGCCGAGGGGGCCAGCCTGCACGGGCAGGCCCTCATGGAACGGTTGGAGGCGCTCAACACCGGCTTCCAATTCCGCCTGACGATTTTGGGGCACATCCAGCGCGGCGGGCGGCCCACCGCCTTTGATCGTCTGCTGGCGGCGCGCTTTGGGGTGATGGCCGTGAAGTTTTTGCTGAACGGTGAAACCGGGGTGATGGCGGGCCTGATTGGCCGCGAGATTGCCACCACGCCCCTGGCCGAGGTCTGCGGCAACAAACGCCGCGCGAATTTGGAGTATTACGAAATGGCGCGGATGCTGGCGAAGTAGGGGCGAAGCAGTCGCGTAGAACCAGGCTCAGTAGTTCACGAAAGCACCCTGAGCTTGCCGAAGGGGGCGGGCTTCGATAGGCTCAGCCCGCACTTTTCGTGAAGGACTGATGCTGAAAAAAAGGTGCGAGACCCGCGAATGCTTCGCCCGTACCGAGGCCGCTGGAGAAATCCGGCGGCTTTTTTGTTGCGCGGTTGGGGGTCGTCATCAGTTAACATTCTTATAGACTTTCATGGCTTTATATGCTAAAAT
>CAYUFY010000675.1:0-1931 GCA_964443795.1 uncultured Anaerolineales bacterium | reverse complement strand
GCCACTCGCGTTTCGGGTGAAGGATAGTGAGGCCTCGCGGGTGATTCTGAACGCGACTGGCGCGGAGACCCTGCCCCCCGCGAGTTTCTGACCAACCTGCACAACACGCTGGCGCGTGGGGTAGCCATCGGCCCCCGACGATGACGAACTGACGCGTTTCCTGACGGCGCGCCCGGTGCCCCCGCAAACCGCCTGGGTGAACCACCCCGCGCTGGCCGCCGCGCCAGTGGACGAGCAGACCGAGCGCATCCGCCAGTTATTGCGAGCGGGACGGTCACTGAATGCGATTCAGGATGAAGTGTTTGGCTACCGTGGTGGGGCGGCGTATGCGGCGGTGAGCGCGGTGAAGAGGGCGATGACAGGTGATACTGCTGCCAGTGATACTGGGCCGGTATCACTGGCAAAAAGATACGTCACCAAATAAGTTGCTTGCCCACCCAGTGGTCAAGCAACTTCTGAGTGGTTTAACCCACTCCGCTTCATCATCAGTGGCGAGTCCTTTAGCGCGGGCTTCGGCGTGCAACGCTTGGAGGCTGGCATGAAATTGGGCGGCGAGTTCCGCGCGACAAGTGGTTGAGTTCAGCGGCGCGGGCACGGGCCACTAGGCCATCAGGCCGTGCAGTTTATGTTGGCGGCATTGTTGGAGTCTTCCCCCCCCCGGTTTGCCACCGGTGGCGGAAAAGGCTAGCGTAGTCCTGCAGGCTAGTTATCCGTTATCCGTCCGTTAGCGGAGGAGATGGTTGGCATATCACCTAGGCCCGTGAAGAATAATATCTTTCTCACCGGGTTTCTTGGCTTTATCGCCATACAAGGCTGTTTGCGTATCCCGTTGATAGGGGCGATCAACAACCTGGGACTGCCAGCGGGGAAAACACTGCCGCAGAATTTGATAGGTGGTTTCGAATGTTTCGGCGCGAGCATCGGTCCGGACATAGACCCAGCCACTGGCCTTCATGATTTCAGCCGACTGCTCGAAAACAGATTGCAGCAGGTTCAGGTAGGTCGGCTTGGAAGAAAAATCGCGCCGAAGATTATCTTGGCGACGTGAGTAATATGGCTCCCCCCCCAACATCCAGAGGCGAAGCCACTGGTCACGATGATAATCACTTATTTTCATATAAGGAGGGGAAGTGAAGAGCAAACTAATGGGCGGGGTTTTACCACTATGAATATCCGCCGCAACCCGTGTCAGAAGTTGGCGACTATCCCCCAGCAAGACGCGTCCCGCACTGGTTGTGGGCCGGCCTTTAGCGTAACGCCAATCAATTTTCTTTTGCATGAAAGCCACAGGTTCAATTTGTGGTGGCTTTTGATGATGGTCACGCCACCACTGAACTGAATAGTTGGGTTCCATAGCGCGCCCTTGGCGCATTTGATTGGAGAACGAACGCGCGCGGGCGCCGTGCAGATCAACCAAAATGAGCGCCATGAGGGTTTGGTCGGCATGGCTTTGGCGCCAATTGAGGGCCGAACGAGCGGCTAATAAGAACCGGCGACTTCGTTTGGCAAAACAATGGCGGAAGAACGGCGACAGTTCGGTGCCCGCATCAGGCGGCAAGTCATCAGCTAAACCGCTGATCTCGGCCAGGCGGGTTAGGACAACCCCCTTGGGGGCGGGATGCAATTTCGCTTGCGCGTACAGCCAACCAACGGGGTTGATTTCAATGCCAATGGAAGGCCGGCCTTGATTGGCCCCGGCGAACACACTCGAGGCCCGCCCGGCAAATGGATCAAGGATGCTTTGCCCAGGGCGGGTATAACGCTGAATCACCCCCTCCACAAAATCGAGCGGGAACATGGCGTAATAGGGGCCAATACCGGCCCAGCGCGAATACGCCGACTGGTAGTCTTTCATGCGGTTCCCATGAGTTTGCGCGCCAATTTCTCCAGCACGTTTTTGCCGAGCGTGAGTGGGATAGCGGCCTCGGCGT
>CAYUFY010000674.1:0-1953 GCA_964443795.1 uncultured Anaerolineales bacterium | reverse complement strand
GACCATCAGAGTAGCATAGATTTTCGAACGCTTTATTTCTTCCAGTTACCTAAGTAATCCTTTGCTACTTACCTACCTATGCTCACCATCACGTTTTCCTATTCATCACAACCCTCCCAAAAGCGGAATTTCGTCGCCAATGCTGTCACAGTGGGGCGCGATTTAGCTAGCGCCGATTCAGCTTACCTCGCTGTGCGGGATGATGAAGTCTCGCGGCAACACGCGCACTTCACGGCTCAAGATGGCGTGTGCTGGGTGGAAGATTTGGGGAGCAAGAACGGCACCTATGTAAATGACCAAAAAATTGCACCGCGCACACCCACGCGGTTGGAGTTGGATGACAAAGTCCGAGTAGGGCAAACCACCTTCACTATACAGATAGCGGCAGAACTGCCCGTTGCCGATGGCGATTGGGATGGTGAAGCGCCGCCGCACGCGCAAGACATTGTCGCCACCATTGCTTTCGCTGAACCACTGGCAACCCTCCTTGTGCCGGGGCCAGCGGGCGAGGCGGCGTTAGAGGTGATGCGTCATCGCCTCGCCATCGTGTACGACCTCGGCCCAGCGTTAAGCGCGGCCACATCACAAGATGAACTGGCAATGATTGTGGTGGAACACCTCCAGCGGGCGTTTCCTCACAGCGGATGTTGCGGAATCCTCCGGCCCAATTTGAAGCCACACACCTATTGGCCCAAAGACCGCGCCCGCTATAGCACCACCCTAGCCCGCTGGGCGATTGAAAAACAGGAAGCCATACTCTGGCGACCCGATGCATCCGCGCATAGCCCCAGCCTCGCCGAGAACAAAACCCAATGCGCGATGTATGCCCCGCTCATCGGCAAAGATGGCGGGCTAGGAGTCGTGTATACCGAAAGCATGGACAGCACGGTGGCCTTTGGCGAAGATGACTTGCGATTGATGGCGGCTATCGCCAATCAGGTGACGTTATTCTTTCAGAATAGCCTGCTTCAACAAAAGTTGGGGCGAGATGCGGCTGTGCTCGATGCCTTACTCCGCCCCTTTCCGTCGAGCATCGCCCAACGGATTCGGCACGACCCGCACTGGTTGAAGTTGGGTGGCGAGTGGAAACATCCGGCTACCGTCTTATTCTCGGACGTGCGCGGTTTCACGGCCTTTAGCCGCGCGAAGCATCCGGGGGATGTGATGCAAATTATCAATCAGATGTTTTATGACTTGGTGCCCATCGTGAAGAAATACGAAGGCGCGGTGGATAAATACATCGGTGATGCCCTAATGGCGGTGTTCGGTAGCCCGGATGAGGACCAACAACAGTGGGAACGCGCAGTACGGGCCGCCCTCGAAATGCAAGTCGCGGTCAATGATGAGTTGAAGAAACATCTAGAACAACACGGCCTGCCCCCGCTTCAGATTGGCATCGGCATTCACAGCGGCGAAGTGATGCATGGTTTTATCGGCTCACAAGAACACATGGCCTACACGGTCATCGGCGATACGGTCAACCGCGCCTCACGTTACTGCGACGGAGCCGGGCGAGGCGAGGTGCTCATCAGCCCGGAAGTCTATCGTGAGGTGGAGCGGCTGGTGGAGGTGGGGTCGCGCCGGATGCTCAAGAGCAAGCATCCCGATACTGAGCCAGATTTGGAAGCGTATGTGGTCGTGGGGCTAAAAGCATGAAGTAGGTGCAATTTTCATCAGTGACGACCTGCTTTACACTTGAACTAGGCGACTCTCCTTTCACGCTTGACACGCGCCAACCGTTGGTCGCACAATGTCGCGCTTCAGGAGAGTGTCATGCGCCGTTTCGACCAGCAAACCCAAGCCTTCTTGCAACAACCCCATAGCCCCCTCACCGCCGCCCGCTATGCCAGCGCCCTGCGTGAATTTCAGGCGTGGCACACCGAAGCCTATCAGGCCGAGCCGGATGCGCGCGCGCTGGCCGAGGCTACGGCCAACGAATACAAACGCTATCTG
>CAYUFY010000673.1:0-1964 GCA_964443795.1 uncultured Anaerolineales bacterium | reverse complement strand
CCGCCCACCCCGAGACCTCCAGTCACTAATGCCCGCCCCGTTTTTATTTGTCGGTTTGCCCTTGCTCCTGGCCCCGGTGGTGTATGCCCTGCGGCGCTGGTCACGCGTGGAAACCTTGCTCGCGGTGAGCCTCGGTTTGGTCTTGACGCTCCTCGCGCTCATTTTGCCTTTCGACCAGCCGCTGATCGCGGGCGTGGGGCCGATTTTGCGCCCCACCATGACGGTCATGGGGCGCGTATTTGAGATCGAAGCCACCGACCGACTGGCGCTGGCGTTTATCTTTGGGCAAGCCGCCCTTTTGTTTTTAGGCTCGGGTTTGACGCGCCCCGGGCGGTTTTTCCTGCCCGCCGGATTAGCCACTTTGGGGTTGCTCTCCGCCGCCTTGTTCGTACAGCCGTTCATCTTCGCGGCCCTGTTTCTCGAACTGGCCGCCGCGCTGGCGGTGTTCACCCTGGGGGATGAAACCAAACCCGTCACCCGGGGGGCCTTGCGCTTCTTGGTGTTCATGACGCTGGCTATGCCGTTTATTTTGCTGAGTGGCTGGCTGATTGAAGGCAGTGCGGCCAGCCCGGACGATGCCACGTTTGTGGTGCGGGCCACGGTTTTGCTGGCCACCGGGTTTGCCATCTTGCTGGGCGTTGTGCCGTTTCATAGCTGGATCCCAGTGGTTGCCGAACACGCGCCCCCGTTGGCCGCGGCTTTTGTTTTCACGGTCATGCGCTTTATCTCCGTTTTTGTTTTGCTGAATTTTCTGAATGCCTATACCTGGCTGGGGCAGAACCCGGTGGTTTATCGCGGACTGACGGTGGCGGGCGGGGCGGTGGTGCTGGTGGGCGCCGTGTTTGCTTTTGGTCAGCGCAATTTCGGGCGGGTGATGGGCTATGCGTTATTGATTGACATCGGCGCCGGGTTGTTGGCGATTGGCCTGGGGACTTTGCCCGGGGTGGAAGTGGCCTTGGCGATGTTGGCCCTGCGGGGTGGGGCGCTGGCCTTGTGGGGCGTGGGTTTGGCGCATATGCGGCGCGTGGCGGGGGGTGATGATTTCGACGCGGTGCGCGGCTTGGCGCGACGTTATCCCCTGGCCGCGATGACCGTTGTTTTGAGTTTGCTCTCGCTCGTCGGTTTTCCGCTCACCGCCGGATTCCCCGCCCGGTGGTCATTGCTGTTCCAACTTGCGCAAATCCATCCCACGGGCGCGATCCTGCTCATCGCGGGCATGGTGAGCGTGGGTTTGGTGTGCGCGCGCGGTCTCAACGCGTTGGTCGCGCCTCCGGACGATGAAACCGCCGCACGTTTTGAATGGTTGGAGCGCCCCATTGAAGTGGTGGTCTATGCTTGCGGCCTCGTCGCCCTGCTGGCGCTGGGCGCGTTTCCGCAGTGGCTGTTGCCCTGGGTCACGCAAACCGCTTCAATTTTCACTGGGCTGGGGCATTAAGCGCTCATAAAGCGCCTCCAGCTTTGGCACGATCGCGCGCCAGTCGTAACCCCGGCGCACGAAGTCCAGCCCGGCCTGGCCCAACGCTTCGGCGCGGGCGGGATCATTCAGCAAGCCCACCACCGCCTCGGCCAACATCTCGGGCTGATCGGCCAACACTAACTCTCTGCCAGATTGCACCGCAAAACCCTCGGCCCCCATCGTCGTGGAGACGATCGGGCGGGCGAGCGCCATGGCTTCCAATAATTTAAAGCGGGTGCCACCGCCCATGCGTAAGGGGGCCACATACACTGCCGCTTCGGCGATGTGGGGCCGGGCATCGGCGACCCAGCCCGTGACCACGATGCCATTTTGTCCATTCAAGCGCGTTAGGCTATCTGGTGGTTTTTGCCCGACGATGATGAATTGCGTGTCGGGGCGCGCCGCCCGAATGCGCGGGAAGATGGCGGTGGCAAACCAGTGGGCGGCGTCCACATTGGGGCGGTAGTCCATCTTGCCGGTGAAGACGATGGTTCGGGAGGGCGGGGCG
>CAYUFY010000672.1:0-1984 GCA_964443795.1 uncultured Anaerolineales bacterium | reverse complement strand
GTCAGAATGGCATGAATAGTCTACGCTCAGTAGAGCGTAGCCGAGCGGCATAGTACCATAAAGCTGTAAACTTGTGTAGGATTAACGCCATGCCCCAACTCCACTTAGCCCTGCGCGGCGAATATTTTTTGGAAAACGGCGACCCGGCCTGGGTAGCGCTCCCCAGCGGCCCTGCCCTCCCTGCCGATTTCCCCACTCTCTGGCAAACTGCCCGCGCCCAGCGGGACTCGTCACTCCAAACCATCTTCCCGGCCCTCACGTCGGCGCTCTCCCTCCTCGGCACGGTTCACCATCAGGACCTCACCCTCCATCTCATTGCCACACCAGTCATCCTTCACTACTCCCGCCTTGCCGACGGAACCGTTCAGCCCCTGTCCTCTGACCCCCGTCCCCTGACTCTCGCCCCCGGCGATACCTATATCGCCCTCACCTCCTTATCCATTGACTCCCCCACCCTTGCCCGCTTCCTCCACCTCCGCGACTACTTCAACGCCGACAAACTCGCCACCGCCCTTCTTGCCCATCTCGCCGAACTCAACTACGCTTCCCCCACCGCGCTCCTCATCATCGAATGTCGCTGACTCGATGAAACTTCAAACTCCAAAAATCAAACTTCAAAAGCCAATCCTCTAATCCCATCATGTTCTCTTACCTCCACTCCGAACTTCACTGTGAATCTCTAAAACTCACCCACCTCGCCGCCCAATTCGGTTCACCCCTCTATGTTTATTCGACCTCGGCCCTCCGCGAAAACTACCGCCGCCTCGCCGCCGCCTTCGCGCCGCTCAACCCGCGCATCTGTTTCGCGGTCAAAGCCAATGCCAACCCCGCCCTCCTCGACCTTCTGCGCCGACAAGGCGCAGGCTTCGATATCGTCTCCGGTGGCGAACTCTACTGCGCCCTTAAGGCCAACGCTGACCCGGCCCAGATCGTCTTCGCGGGCGTGGGCAAAACCGAGGCCGAACTCATCTACGCCCTCGACTCCCGGGTCGGCTTCTTCAACGTCGAATCTGCGGATGAGTTGGCCCGGCTCAATGTCCTAGCTACAGCGCGCGGAGTCGCGGCGATGGTCGCTATCCGCCTCAACCCCGGCGTCGAACCCGATACCCATCACCATATCAGCACCGGCCAAAGTGGGAGCAAGTTCGGTATCCCCATTCCCGAAGCCCTCGCGCTCATTGCCCGTGCCGCCGACTTCCCCGCGCTCACCTTTCGGGGCGCACACATCCACATCGGCTCCCAAATGCCCACCGCCGCCCCGACCCTGCAAGCCCTCGACATCGCCCTCGACTTTATCCAACAAGCCAATGGCCTGTTGACCGCGCCTACCCTTGACCATCTCGACCTCGGCGGCGGCTTCCCCGTGCCCTATCGTGACTCGGATAACTACCCGGCGATAGAAGATTTTGCCACCCCAATTACTAATTACCTTTTACCGCATGTTGGTCGCCTTTCATTTCACCTCGAACCCGGTCGCTTCCTCATCGCCACTGCCGGGGTTTTGCTCACCACCGTTCAGGCCGTCAAAAATGTTTCGGGTCGCCGCACCCTCGTGGTGGACGCGGGCATGAACACCCTCCTTCGTCCCGCCCTCTACGATGCCTACCATCAAGTCTTGCCCCTGCGCCAATTCGCTAATCCCCAATTACCCATGACGGATGTTGTCGGCCCCATCTGCGAATCCTCCGATGTGCTGGCGCGTGATCGCGCCCTGCCGCTGTTGGCACCCGGCGACCAACTGGCGATTATGAATACGGGCGCGTATGGTTATAGTATGGCCTCGCACTACAATTCGCAACCTCGCCCTGCCGAAGTTCTGGTGGATGGCGAAACCGTCCGTCTCATTCGCCGCCGCGAGACTTATGCTGATTTAGTGGCCCTCGCCGCTTAGAACTTATCTCTAAACTTCCGAAAAACCTGTCAGGTCTTTAAGAGAGTGTTTAAAAACCTTCACACGCGGGCCACAATCGGGTAAGTTGCGGGG
>CAYUFY010000671.1:0-1984 GCA_964443795.1 uncultured Anaerolineales bacterium | reverse complement strand
AGTTCGCCATCCAATCCCAACCTGAGCAGGGAACGGCAGTGACCGGCTGGTTGCCATGCCAAGTTGCCGATTAATCATAGGGTTTCATCAATGATAATTTTCCACCGTCACTGGACCGCTTTCCTGCTGGTGTTGGTTGCCCTGATGGGCGCGGTGAGTTTGGCGAATGTTGCCAGCCGTATTAATCAACCGTTTGGCGGGTTTTATTCCAGCCGCAATTATTCTTCCAATCGTTGGCAGGTGGATGCTTCGACGCCCCAGTGGTGGTCTGGGTTAGGCGTCGGCTATTTGCAATATGAAGATGAACTGGTCGCGCTGGACCAACAGCCCTACACCAGCACCGCTGGCGATCTCTTTGCGGCGGCGAAACAGGCTGGACACGCTTTCGTGTCACTTACCATTAAGCGGGATGGGCGGATCCAGGAACTTATCCTTCCACTTGAGACGTTCTCGTGGAATCATTTTTTAGATTTGCGTTTGGCCGATTTCGTGAGCGGGCTGGGCTTGTGGTTGTTGGCGCTGTCCGTCTATCGCACCCGTCCGCTCGGGCAGGTCAATCAATTATTTGCGGTGGCCGCCGGTTTTGCCGCCGCTGGCTTGTGGTGCGGCATTCTCGATTTGTTCCCTGAGTCCAGTCTGTTGGCGCGCGCGCAGTTTTTATTTTGGATTGTGCGGGCCTCGTTCACGGGGGTTGCCATTTTTCACTTGGCCGTGGTCTTCCCAGTGCCCGTGCGGCGGATTCCAATTCCCTATTTGGGGCTGTTGTATGCGAGCATGGGGGTGAGTGCCAGTCTGTTTGTGTTGGCCACGCTCCAGCGTTGGAATGTTGGTGATACGCCGCTCTCTGATTTTCTGACCTGGCTGGGGCATGATTGGCTCATTGGCGTTTTTGGTCTGAGTTTTGCGGCCTACCTTGCGCGAATGCTTTATCTCGTCTCGCGCCCCTTGCCTCAGGTTTCACGCCGGATACAGCGCCAGGCCATTTTGATGCTCATCGGTCTGGCTTTCTCGGCGCCCTATGTCATCGTCCGGGTGCTCCGCGCCTTTATTGGAACTACCCCGGCTTTCTTCTGGAATGGTTTGGATGTGCGGTATCTGGTGTTAATGTTGCCGCTGTCGTTTGTCTTTGTGATTCTGCGCTATCAAACCTTTCGCCGGACCCCTCCGGTGACGATTGGTGTATTAATGCTGGTGAGTAGCGCAATGGTTGCCAGTCTGGTGGCCTGGCTGCTAGGCCACTCGACTTCATCAACGGCTTTCTTGCCGCTCTTTTTGGTGGCCTTTCTCTCGAGCGTGTTTTGGAGCGCCCAAAGTTCATGGTGGGGCACGTTCAGTCGTTTCTTTCAATGGGAACGCCGGAGTTATGGCGCCGCCCGGCAATTTGGCCAACATGTGGTTGGACAAATCGGCCTCCTCCAATTGCCCGAATCGGTGGCGGCCGCCTTGGTGGCGAAGATGGAATTGGAACGTGCCGCGGTCTGGCTGTGGAACGATACCGGACAGCTCTACCAGTTGGCTGGTCAGGCCGGTGACTGGCTGATTCCTCCACCCTCACAACTCACGCCCGGCCTGCCAATGACTACTGAGCCAGTGCGACTGCACGTTGAGGCTGGGACCAGCCCGGCCTGGTTATTGCCCGCCCAAGCGACCGATTCCATTGAAGTCATTGTCCCCTTGGTTGTGTCGGGCAAACCAGTGGGTTTACTCGGCTTGGGCAAGCGGTGGGACGACGATATTTTCGATGTCCGCGATTTGGAAGTTGTTGAGCTTATCGCCCAGCAAGCTGCGCTCTTCCTGCTCACCACGCGCCAAATTGAACAACTGCGCCAGGTGCCCGCCCAAATCTCGGCCGCCCAGGAGCGGGAGCGGTTCGGTATTGCTCAGGAACTGCACGACACCGTGCAGCAATTCCTGGGGCGCCTCCCGTTTTACCTCCAGGTCACCCGGGATTCCCTCCGCACCGACCCCGCCGAAGCCGAGCGAT
>CAYUFY010000670.1:0-1995 GCA_964443795.1 uncultured Anaerolineales bacterium | reverse complement strand
CGGCGCGCGAGCAACGCAAGGATGGCTTCGGCGGCGACGACTTGGTGATGGCTGACTTACCCGACGACGACGCGGCCCCGGTGAGCACGGCCCCGCCCAAGCGGATAACCGTAAAACGCGGGGACGAATTAGCCCGCGAGATGGATGACTTGTCCCGCCGTATGCACCAAGAGATGCGGGAGTTTGATTTGACCCCCACCGAAAAAGAAGCCCTGCGCGCCCTCAGCCCGGAGATAAATCGGTATCTGGCGCTGACCCGCCAGCCGAGTGACGGGTTATCGGTTGCGGAAAAAACCGAGTTGCAGAGACTACGCAAAAAATTCAAGGCCATCACCAAAGGCCCGACCCACACCGCGCTGACAAAGATACTCAAGGCGCTCGACCTACGCGATAAGATGCTGGCCGAGGCCAACGCCAAATTGGACGCTTCGGCACAGGTCGCCGAAGAACGCGCGCGGCCATTCGTGGAACAGGCCACACCGGAATTGGCGGCGCTCATTGCCGAGACCCAGGCCGCCAAGCGCCAGCCCCCAGCGAGGCCAGATAGCGCCGCGACTGCGCTCGACTCTTTCGCCGCGCCGTATCGCGCCAAATTCAAGAAACCGGAAGCGTCCATCCTGAGTCGGTGGAAGACGCGCGTTCTCCCCGCCGGTCTGCACACGCAGGGCGAAGCGGGCGCGGCGGCTTATCTGGAACGCTACGGCAAAGGCATTGCCACGCCGAAGGTCGTCGCATTGGCGCTGTGCGCCGAGAGCGAAGGCGCGCCGGAGATGGCGCGGGGTTTTTGGAAGAAAGCCTATCAACTCGAAAAGGGCGTGACGCTGGCGAGTAACTTGCCTGCCGAGTTGCCTTCCACAAAGTTCACCGGCCCCGCCGCCGCGCCGACCATCAGCCTGCCGGAATTCCCAGAGACGCTTCAACCCGGCTACTTAGACACTATGCAGGCCGTCAATCCGCATTTCGACAAAAAAGGCCAGTTGGTCAACAAATCCGTTTCGGCCATGCCCATGCCGGAAGAAGTGGAGCAGGCCCGCGAATTGCTCATCGCCGACAATGACTACTGGGCGCAACCCAAGCGCGACGGCGAGCGGCGCGTGGTTTGGGCGGGGAAATCAGCCAATGGGTATCAGGCGCGGTCGGGCAATGTGCGCGGCGCGGCCTCGCCGGAGATGGACGCGGCTCTGCAAGCGGCGGCCAAGCAGTTCGGGCCGTGCGCGCTTGATGGCGAAGTGTATTACCCGGATGTGAACGGGGGCGAGCATCGCACAGCGGCGCAAGCCTACACGGCCAATGTCACTCTCGGAAAGCCCGAAGCCCCCACGCCCGCCCGCTTCGCTATCTTCACCGCGCTCTACGCGAGTGGTAAAGACCTGCGCGATGGGAGTCAGAAGGCGCGGGTGGAAGCGGGTGAGAAGATTGGCAAGTGGCTGGAGAAGCAATACCCCGGCGTGATTGAACTCGTCCCGACCGCGCGCACAAAGAAGGAGAAGGCCACGCTGTGTGCGAAACAACAGGTTGAAGGCCGCGAAGGTGAAGTGTGGGTGCGAAAGGACTGCGCTTATCGCGGGGGCAAGCAGAAGGGCGGCGACATTTTACGCACCAAGTACACGCAAGAAGTGGATGTGGTGGTGACAGGCGTGACGCACACCAGCGCGGACAAGCGCGGCTTTGGGGCTTTGCAGGTCGGGGTGTATGGCGCGGATGGAAAACTGCGCTCGCTGGGCGATGTGGGCACGGGCTACAACGAAGACGAGCAGATGGAGATTCTGCGGCGCGTCATGGCGGGTGAGAAGTTGGTCGTCACCGTGCAGACTCAGGGCCGCACCGAGACCGGGCAACTCTGGGCGGCGCGGTTCAAGGACATCCGCACCGACAAGGCACCCGAAGAGTGCGTGGAGTGAGCCGATGGAAATTTGTAGCGCGGGCGGCTGGGGAGTGTCACAGAATTAAATGCCATCGCCCCGGGTGAGGGGGGCACCCAGAGCGATGACGCTC
>CAYUFY010000669.1:0-2000 GCA_964443795.1 uncultured Anaerolineales bacterium | reverse complement strand
ACAAAAAGACCCTCGCCGATGCCGCGATGGATGGCGTTATCCCCGAAGGCGAACTGTCATCACCCGAAACCATGTTGAAGAAAGCGCGTGAAGCTCTGCAAGCATGGATTGCGCGTATCGAAGCCGATGGCGTGGCCGTCATTGAGCGCGCCCAACTGCGGGTGCCATTACCCCAGGAAACAGCCCGCCAGATTCAACGTCGCTTTGGCGATCTGTCAATGATGAACAGCCGTTTGAATTCGGCTTACAGTGCCACCACCCACGAACGCTTGAAACAAGACCCCGCCGAGTGGTATCTCTATCACACGCTCTATCGGGAGGCGCGCCAGGCATGGGCGGAGGTTCCCTTTGAAAGAATCGCCCAATCCCTGATGAAGCGCCCCGATTGGGTAGTTGGCGATTTTGGCTGTGGCGAAGCCAAACTGGCCGAGCTGCTGCCCAACACAGTGCATTCATTCGACCATATTGCCATCAATGCGAACGTAACGGCCTGTGATATAGCGCATACCCCGGTTGCTGATGCGGCGCTGGATGTCGCGGTATTCTCGCTGTCGCTAATGGGGTTGAACTATGCCGACTATCTCAAAGAAGCGTATCGCACTTTGCGCTTCGGCGGGTTTCTAAAAATTGCCGAACCCCTCACGCGCTGGGCCGAGAAAAGAGCCGAGTTACTTTCAGCCATTGCCAAGGCCGGTTTTCTGCTCATCGGCCAAATCGAGGAAGCCAATCAATTCCTCTACATTGACGCAATCAAAATGGCCAAATGAAAATCAGTGTGGCCTGGCCCGCCGGAACTGGTCAGTGGCCATGGCAAACACTGTCCCCCTACGCTCACCGCCACAACCGCGCGTAAGCGTGCTCGCCCTCCAGTAATTTCCCGCTCTGGAAGCGTTCCAGCCCAAAGGGCGTGATGTCCACCGAGGTCGCGCGACCATCAAGAATCAACTCCGCCATGCACAGGCCGACCGCCGGGCCGAGCTTGAACCCCGTGCCGCTGAACCCGCAGGCCACATAAAACCCCGCCGGCCCCGCCGCCCCCAGAATGGCGCGCTGGTCGGGCGTGATGCCGTCGCGCCCGCTGTGCATGTTCTTCAATGACCCCAACTCCATCTCCGGCATGCGGTGGCACAGCCGTTCCACCACGCGCTCGGCCAGCCCGGCCGCCACATGCTCGGTCTCGGCCTCGGGTGATTCGCCATAGCGGTTGCCATCCTCCAGGGCCACCAGCGTCAACCCGCCGGTCTCGGGGCGGAAATACATCGCCAACGAATCGTCAATCACCGTGGGATGAAACCGGATGGACGGCGGGCGCTGGACGAAAACCACGTCGTGCGTCCAGGTGTTGAGGGGAATCTCGACCCCGGCCAGATGCCCCACCTCGGCGGCCCACGCCCCGGCCATGTTCACCACGATGGGCGCGGAGAACACCCCTTGCGTGCTCTCGACCCCGGTCACCCGCCCGCCCACAATTTGGATGTTGGTCACCCGGTCATCCTGCACCAACCGCGCGCCCCGCTCGCGCGCCGCCGCCAGGAGCGACTGCGCCGTGCTCACCGGGTCAGCGTACCCCGACTCGGGTTCATAAGCGGCGAATTCAAAATCATCGGTGTAAAAGGCGGGCGCCAGGCGTTTCACATCGGCGGCGGTGATGAGGAGCGAGGGGATGCCGATGCGCTGATGCATGGCCACGTTGGCGCGCAGTTTTTCGGCATACGCCGGGGCCACGATTTGCATAAACCCGGTGCGCGTGAAGCCGCACTCGCCCCCCACCCGCTCGGCCCAGTTCTGAAAATATTGAAAGCTCGCCCACGCCAGCCGCGACTCGGGTTCGAGGTCATAGTGCATCCGCACCAGGCCACTCGACCGCCCGGTGGCCCCGGCCGCGGTGAAATTACGTTCCAGCACCGCCACGCGCAAACCGCGTTCACTCAGATGAAACGCCAGACTCGCGCCAGCAATCCCCCCGCCGATAATAATCGCGTCATAAGTATTAGACATAG
>CAYUFY010000668.1:0-2023 GCA_964443795.1 uncultured Anaerolineales bacterium | reverse complement strand
GCAGAAGGCCACGCTGGTCTTCGCGCAATTGGGTTAGCAGGGGGGTTACCTGTAATGTCCCGGCCGGCGGGTTCACGGCCACCCGCAAGAGCGCCGCCTCCAATTCTTCCAACGGATAGGCCCCGGGCGTCAGGTGGACAATGAACCACTTATCGGAACCGGGCAGGCCCCCGCGCCGCAACGCCGGCACCTAGCCCGCCTTCACCACCGACGACTTGCCGCACCCACTCGGCCCGACCACCGCCAGGAACCGGGCGAGATCGCCGCCCTCGCCCAGCCGAATGAGTAGTTGTTGGGTGAGCGACTCGCGCCCGAAGAAATCGTCGGTATCGCCCTCGCCAAACGCGCGCAAGCCTTTGTAGGGGTTATCTTCGGGGGTGAGGAGCCGGGGAGCGGGGGTCAGTATCGCCGTCGGGCCGCTGACCGACGCCCCTTGCAATGCCCCGCGCCAATCGGCCAGCAAATCTTCCACCGCCGCATAGCGCGCCAGAGGGTCTTTGGCCGTGGCGCGCATGATC
Source organism: uncultured Anaerolineales bacterium (assembly GCA_964443795.1). GTDB lineage: Bacteria > Chloroflexota > Anaerolineae > Anaerolineales > UBA6663 > DATDRS01. The sequence goes on along the minus strand of CAYUFY010000668.1, from coordinate 1,505 downwards.
ACCGCATCCAGCGCGCCCGGCAGACCCGCGCGGTTGGCGGCCAGCGGCGGCAGGGGCGCGTTCAGATGTTGGTGCATGACCTCAATCGGCGTCGGCCCCTGAAACGGCAGTTGCCCGGTAAGCATCTCGTAGAGCATCACCCCCAGGCAATAAATATCGGCTTGCGGGCGCACGAACTCCGAGCGGATTTGCTCGGGCGAGATGTAGTTGGGCGATCCCACAATCGCGTCGGCCTGCGTCAGGTGTTCCAGATCCGGGTTGCTGAGATTCTTGGCGATGCCGAAGTCCGCCAGATACGCGTTGCCATCCTCATCGAGCATCACATTCGCAGGCTTGAGGTCGCGATGCACGATGCCCACCCGGTGCGCCGCCCCCAGCGCCAGCGTCATCTGCTCCACCAAATGCGTGGCCGTCTCCAACGCCAACGGCCCCTGCTCCAGCAGTTTTTGCAAACTGCCCCCGCGCAACAACCGCATGATCAGATACGCCACGCCCGGCTCGCGCCAGTAATCATACAGCGGCACGATGTGCGGATGTTCCAGCCGCGCGATCAACTGCGCCTCGGCCTCGAAGCGGCGGATGAAATCCGGCTGGTTGGCAAACTGCGGCAAAATGATTTTGACCGCGACCTCGCGCTCGACCACGGGTTGCGTAGCCCGATAGACCGCCCCCATGCCCCCCGCGCCGATGCGTTCCCCGAGCGCGTAGCCGCGAATGGCGCGCCCGGTGAGATCGGCCAACCCGATTTCCTCGAGCTTGGGCATGGGTGTGGGGGTCAGCGGCTCGGGCGCGCGCTCCACCCGCGCCAGGCGCACAAAATCGGCGCGCTCCTCCAGCGGGATCACCAGCGCCATGGCCAGGCGTTCGGCGATCTGCACCGATGGGCGCAGGTCGTCATGTTCAATTTTGCGGATGGTGACCGGGGCGCACCCCACCCGGCGGGCCAGCTCATCCTGCGTGAGGCCCAAGTCCCGGCGGCGGGTGCGGATCAATTGTCCAAATGATGGTTCAGCGCTCATGGTTGCCTCTCTTTCGCGGTCAGATAATCTCAGCCAACGCCCTCCCCGCCCGGGCCTTACCCAGCACCCGCTGGTGGGGCGTGCTTGAAAGCCGTCTCAATTGAGTTCAATAAGCTGATGTCCCCCGCATTTTTAATGACATAGCCAAAGTGTGCAATCAGGTTGGCCCGGCGGATAACCTCCGGGTCAGTATGCGATGAGAAAAAGATGAGCGGCACTGCCCGGTCTTTCAAAATAATTTCTGCCGTCTGAATGCCGTCCAAACCCGGCCCAAGTTCTATGTCCATCAAAATCAGATCAATCTTTTGCCGTTTGACTACCTCAATTGCCTCCTCCCCACGGCTGGTCACCATGACCTTGTAACCTCCATCCTCCAAGCGGCGTTTGGTCCCCATCATGAGTATGGCGTTATCTTCCACTAACAGGATAATACTGCCATTTCCCGCAAAATCAGCAGGCTATTCGCGCCAAAACTAGGGTAACTTT
>CAYUFY010000667.1:0-2035 GCA_964443795.1 uncultured Anaerolineales bacterium | reverse complement strand
ATTGCCATATCGCCCGAAGCAACTCGGCCTGGGAGACCACCCGCCCGGCCTGTTGCGCCAGGTAGTCCAGCAATTTGAATTCCAGAACAGTTAGGGAAATGATGCGCTGACCTACCTTCACCTGACCGCGCTGGGCGTCCAATGTCAAGGTCGCCCCGGCGACCTTGGACCGCTCTGGGTTCCAGGACGTGACCCGGGTTGAAACAATTGTGGGAGCCACACCCGCTGTGGCGCAGGGAGAACTTCCCTCGGGAGAAAACGATGGGCTATGTCCAACTCGGCCCCGTTGAACTATATCCCCCACCGGGTTACAAACTGCGACAGGCAGGGTGGACGCGACCATCGGCTGCGCTGTCACGACGACCCACTGCGCGGTGGCATAGAGGTTATGGAGCGCCTGGCCGAGCTGATGCCCGGCCGCCTCGGGATGGGTTAAGTCGATCAAGAAGACTTCTGAACCGTCGCTTACCCGAGGCAGTTGAGAGGCCAGCATAAAGGCGCGCCGCACCATTTCGGAGTGAGGCGCATCGGCGGCGATGAGATGAAGTTGAAGCGTGGGCATAACTCTCCAGAGAATTCAGGCTTGACTGTGCGTCACACCCGGCGCGTTGGCCAGGTCATTCGGTCGCCCACTCGTCACTGAGGCGTGGGCGATAGTCTTGATAATTGGTTCACGCCCTCGCCAAGATGAAGGCCCAGCCGGTCAACCGCATGAACGCAAAGATGAACCGGTCATTTCAGGTTCACTATCACGGGTCTTCGTAGGCAGTTAAATAAAACGCCCGCGCTCTGGTGAGGCGGGCGTGTTGGTGCCGATAGCAACTGCCCCCTCAACCAAATACCCCATACTGTGAATCGGTGAACAAAAGTGACTCTAAACCAAAACGGCTTCAATTGTCAAGACAAATGTGAGAATGAGACAGTGAGAAATAGTTGGACTAAGTTAGCCTCCCTCAACCCTCTGGCATCGAGTGGTGGAAGTTTCGCACGAGCATAGCGAAAGTTGCCCCTCCATGGGCTACCACAGGCCGTTTTGAGCCGTTCATCCCCCAAAATTTTGGCCGCATAATCTTTCGGGGGCGGTCTGCGCTTTGCGCGCCGAGTGCTCCAGGTCAGTCGGCGCGCCTTTTGACGAATACACATTCTGCGGCTAGAATATACACATTCTTTTCTGCGGAGACCGCCATGCGGACTAACATCGTGATTGATGACCAATTGCTTCGGGCCGCCATGCGCGCGAGCGGCTTGCCCACCAAGCGCGCGGTGGTGGAAGAAGCCTTGCGCGTTTACGTTCAGCTCAAAGGGCAAACGGGCATACGCCAACTGCGGGGGAAAGTGAAGTGGGCCGGCGATTTGCACGCGAGCCGCCTGTCTCGCGTCGGCGGTTAAAGTATGGTCATCGTAGATAGCACGGTGTGGATTGACTATTTGCGCGGCGCGCAAACGCCGGAAGTCACCTGGCTGGATGCCGAGTTGGACCAACAACCGTTGGGGCTGACCGACCTCATCCTGTGCGAAGTCCTGCAAGGCGCGCCGGATGAGCATCAGGCCGCCGCCCTTCGCCGCCAACTGCTCCAGTTCACGGTGTTCCCCACGGGCGGGGCGCAGTTCGCCATTGAGGCGGCCGTGAATTACCGCGCCTTACGCGCCAAAGGCCGCACCGTCCGCAAGACGATAGATTGCCTCATCGCCACATTTTGCCTCCAGACCGGCTACGCCCTGTTACACAACGATTCCGACTTCGAGCCGTTTGAGAAGTTCCTCGGCTTGAAAGTCATCCACCCCGCGCCGTAGTTCAGCGAGGGTCAGTCGAATAGGGACGCACACCACCGGCCAGCCGGTCACTCTACGCATTCCTCGGGGGCCTTGTCAGCGCGGATGTCCTTGAACCGCGCGGCCCACAGTTGCCCGGTCTCGGTGCGGCCCTGCGTCTGCACCGTCACCACCATCTTCTCCCCAGCCTTCACGCGCCGCAAAATTTCCATCTGCTCGTCTTCGTTGTAGCCCGTGCCCACGTCGCCCACCGACCGCAACT
>CAYUFY010000666.1:0-2052 GCA_964443795.1 uncultured Anaerolineales bacterium | reverse complement strand
GCCCTCGGGATGCGCGAGATGGTCAAACGGCACGCGCTCATCCGCCGCCTCGCTTCCGTCGAGACGCTCGGCTCGGCCTCGGTCATCTGCTCCGACAAGACCGGCACCCTCACCCAAAACGAAATGACCGCCGTGCGCCTGTGGTGTGATAACGAGACGGTTGAAATCACCGGCGATGGTTACAAGCCCGAAGGCAAATTTTTACATGAGGGCGACAACCTCGACTTCTCGCAACACCCGGCCGTGACCACCGTGCTGTGGGCGGGCCTGCTCGCCAACGATGCCCTGCTCGAAGCCTCGGGGGCCGACGCGGGCGCGACCACCTACCGCATGATTGGCGACCCCACCGAGGGCGCGCTCATCGTGGCCGCCGCCAAAGCGGGCATTTGGCGTGATGGGATGGAGCGCGCCTTCCCGCGCCTGTTAGAGAATCCCTTTGACTCGGCCCGCAAAACGATGAGCACCCTGCACGAGGTGAAAGATGCCGCCCCGCAGGCCAGCCCGTTTAACGAGCCGAGTGCCGCACCCCGCTACGTCCTCTGCGTCAAAGGCGCGCCCGATGTGGTGCTGGCTTCCTGCACCCGCCTGCAACGCCTCACCGATGAATCGGCGCCACTGACCCCCGCCCAACGCGAGAAAATTAACGAAGCCAACTCCACCTTTGCCAGCCAAGCCTTGCGCGTCCTCGCCGTGGCCTACCGCGTATTCGATGCGCCGCCCGACCCCATGACCGCTGAGCACACCGAGCGCGACCTGACCTTCATCGGCCTCATCGGGATGATTGATCCCGCGCGGCCCGAGGTGAAACCGGCGATTGCCTTAGCCCGCGAAGCCGGCATCCGCACGGTGATGATTACCGGCGATTACCCCGACACCGCGCAGGCCATCGCCAGTGCCATCGGGTTACTGCGCCCCGGCGGGAAAGTCCTCCCCGGCGCGGCCCTCGACAAAATGACTGACGAGCAGGTGCGGCAAGCCGTCCTCGAAACCGATGTCTTCGCCCGCGTCTCACCACAACACAAAGTTAAAATCGTGGAGGCCCTGCGGCAGACCGGCGCGGTAGCCGCCATGACCGGCGATGGCGTGAACGACGCGCCCGCGCTCAAACGCTCCGACATTGGCGTGGCCATGGGCATCACCGGCACCGACGTGGCCAAGGAAGCCGCCGACATGGTGCTCACCGACGACAACTACGCCAGCATCGTCTCGGCGGTGGAGCAGGGGCGCATCATCTACAGCAACATCCGCAAGTTTGTGTTCTTCCTGCTCTCCTCCAACGTGGCCGAAATCATGATTATCTTCCTCGCCACATTAGCGGGCGTGCCTACGCCCCTCACCGCCATTCAACTGCTGTGGCTTAACCTCATCACTGATGGCGCGCCCGCGCTGGCCCTGGCCATGGAAAAGGGCGACCCGGACGTGATGCAACAACCCCCGCGCCCCAAAGACGAACCCATCATCAACGCCTCGATGCGCCTCGGCATCATCGTACAGACGATTACCCAAACCGGCGCGGTGCTGACCGCCTTTGTCCTCGGCCTGCTCTGGCATCTCGAAGCGGGCGCGGTTGTCCCGGCGGGCCTGAACCCGCTCCTCTACCTCCTGCAACACGACTGGCGCGGGGTGGACGTGCAAACCGCTGAGACCATGGCCTTTGTCACGCTCTCGCTGTGCGAACTCTTCCGCGCCTACACCGTGCGCTCCGAGCGCGCCTCGCTCTTCAGCATCGGCCTCTTCTCGAATAAATATATGCAATATGCGGTGGGGCTTTCGCTGGGCCTCCTGCTCCTCGTGGTCAATGTCCCCTTCTTCCAGCCCATCTTCAACACGCATTTCCTCACCCTCACCGAATGGGCCCTGGTCTTTGGCTTGGCGCTCATCCCGGCGGCGGCGGAAGAAGTGACGAAGTGGTTTTTGCGAAGACGTGTATAAGAGCGTAAGTGGGTAGGTGAGTAAGTGTAAAAGTAAGAACTTCCACACCCACCCACTTACACACCTGTCCGTGGACCTCCAAGCCGAACTCACTCACGCGCGCGAAGCGCAAGTGGCGGG
>CAYUFY010000665.1:0-2053 GCA_964443795.1 uncultured Anaerolineales bacterium | reverse complement strand
GGCGGGTCGCCCAGCGCCGGGTAAATTGGCGTTACCTGTGCGCGGGTCAAGTCAGAGATTGATGGGATTATAACAGGCGGCGAAAGGTTTGGGGAGGGGTGGGTGCATTCGCCAATGGTGGCTATTTTTTGGAGGGTAGCCTAAAAATAGGTCTTTCATTACAGGGTCTTTGCTTTTCGCCGCGAAACGCACGCGTGAGATCGCCTAAAAATAGGCGGTCTTAGTACTACAACGAGACTTCACATTACTACGAGACTTCATGTATTACTACGAGACTTTGCCTTTGCGCCGAGTTGAAGGCCGTTTGTCCAATCGCGAACGTGTCCGCTTGCGATGAGACTGATAGGCGGCATGGTTGCGATGTTGGTGATAGCCGATGATGGCGAGAATGTCTGGCACCCCCCCCGCTTCGTCTTCGATGGCGCGCGCGATCAATTGATGCGCTTGCGCCGTAGTTAAGGCAGAATTTTTTTTGAAACAACAGCCGCAGGCGAATCAAAAACAAATGCGCCAAGATCGAATGGGTCATGTGGTGATGCCAACCCGGCCAGGTGCGAGTCTCGTAATGATCCAGGCCGACTTCGCCTCGCCCTTCTTCAATCGCCGTCTCGACCGGCCAACGCATTCCGCTGACACGCACCAACGCTTGCGCTGGACAATTCGCCGGAGCATTGCTCAAGTAGAACTTCACCTCCCTTTTCGGGCCCAGGCTACGACGGAAGACGGCCCAACTGCGCGGCCCAGGCAATTCATCTCGCACCGGAGTCACGCGCACGAAAACAAATTCGGCGGTCAGGGGCCCCTGACTCCCTTCTTTAATAACTCGGCGTTGCCAAAGAGTCGGAGATAGATTCTGAATCAACTCGCGCAACTCTTGGGGGCGCGGGGCGGTGTGCTTAACTCGCGGATGCAAGCGCGGGCGACCCAACACGCCGCGCCCCGGCGGTTCAACCGTCGGCGTCCGCAACCAGACCCGCGTATCGCTCGGCACTTCCGCCACATACCATTTCTCGAGGGCTTCGATTCCCTCGAGAAAAGCAGGGCTTTTGCCGTAGGCTTCATCGCAGGTCACCCACCGGAAAGGAACGACGGCGCGCTGGTGCAATTCAGCAATCATCTCCAGACCCAACTCCGGTTCGGTTCGGAAAGACAGCCTGTCAGGAATCGCGCAAGCCTGCCACCGTTCTCGATACGCTGGGCTGAACCAGTCTTGCGGCAGATACAAACGTTCATCCAAGAAAGCGTAACCGCGGCGACTGGCATAGACCCAAAAGACTCCTTCTTGGCAATTGGCCACCTTGCCCAGATGTCCGCAGTATTGGTGAGCCACCCCGACCGAGTGCGAGCCTTGTTTGGGAAAACCGCTACCATCTACAATCACCACCCCTTCCGGTTCACCCAGCCAGTCTGTGACCAAGTGCTGGGCTTGTTCCAGCAGGGGTTGGCTGGCCCAGTGCCCGTGTCCGATGTATTGCTGCACCGCGCGAATGGCATTGGGCGCTGGCCCCATCAGACCCAATACCATCGGCTCAATCGTCTTGCGTTCCAGATTCGACAACTGCCCACACAGGTACAGCAACGACCAGCCACGCTGTTCCCGACGTGGAAACAACGACTGAAAGCGACGGTGATAAGCACTCAATTCATCACCACTGGCCGCCACCTCACGAGTGGTCAACCTCAACCCAGGCTTACGCCCACTAGCGGGCGGCTTGCGCGACGTACGACGGTTTGAAGGTTTGGTTCTCTTGCTCATGGCGATCTCCTTTTAGCTGAATGGCTCGCCTGTGAGTGTAAACCTTAAAGTCTCGTAGTAATAAGTGAAGTCTCGGAGTAATACGAAGTCTCGTTGTAGTATTAGAAACGAACCCATATTCGCCCAAAAACTGCGAATGCACCCGGAGGGGTAGGAAAATCAGGCGATTGTAGAGGTTAATCTTTCAGCCGCGTCAACACAATCCCGCCTAACACACACGCCGCCCCAATGATTTGTAACAAGCCGATGCGCTCGCCCAAAAAGATGGCCCCAATGATGACGGCGGCCACCGGGACC
>CAYUFY010000664.1:0-2083 GCA_964443795.1 uncultured Anaerolineales bacterium | reverse complement strand
TCAAAGAAATCGTTGTGCGCGTTGAAGAAGTACGACAAGCGCGGGGCGAAGTCATCCACGTTCAGACCGCGCGCCACGCCCCAGCGCACATACTCCAGCCCATCGGCGAGAGTGAAGGCCAATTCTTGCGCGGCGGTGCTCCCCGCCTCGCGGATGTGATAACCCGAAATGGAAATCGTGTTCCATTGCGGCACGCTCTGCGCACCATACTCCATCGTGTCCACCACGAGGCGCATGGAGGGCTTGGGCGGGAAAATGTATTCCTTTTGGGCGATGTATTCTTTGAGGATGTCGTTCTGCGTGGTGCCGCGCAACTGGTCGGGGCGCACGCCCTGCTTCTCGGCCACGGCAATGTACATGGCCCAGATAATCGCGGCGGGTGAGTTAATCGTCATCGAAGTCGAGACCTTGTCGAGCGGAATCCCGTCGAGCAAAATCTCCATATCTTGCAGGGAACTCACCGCCACGCCGCACTTACCAAATTCGCCGAGCGCTTCGGGCGCGTCGGTGTCGTAGCCCATGAGGGTCGCCAAATCAAACGCAATCGACAGGCCGCCGCCGCCCTGTTCGAGCAGATACTTGTAGCGCGCGTTGGATTCCTCCGCCGAGCCGAAGCCCGCGAACAAGCGCATGGTCCATAGTTTGCCCCGATGCCCGGTGGCGTGCACCCCGCGCGTGTACGGGTATTCGCCGGGGAAGCCAAGGTCTTTGAGGTAATCAAAGTCGGGCAAATCCAGCGGCGTATACAGCCGATTGATTTCGTCGGACGACGTGGTAATGAACTGTGCTTGCGTCTCCGGCGCGCGGGCGAGGGTTTGCTTGAGAGTTGAGGTTTCCCAGTGTTTGTAGGCGGTGGTGAGGTCGGGCATGAAGGGGTCTCCTGTCGTGAGGGTGAGGGAATTATAGAGGACAGGGTGATAAGGTGAAAGGGTGAAAGGATGATACGCCCAGCGGTTGCATTGGCTGTTTGGAAACCAAACGTTACCTTGACTTGGCTAATCCAAAAGTTTTATACTAGTGGTGTAAAAGCCGTCTGGCTTCTCCCGCCCCGCGAAAAGTCGCCAACTGTGGCGGCCTGCCCCCGTCTGGACTTGAAGGCGGTCGGGCTAGCGGGGCGGGTTGTGGTTAACGGGGATATTCGATGAGACCTTTAAACTTGCGTTCTACTGCTTCATAGGCCTCTGCCTCACCGCGAGCATCGCGGCGCAAAACCGCCCCACCCACCAAGTCGGCCACTTGAATCAGCGGCTCGCTTTGCGAGCGTTTGACCAGCACCCGTTGAAACTGACGCGGGATATTGCGCGCCTTCAGGTAGCGGCGCAGTTCGAGTGGCAAACTGCCTTCCGCGCCATATTCATCCAAAATCAGTGTGGCCCCCGCACGTCGCTCGCTGGGAATGGATTGCAGTAATTCGGTGACAAAGTACAAATAGAAATCCAAGCGTTTCATCAAGCGGAAGGTGTCAGGCAAAGCCGTCTTATCGGCGATGACAGCCCAGGCTTCAAAATCGGCCTGGGCGAGGGCGGCAAAAACTGTCTGCCGCAAATGGTGCGAGCCAAGGTCGTTAAAACTAAACTCGTAATGGGGGGACAAACGGTGGCGTTCCTTCACCGCCTCCAACACCTGACGTAAGGCTTGCGGTTGGGAAGTGCCGATGGCGGTTACCACAAAATAGCGCGATGCGCCTTTCTCAAACTTGAAACTGACATCACCGGACTCGTCTCCGGCAAACGTGAAGGTTAACATGGTATTCAGTGGGCTGATATTGCGGACGGTAAAAAGGCCTGACAAGGATTATACCCACCCTATCCTGTTTGTCATGTGTCTGGATTGTTGAAACTCAGTCAGGGTCGCTCCCGCCCTTGCTCAGTTCGCAAACCATCACCTATACCTACGACAGCCTGTATCGCTTAACCACTGCCACCTACAACACCAGTACAGTCTTCACCTACACCTACGATGCAGTCGGCAACCGCGCGACGCAACAGACGCTCACCAACACCACCGTCTATACTTTGACAATGTCAGATGGGTGCATCTCTCAAACTGCATGGGATCATCCAGCAATTGGCAAGGAGCCATA
>CAYUFY010000663.1:0-2085 GCA_964443795.1 uncultured Anaerolineales bacterium | reverse complement strand
CAATCGTGCCCACGTTCGCGTGGGGCTTCGAACGATCAAATTTTTCCTTAGACATACCTGCAATCTTCTCCTTGCATGTGGTTGATATTGATAAAGAAGACGAGAGCCCTTGATGAGATTTGAACTCATGACCTTTCCCTTACCAAGGGAATGCTCTGCCAACTGAGCTACAAGGGCGAAAGTGGGCGGTGAAGGATTCGAACCTCCGAAGTCTGAGACAACTGATTTACAGTCAGTCCCCGTTGGCCACTAGGGTAACCGCCCGTTTTCTATTTGTCCAGCGTTGCGGGCCGGAGATTGAAGACCAATGCTTTTGATCTTCAATCGCCCACAGACAACGCAAGCCGACGACGGGACTTGAACCCGTAACCACCCGATTACAAGTCGGGTGCGCTACCATTGCGCCACATCGGCAAGTCAAGCGCCGGGATTATACCAGAAAAAAACCCGTCAAGGAGTTGCGCGCCTTGAGCGGGCCGAAACGAGTCTAACAGGTCTAACTTTTCCCGTCAATCCTTTTTGGGTGTTAGGGGATTATCAATGGCCGTGACCGAGTTTCGCCCGCTGGTCTTGGATTTATAGAGCGCATCATCCGCCAGGTGAATCAATGTGGGCAAATCTTGTAATTCACCGGCTTCGCGGCTAACCAACCCAATGCTGACCGTGCTCTGGATGGTCACGTCATTGACAACCGTGCTAAAGTTTTGCACGGATACCCGAATGCGTTCGGCTATCATCACAGCAGGCTCACCAGAAGTTTCGGGGAGCAACACCGCAAATTCATCGCCACCTAATCGCGCGGGCAAATCAGTGTCGCGCACACTGGCCCGCAAACATTGGGCCACCCCGCGCAACATGGCATCCCCAGCGGCGTGACCATTCTGGTCATTAATCTGTTTCAAGCGATCCAGGTCCACCATCACCAGGGTTAGGGGGCGGTCATATCGCCGGGCGCGTTGCATTTCATGGCGCACGGCCTCCATAAAACGGCGGCGATTGGCGAGTCCGGTCAATTCATCGGTGACCGCCAATTTGGTAATGCGCTCATGCAAAGCGGCATTGTGCACTGCCAGCGCGGCGGCATCGGCCAACGAATTAAGCAATCGCATTTCCGCATCGTCAAATTGATGCGCACGGGTGTAGCCCACATTCATCACCCCCACCGTGCTATCCTCAAACCGCATGGGTAAACTGGCGATGGCCAGCAAGTCGGGGTATGGTTTGTCAAGATATAACGCATGTCGGCGGACATCATCAATATACGCCGCCTGCCCAGTTTTTATAACGGTCGCTGTCAAGCCCTTCTCGCGCGGCAACGGCAATTTCAGTAACCGCTCATGATGTGAAGCGGTCACATGATAGTCAGTCAGCTCACCTGTATCGCGATTAATCACGTATACCGTCACCGCATCCGCATCGCCAATCCGCAAGGCCCGGTCCACCACCGCCTGCAACACTTCCCGCAAGTTTAGACTGGAAGTGAGTTCCCGCGTAATCTCAGACAAAATTTCAAGTTCGCGGTTTCGTCTCAGGGCCAGATTCGAAGCCAACCGCCACTGCTCCATCAGCTTTTGCGAATCTTTGTGGCGTTGCTGGTCGGCAATCACGTTTTCCCACAGCACCCCCACAATGCCAATCGTAAACAGCGTATCCAATATTTGTGCGGCTGTGAGATTGCCCGGGATAAACACATGAAAAGTCGTAGCGCCTATAAAGGCGCTAACGGCCAGCCCCCAAAAAGCCAGCGCCCGCCATGAGCGATAAGCATGGGCGCGCAACGTCAATTGGCCCATGAGCACCACCCCCGCCAACGAGACCACCGTTTGGAAGATGACTAACATAGCGAAATAATTTTAGGAGGGAATCTCGGATGGAGCAGTTTGCCTGTTAGTGCGGCAGTGAACCATACCCAATCACCAAACATATTCGCGGCGAGTATAGCACAGGCAAACTGCACCCGGGCCAATATTTTGGGTTTATATACCAGAGTCAAACCAAGCGCACATTACCCTATCCCATTTACTTTTACTAGTGAACTACCACCCGCTAGAAGCGGGTGGCTTCCGGCTTCGACGACTTGTTAAG
>CAYUFY010000662.1:0-2085 GCA_964443795.1 uncultured Anaerolineales bacterium | reverse complement strand
CAAATTACTGATGGCGAAAGAACATCCGTGCTCTCAGTTTGAGAGATGCACCCAAATGTTATTGGCCGATGGTCGAGGCGTCTCGACAGATCGCCATTTGAATCATGCCAGGGCTTCGCCCATCTCCACCTTGCCTTGCGCGTCAATAAATTCCAGCGATTGATGCCGAAAGTAAGTGTTGTAAAGTTCGGCGTAATGCCCGCCCTGCGTTAATAAACTGGCGTGCGTGCCTTCCTCGATAATCTTCCCTTTCCGCAACACAATAATGCGGTCAGCCTGCTTGATGGTAGATAAGCGGTGCGCGATGACGATGGACGTGCGGCCCTCCAACACCAAGTCGAGCCCTTCCTGAATCAGCGTCTCAGTCAACGGGTCCACACTCGCCGTCGCCTCATCCAAAATAAAGATAGCTGGATTTTGTAGCAACACCCGCGCCAGCGCCACCAATTGCCGTTGGCCCATCGAGAGACTCCCGCCGCGCTCGCCCACTTGCGTCGCCAACCCCTGTGGCAGACTCTTAATCCAATCGCCCTCCCCCACTTGCGCGGCCACGCGTTCCACCTCGGCATCGGGCGCTTCGGGTTTGCCGTAGCGGATGTTGTCCAGCACCGTCCCGTCGAACAAGAAAGGGCTTTGGGTCACGATGCCCAAGCGGGCGCGGTAGGCCGCAAGGTCGAGAGCGCGGAGGTCATGCCCATCAATCGCGATGCGCCCGCCCTGAAATTCATAGAACCGCGCAATCAGCTTGCCGATGGACGATTTGCCCGACCCGGTGTGGCCCACGAGGGCCAGTGTTTCCCCGGCGTTAATCGCGAGCGAAAAGTTTTCCAGCACCGGCTCGTTCTCGGTGTACTGAAAATTCACGTTTTCAAATTTAATTTCGCCGCGCGGCTGGTTCAATTGATAGTCACCGGTTTGGACCACCTTAGGCTCGGCATCGAGCAACGAGAACACCCGCTCCGCCGCGGCCAACCCCTGCTGGAACTGACTCCAAAACGAAGCAATGCTGGTAATCGGAAACCAGAAAACCGGAATCGCCTGTAAAAAAAGATACCACTCGCCCGCCGTCAGCCGCCCCTGCCACACCAATTGCCCGCCAAAATACACCAACATGGCCGTCCCGATCGCGGCCAAGATGTTAAGTACCGGGAAAATGGCTCCAAACACATAGCCCATATATAACCGGATGCGAAACGATTTCTCGTTCACTCCGAGAAAATCATCGTAGATGGCTTGTTCCTGCCGAAAGGTCTTGGCCACACTAATGCCGCTAATGGTTTCTTGAATGTGCGCGTTGACCTCGGCCCCGATGCGGCGCGATTGGGTGATGCTGTCGTGCGCCACCCGGCGGAAGGCGAGCGCGGCGACCACAATAAACGGCGTGAGCGCCAACGTCAGCCAGGTGAGCTGGGTGTTCACGGTGAACAGATAACCGACCAGCAAGCCCACCAACAATAACTGACTCAATAAATCCATGGTCAGCACCACCACCTGCGAGAAAGCCTGTGTGTCCGAGGTGACCCGGCTGACAATCCGGCCCGAGGCAAACTGGTCATAGAACGACAGGTCCCGCTTCAGCACCGCATCAAACGCATCCTGCCGCAATTGCAAGACCACATTCCCCACCGCGTGGGCCGAATTGGAGCGCCGCACATAGTTGAGCGTCCACGACAACCCGCCAATGAGCAACACCCCGCCCGCCACCAAGGCCAATTGCGCGAATTGCATCGGCCCGCCGCGCAAAAAATCCAGACTGCGCGAGATGAAGATCGGCAGACTGGTGTCCACCAATGAGGCCAACACCACGACCCCGGCCACCAGCAACATCCGCCGGGCTTCCGGTCGAAAGTAGCTCAGGATCCGCCCCAACAGTTCACAATCAGAATAAGTCCGGTCATAAGCCTCAGCGCCGAGGCCATCCATTAAGAAGCCCATAGTGTATTTAAGAACTCACCTTCTGAAATTGTCATGCCCGCGTGCTCGTAGCGGGCAACCAGCCGCCTTAGCCACTGCCAGTTTGGATGCCCGCCAAAAGCATGCGGGCATGACCGTGCGCAACCTGAATTAAGAAAAAAGATTCGAGGG
>CAYUFY010000661.1:0-2089 GCA_964443795.1 uncultured Anaerolineales bacterium | reverse complement strand
CAGCGGCAAAACGCCAGCGAGTCATACCACGACACGCGCTCACGCGGATGATTGCTGAATGGGAATGCTGGGTTGCCCGGCGCGCGCTTGTGGTCGGCCTCAGCCGATAAGCCATCCCACCAACGCGGATCACTAAAACCATCGGGGGCATCAATGAAGGCTTGGAACTGGGTATAGGTTACCGGGTACTTGGCGATGTAAAACGGCTGAACTACAAACTCCTTTTTATCAACCGCAATCTTCCCGCCGGACACCTTCACCCATACAATATCGGGCAAACCAATATGCTCGGGCTGATCGCCCCATAAGCGAAGCTCGTTGTCCACCAACGGGCGGCGCTCTGGGCTCACCAGCCCCACGCCGGGGCGCGGGTCGCCTAATTGGGCCAACACTCTCCCTGCGTGGGCGCGGTCGGGCACGGGTAACGCGCCCTGCTGCACCAGCGCGGCCAGCCAGCCAGCCACGCGTTTGCGCTTGGCGCGGTAGCCCGGGTCACTTTCCAGCACGGCCAGACCAATCTCCAGCAACTGTTCGCCGGCCAACACCGCCGCCTGCCAATCCCGCTCGGTCACCGGGGTCTCAGCCTGCCATTCCTGCACATTCTGCCCGTGCACCAATTCATCGGCGGCCAACACGCCCCAGCCCGAGCTGGCCCGCCGCGCGGCCAACCGCAACACTTCTCGCCAGTGGGCGGGGTCGGCATAGGCCAGTTCGGTGGCCTTCTTCACAAAATCAGTCCGCGCCGCCAGATGGCAGGCGGCCAAATACTCCTGAAAGGTGCGGTGTGGAAAAGTGTATTGCCGCACCCGGCCCCGCGCGCCTTGCCCCAACAACAGCCCGGCGCGCTTCTCGATGTAATCCACCACCTGCCGCGCTTTGTTCAGGTCATCGTTGAGCAGAGGGCAAAAGGCCGCCTGCAATTCCGCTTCGGAAACATCCGCCGTGCCTTCGCGGCCCACATGGGCGCTATGCGCTTCAAAAGCCAGTTGTTCAATCACCCCGCGCAGGTTGGCTAGTTTGAGGGTGGGGATGTCCAGCGCGTCCAGCAACCCCCGGTCGGCCCCACTGGATTCGTTCCAGCGTTGCAACAGCAATTCCACTACTTCATGGTACAGATCGGCACGGTCCTCCGGCAGACGGGTGCGGTTGCTGTGCAGGGTGGCCATCAGCGTCAGCAACAACGGGTTATGCGCCAGCGGGATCAGATCGGCGCGGCGCACGGCGTCGGTCAAGGCCGCCGTTTTCTCGCGCGCTTCACTCATGGTCATCCACCCCAGCGCCGAGACGGCTTCGTACCAACGCTGGATGAAGGTCTGGATTTGGGCATTATCAAAGTCAGCCAAGCGATATACCACGGCGTTATCGGCCAACGTGGCTACGGTGGACTTCTCCGATTTTTCCCACGCATACGGGCGGGCCGTGAGCAAAAAGCGGCTGTGTGCGCCGGCGCTGGCTGGGGTGGTAAACGCGGTCACCGCTTCCAGCACGCGGGCGCGGCGCTGTTCATCCCCGGCTTCATCCAACCCATCCAGCAGAAACAGCGCGCCTTTCTCTTGTGCGGTCTTTTGCACCACCGCGCCGGTGTCGGTGTGCAAGCCAGCTTCAGCGATCTCGGTAGCGATAAAATCCCATAGGTGTTTGGCGGTGGCTTGCTTGAGCGTGTCGGGCAGGCTGGCCGCAAACTTGCGGAGTTCCACGCGCACCGGCAGGAGGGTGCCATAGCCCCAGGCCTGACCCAGCCGCGCCAGAGCGGTTTTTTCGCCCAAGGCCGCCTGCGCCAGACTGAGTGCGAGATACAAACTCAAGGTGGATTTGCCGGAGCCCGGCGCGCCCAGCAGGACCAGGCGGGGATGCTCGGCCAACGCTTCCAACGCGGTGGCCAGGCGGGTTTCCTCCGGCTCGCGCAGGCCAGCATCCCGGTCTTTCCGCGCCAGATATTGCGCCAGCGTCAATTTGGCCGGCAAGGCCAAGTCCACATTCAAATCCACATAGACACTGGCCAGACCGAGCGGTTGCTTATCCGAGGACACCGCACTCTGATTGATGGCCTTGAGCTTGAGCGGCGCGCAGACCCCGATGAGCCAATCCA
>CAYUFY010000660.1:0-2096 GCA_964443795.1 uncultured Anaerolineales bacterium | reverse complement strand
CTGAACCCAGCCCCACCCCCGACGAACGCATCATCCTCGGCGACGCCGAAGACTACATCCTCCAAAAAACCGACTTCCCCGACAAATACGCCCTGCGCCCCGGCGATTCCACCCCGCACCTCAACGAAGAAATCCTCGCCGCGCGCGGCGCCGAAGAAGGCAAGGCCTACCTCGCCGCCACCGGCCGCCTCAAAGGCTGGATTATCTGGTACAACCTCGTCTCATCCACCGCCATTGCCCCCAAGTGGATCCAGTCCTACATCGTCATGTACCAAACCGTTCTCCGAAACTTAGACATTTAGGACAAGCCTAAAGATGTTCGGTTCCTGCTTCAGCGAGAACTGCCGGAAACCCGGTCTGACGTTCTCTCCACAGGCGTTTTAGGTGTCCGCGGAACTCGCGGCCAACCATTCCAAATTGAGCGCGGCATTCCAGTCGCGGTCAGCGGTGAACCCACACGCTTCGCACTGAAACACGCGCTCGCTCAACGTCAGGTCTTCTTTAATATGTTGACACTGCGAACAAGTTTTGGACGACGGGAAGAAACGGTCGGCCATGACCACCTGACAGCCGTGCCACGCGCCCTTGTAGACCAACTGACGGCGAAACTCACCCCTGCCCGCGTCAGCAATCGCCCGCGCCAAACGATGGTTCTTCAGCAGACCGCTCACGTTCAGGTTTTCCACGCCCAGGGCCGACTTGGTTTTCGTCAGCCAGGTGGTGGCCTGATGGTGCGCGTTCTGTCGCAGATGCGCCACGCGCTGATAAGCCCGCGCCAACCGCTTCCCGGCTTTGCGCCGATTGGCGCTCCCGGTCACGCGCCGACTGACCGCGCGGTGCAGGCGTTTGACTTTCTTCAGGTTGCGATGCAGGGCTTTGGGATTGGGAATCGTCGCGCCATCGCTCACGGTCGCCAGCGTCGTCAGCCCCAAATCCACTCCCGCCACCGGTTGCGTGGACGGGGTGGGGTCAGGCTGTTCCAGCTCCACTTGCACCGAGACGTACCAGCACCCCGCGTGTTCGCTCACCGCCGCGCTCAAAATCTTCACGCCGTTCATCGGCAAATACCCGCGTTCTTTCAAGCAGAGTTTCCCCAAGCGCGGGAGTTGAATGTGACGCTCAAAAATGCGAATGCTCCCCGTCAGTCGGAAACTGCCCAAGCCACGCTTTTTCGACTTGAAATGCGGGTAGCCCACTTTGCCTTTGAAAAGCCCAGCCTTCTTTTCGCGCACGCGCCGAAAGAAATGGTCAAAGGCGTTATCCAGATTCCACAGGGCTTCTTGCGGGGCGCATTTCGAGACTTCGTACATCCACTGCAATTCGCCCTTTTTCAAGCGGTTCAGTTCTTTATGCAGGTCAATCGCCGTGGGCGTTTTCTGCCCGGC
Source organism: uncultured Anaerolineales bacterium (assembly GCA_964443795.1). Taxonomy (GTDB): domain Bacteria; phylum Chloroflexota; class Anaerolineae; order Anaerolineales; family UBA6663; genus DATDRS01. The sequence continues at coordinate 711 of CAYUFY010000660.1, read as the reverse complement.
CTGATACGCGGCTTGCTTGCGGGCCAAGCCCCAGTTGTAGGCATAGCGCGCCCGCGTGCCGAGCGCACTGGGTCTTCTGGACGTTGTTCAAGTCCAGTTCGGTCTTGAAGCCGCGTTGGATTTTCACTTGCTCTGCTCCATGGCTTTCAGGGCGCGTTGGGCGCGGTTGGCCGCGCCGCGTTGCCCGTACAAGCGGGCGCACAGCGAAGTCAGCACGTTGGTCATGTCCTGCACCAGGTCGGATTTCGATTCGGTCTCATTCATCACCAGCACCCGCCGCCCCTGCGCCTCCAGCGCGGCAGTCACGAGTTCCACACCAAACCGTGCTAGTCGGTCACGATGCTCCACCACGATGACCGTCAACGTTGGGTCGGCCAACAGTTTAAGAATTTGCTTGCGATGTCCGTTCAGGCCAGAGCCAATCTCGATAACTTCTTTAGCCACCGGTAGGCCCTGCGCGGCGGCGAAAGTGCGGAGGCGTTCCATCTGCCGCTCGGCATCGGCCTTTTGGTCATGCGACGAAACGCGGGCATACAGCACCGCGCGGGCGGGTAAGTCAGCAGGCATTGGTTCATGCACCAAAATCGTGCCGGTTTTGAGTTGGGTGGCGGGAAGCGGCAACTGCCCCGTTTTGAACAGCCGCCAAGCCGCTTTGTACTTTAGTTTCGGCTAACTTTACCAACTGAAGAGCGAATGGTTTCGCCGCTGAGC
>CAYUFY010000659.1:0-2098 GCA_964443795.1 uncultured Anaerolineales bacterium | reverse complement strand
TGGCAGTTGAAGGTGTGGTACAAATGTTCAACCGCGATTTATTGAGAAGTTACGAATGATAAAGATTGACGCGGCGCTAACTATATTTTAAAAATAGCTTCGGCCAGCGGCACAATCGCCGCGCCCAGCAGGACCATCAATACCACCCGTGAATTAAAACGTTTGTGCGCTTCGGGGAGCAGATCACTGGCGCCCACATAGAGAAACGTGCCGGCGGCAAAGGCGATGAGGGTCGAGAGTAGTTGCGGCGAAACCAGCCAGACCGCCAGCAGAGTCCCGATGGGCGTGAAGCCCGCGTCCACGGCCAGCGAGGCGGCAATGCCCCGGGAGCCGTAGCCGCCATTGCGCATGATCACCGTGGTGGCAAATCCGCGCGGGACTTCGTGGGCGAACACCGCCAGGGCCACCGTCAGGCCGAGGGTCGGGGCCACGCTGTAGGAGGCGGCAATCGCCACCCCATCAATGAGACTTTCAATCGCCACGCCAATCATGGCCGGCCAGCCCAACGACTGGGTGTGTTCTTCGCACTCGGCCTCGCCGCAAGCGTGGATGAGCACCATTTTTTCGAGCAGATAAACACTGAAGAACCCGGCGGCCAGCGCGAGCGGGCTACCGGGTTGCACCCAATCTACCTCGGGTAACATTTCGAAGAAGGCAATGGCGATCATCAGCCCGGACGCGAAGGCGATGAAATAACGCAATTCGATCCGGCGTAAGCGGGGATGGAACGGGAGCAAGCCGCCCGTAATGGTGGCGACCGAGGTAACCAAAGAATAGAGAAAGGCGGTCATGAGGTTGGGGGCTGAAGGTTAATGGTTATGCCCGGCATGGTCGTCGTCGCCCGCCGGGGCGTTGAGGCCCGCCAGATTAGCGGCCGCTTGCACCTGGTCGGCGGTGAGCCGGTAATTTGATTTTTTGCGGGCGATTTGCCCGGTGTTGATTTTGCGCCGCACCCGCTGGCTCCCGCACTTGGGGCACTTGGGCCGGGCGGTATCGGCCTCCGCGAAACTTAATTGCACCTCGAAGGTGTTCTTGCATTTGGCGCACTGGTAATCGTAACGGGGCATAGAGGGATGAGTGAACAGTGAAGAAGAAAAGGCGCGCCGTAAGCGCTACCCGGCCAGCGTTACCTTCGGCAAGCCGGGCACAGGCCAGAGAGTTCCAGCCAGTGGGCTTGAATTTTGTAGCCGGTTTGTTTTTGCGCGGTCTTGAGCAATTCGGCCAGGTTGCAGTCGGCAAACTCGGTGACGGCATGACATTGGGCGCAGACCACGGGATGGCGGTGGCCTTCTCCGGCCAGTGCGTAACCGGGCCGCCCATCGGCCTCGTGGACCCGGCGGATGACCCCGCACTCGACCAACACTTCCAGCGTGCGGTAAACGGTAACCAGGCCAGTCTGCCGGTAATACTTGCGCGCGCGGACATGGATGGCGGCGGGGCTGAGACTCTGCCCGGCCTCGACCAAGACTCGCAACACCGCGCGGCGGGGGCGGGTGAGCTTATAATCTTTGGCGGCCAGCGTCTGGCTCAGGGTGGCTTCGGTAGCAGTCATGCGCGCTCAAAACCTAATTGAAAATCCTTTTCAATACGTGATCGGCAGGATACCCGACCCCCAGCGGATTGTCAAGCCGGATTGTGCTAAACTCACCCGCATGTCCCCGCTCACACACTCACTTGGTTTAATTGACCTCGGCTCGAATTCGGTGCGATTGATGATCGTGCGTTATCTCCCCCGCCGCGCGTTTAAGATTACGCACGAATTCAGCCGCCGGGTGCGGTTGAGCGAGGGCATGGGGGCGGACGCGCACTTAAATTTGCAACCGGCGGCCATCACGCGCACCCTGAATACCTTGGCGAAGTTCAAAGCGGTGTGCGCGGCCCAGGGGGTGCAACAGGTGGTGGCGGTGGCCACGGCGGCCACGCGGGATGCCGGGAACCGCGCTGAATTTCTTCACCAGGTGACGACTCGGACGGGGTTGGAACTGAAAATTCTTAGTGGCGAAGAAGAGGCGTATTTCAGTTCGTTGGGGGTGAGCAATACCCTGGGGATGCGCACGGGGTTGGTGTTGGAGGTGGGGGGCGGGAGCGCGCAGGTGGG
>CAYUFY010000658.1:0-2099 GCA_964443795.1 uncultured Anaerolineales bacterium | reverse complement strand
TGCCAGTCCATGACGTTTTGCCCTCATTTACTAAGAATACAACTATCGAGTTAAATAACCAATGCTATGCAAAATCCCCGACTCATCATCGGGGATTTTTTTGTTTCCGACTCAATTGGGGGATGTTACCGCCTTGCGCCGATAACTCGCGCAACTTTCACAGGGCGCAAATGTCCATCTGGCGATGCATGATGCTAGGACTATATGACGGGATTTTTTCTATTTGAACACGCTACCACTACAATTCTAAACTTTAGACGTTTCGCAAGTTGGCTACAATCTTTTCACCACGTCATCCCAGAGATTCATCGAGCGTAACAATCGGCCACTGGCCTGGGCGCGGCAGTGCGCGAGGCGCGGTTCGGCGTCGGCCAGCGCGTAGAATTCACTGAAGTTGGCGTCGAGGCCGAACATCCAGCGCACGTTGGCGGTAATTTCGGCGGTCTCGCGTTTGCCTACGGGTCGGGGCGTGGTCACACTCACCCCTTTGGCGCGCCCAACGATTTCCAGCGCGACCACGCGCCCGGTGGTCAAGCGCTCGGTGGTGCGAAAAACTTGTTTATCAGCGTCCCACGCAAACGGCGCGAGTTGATACCAGCCGTGGGAATGGATGACCGAGTCGAAGATGAATGATGAACGGGCCGAGAGGGTGAAGGTGGGCATGGGGGATATTAGGCTTTACTACCAATAAGGTTTGACCTTGCCCAACGGTCAACCGTCGGGCTAATCCAACGAAGACCGCTGAAGCGGTCTGTGAATGCGCTGATGGCAGGGCGCTTTAGCGTCCTTTGTTTTTTAGCCCGATGCTTCAGGGCAAGCGCGGTGGCTCAGGGCGTGAAGTCATTATTGTAGCCGAAAGCCTTTTTGCCTAAGGCGGGTAAAAGGGCTACACTTTGCGGCGATGCTCGTTTCCAGCGCCACCCTCGCCAGTTACCTCCCCGCCCTGCTAGTGCGGCGGTTTGCGGTTAACCCGGAGCCACTCACCACGCCATACACCGAGCGGTTTCAGGGGGCCGTGCTGTTCGCCGACATCTCCGGTTTCACGGCGCTCACCGAAAAACTGGCCGCGCGCGGCCCGGCGGGCGTGGAACAACTGAGCCGCGTTCTCCATCAGTCATTTAGTTTGCTCATTGAGACCATCACCGCCCATGGGGGTGATGTGATTAAATTTGCGGGCGATGCCCTAATTGCCATCTGGAAGGCTGAAGGTAGTTCATCCGCAGTAGCGGTTCTACGCGCCACGCAGGGCGCGCTGGCTTTGCAAAAAGTTTTTCCGACCGTCGCCACTTTTGAAGACTTAACGCTCTCACTCAAGGTCAGTGTGGGCGTGGGGGCGCTCCTCACCGCCACCGTCGGCGGCGAGCGCGGGCGCTGGGAATTTTTGGTGGCCGGGGAGGCCATGGAACAAACGGGCGGCATTGACCATCACGCGCAGGCGGGGCAGATTCTATTATCCACTGAAGCGTGGGCGTTAGTCCAAGACCAGTGCGAGGGGGCCGCCGTGCTGGCCGAGGGGCAACTGGTGGCCATGCGTTTGGGGGCCGCGCGGACTCAGGTATCCCCGACGGCCCTCTTCCGCCCGATGCTCCCACTCGAGGCCGAACCGGCCTTGCGCGGTTTCATCCCCGGCGCGGCGCTCATACGCTTGCAAGCCGGACAAGCCGGGTGGATGGCCGAACTGCGCCGCCTGACGGTGGTCTTTGTAAATTTGCGCGGGCTGGATTTAGCCGCGCCCGAGGCGGTGGAGCAACTCCACAGCGTGATGCGCGCCCTGCAAACAGTGCTGTATCGCTACGAGGGCAGTGTCAATCAATTCATCTCTGACGATAAAGGCACCAGCCTGCTGGCGGCGTTTGGCCTGCCCCCGCTGGCGCATGAAGACGACCCCGTGCGCGGGGTGCAAGCCGCGCTCGACTTGCGTGCCGAGTTGCGTAAATTAAATTTGGAGTGCGCCATCGGCGTGGCCACGGGCCGCGCGTTTTGCGGCGCACGCGGCAACGACACCCGCCGCGAATACGCCCTCCTTGGCGATGTGGTGAACCTCGCGGCACGGTTGATGCAAGCCGCCCTCACCCCCGGCCCCTCCCCCTACGGGGGAG
>CAYUFY010000657.1:0-2100 GCA_964443795.1 uncultured Anaerolineales bacterium | reverse complement strand
CTCCCGCACCCCCTCGCCCCAACCCTCCGCGACCGCCACGCGTCTCATCACGCCGACGCCACTCGCCACCCGCACCCCCCAAGCGCCAGCGGCCACCCCCGCGCCAACGCAAGCGCGCGAACTGCGCCTCACCACGCCACACCTGCAAGGCGCAGATGTGACGGCCCTTCAGCAACAACTGTTGCACCTGGGTTATTCAGAATTGATTGTGGCCGATGGCGATTTTGGGGCGCTCACGGACCAAGCCGTGCGCCGCTTTCAGCGTGACAATGGTTTGGATGAAGATGGCATTGTGGGGCCGCTCACCTGGGCGGCCATCTTCCAGGCAACGGCAACGGGCCAGCGTACGCCTGTCGCCACGGCCACCCCTCTCGCCTTTGCGCGCGTGTTAGACTTTGTCACCGAGCCACTCTTTGGCCCAGATGTGGACGCGGTCTATTACCGGTTGGCCGAGTTGGGTTACTTCCAAAACTGTGCGGGCCTGAATGGCCTCCCGGAGACGGGCATTCTGTATGAATTGCATTTCACCCGCGTCGTGCGTGATTTTCAAGCCGCGCACACTTTGCCGGTTATGGGCGCGGTGGATCAGACGACCTGGGAGCAAATCTTCAGCCCCAGCGCTACGCCCGCGCCGAAGCGCAGCTGGGTTGCGCCAAATTTATCTGCCGCCGCGCCGCCAGGCTACCGCAATTTGATTGCGGCCACGCGCATGGAGTTTGGCAGTGGCATGATGCCGACCTACCCCTACATCACTCTGATGCTGTGGAATTGGGCCGAGAACGCGCCCCTCAAAATTCCACTCCCCATCGAACACAACTACACGCCCGCCTGGTCGCCCGATGGCGCGCGGCTGGCGTTTTTCTCGGAGCATGATGGCCGCCCGGAGATTTTTGTGATGAACGCCGATGGCAGTGACTTGACGCAAGTGACCTGTGGCGCTGCGGTGCCGGCCGCCCTGGATGAGTTCGGTGATTTAACCTGGTCGCCGGATGGCACACGGTTGGCGTTTGCGGGCGCGCCTGGAATTTATGAGGTGCGATTGGATGGGTCAGGGACGGTGCCGATGATTGCGAATCTGGCCGAGGTGGAGACCTTGAATTGGTCACCCGATGGCGCGCGATTGGCGGCGACGACCCAGGGTGCGTTGACGGTGATTAACCTCGATGGCACCGGCGGTTATCCGGTGCCCACCGTGAAAGCCTTTGGCGCCGATTGGTCGCCGGATAGCGCGTGGTTGGTGATTGCCGATGAGATTGATTTGTGGACGATCACGCCGCGCGGTGAGACCCCGACGCGCCTGACGCGCCTGCAACAACCGTGGCCCATTTATCACCCCAGTTGGTCCGCCGATGGCGGACGCATCGTGTTTGAGTATCGCGATATGCAGGATTACCATTGGCAATTGGCCGTAGTCAATGTCGATGGCTCTGGCTTGACGGTGCTTCCCATTAGCAGTTCTGGATTGTTGCTGAATCCCGAATGGCAACCGTGACGCATGAAGTCGAGCAATGATCTACACCCGCCTGTGATCTTCCCTGGGCTACTACTCCGGCTACTCCGCGCTTTCGCTCACCGTAGCTACTTTCGCCCGGAGCAGTAGCAGTAGTAGCACCCAACTGCTCCAGCGCTCAGTCGAGCTACGGCTGCAAACGCCCCCGCGTATTCTTTGCCCATTGAGCGCGCCAACGCGCGTTTACTCCGCACGCCTGCTTCCCAGGCCGGGCGCAATGCTTTCACCAACGCATCCGTCGAATTCAAATTCGGCATCGCGTGCGCGGCGGCCAGCGCGGAGTGGTTTACCCAGGCGGGTGCGGGTTGCGGGGACACCGGGCGCGCCGTCAGGAACCACGTCAACTCGTCGTCATCGGGGGCGAAGGCCACGCCGCGTGGCAGGGTGGTGTGCAGGTGGGTCAGAAACTGGCGCGGTGGCAACGTCTCCACGCCGGCCGCGTTCAGAATCACCCGCGAGGCCTCACTATCCTTCACCCGAAACGCGAGTGGCGTGCAATTGCGCCGGATGCGTAAATCCAAACTGCGGTGGGGCGGGGGCCTGTAACCCCAGCACCAGGTGAATGCCGGCCTTACGGCCTTCGGCGGCCA
>CAYUFY010000656.1:0-2117 GCA_964443795.1 uncultured Anaerolineales bacterium | reverse complement strand
GGTGCAAGCCGAAGAACTGCTCCACCATCAGGTAGAAACTCAGGCACGGGAGCAAGCCATCCTACTGGAGGTCTCGCAGACGCTGGCCTCCGCTCTGGAACTGCAACCGGGGTTAATTCTCGACCAATTGCGCGTGATTATTGACTACGCCCATGCCGGGTTGTTTGCGCTGGCCGACTCGCAATTGGTCGCCCTCGCCATGCGCGGGTCACATCCCTTGGAGCAAACGGTTCCATTTTGCATCCACCTGAATGGCCCGGAAACCCTGATGAAGTTGTTCAACGGCAACTCCCCGGTGCGGATCGCGGATGTGTGGGGCACTGTCCCGGCGTCGCAGTTTCTCCGGTCACTCCTGGATAATCAATCGGCGATGTTGTTGACGGGGATGCAATCATGGATGTGGGTCCCCGTGGCCGTGAAGGGCCGCCTCATCGGGTGTGTCGGCGTGGCGCACGGCCAACCCGACTACTTCACCGCGCACCATGCCGATTTGGCGCTCAACGTTGCTAACCAGGCCGCCATCACCATGATCAATGCCGAGCTCTACGAGCACGCGCAAGCGCTGGCCGTTCTGCGCGAACGCCAGCGGCTGGCGCAGGAACTGCACGATGCGGTCAACCAATCGCTCTTCTCCGCCGGCCTCATCGCCGAAGTCCTGCCCCGCTTATGGGAGCTTGACCAGGAAGCCGGGCGGCGCTCGCTCGAAGATTTGCGCCGCCTGACCCGTGGCGCCCTGGCCGAAATGCGCATGTTGCTGGTTGAGTTGCGGCCCTCAGCCCTGACCGACACCGACTTGGGCGACCTGTTGCGCCTCCTGGGAAATGCGCTCATGGGCCGGGCCAACGTCCCGGTGACCGTAACCGTCGCCGGTGAAGGCGACTTGCCAGCCGAGGTGCAAGTGACGTTCTACCGCTTATGCCAGGAGGCGCTGAATAATATTGCTAAACACGCTGAGGCCACGGGAGTGACGATTCGACTTCACCATGCGCCCGAGACCGGTATCACCGAAATGCGCCTGCGCGATGACGGGCGCGGCTTCGACCCCGACCAGATCCCGGCGGGTCACTACGGCCTGAGCATTATGCGCGAACGCGCCGAAGCCGTGGGCGCCGGGCTGTCGGTCACGAGCCAACCGGGGCGCGGCACCGAGGTCACGCTCCGCTGGCCGAAAGCCTCTGCCCCCCGGGTGAAATAATGCCAACGCCGCCGATTCGAGTGCTGGTTGTGGATGACCACCCCATGGTGCGCCGCGGCCTGACGACGTTCCTGAAAGTTTTTGAAGATTTCGAACTCGCCGGGGAGGCCGCCGATGGGGAGGTCGCTCTGCAACTGTGTGGCCGCGTCGCGCCGGATGTAGTGCTGATGGATATGGTCATGCCCGTCATGGACGGGATCACCGCGACCCAGGCCATCCATCAACAGTTCCCCAAAATACAAGTGATCGCGCTGACCAGCTTCAAAGATGAAGGGTTGGTTGCGAAGGCCCTGCAGGCCGGGGCCATCAGCTATTTACTCAAGGATGTATCCGCCAACGAACTGGCTCAGGCCATCCGGGCCGCGCATTTGGGGCGCGCTACGCTCTCACCTGAAGCCGCCCAGGTTTTGGTGGAGGCGGCGACCCAACCGCCAACGCCGGGGCATGACCTCACCGAACGGGAATGGGCCGTGTTGGCCCTGCTCGTCGAAGGTTTAAACAATACCCAAATTGCCCAACGCCTGGGGGTTCAAGTCTCGACCATCAAATCCCACGTCAGCCACATCCTCGCCAAATTGGGCGTCGCGAGCCGCACCAAAGCCGTTGCGCTGGCGGTGCGGCACCATCTCATCACCTAACCCCGGCTCGATCTCCCCCAACTGACGGAGCCAAACCTTCCCCAGCCGATGGATGTGGCTGAGGAAGGTTTGGGGTAAGGTAAAAGTAATTGGCAAAAGAATTATTCTCGCATGTTACGCACAATCATGCCCGCACACCTTTGGCGAGTATCCAAACGGGCCGTTGCCAAGACGGCTGGATGCCCGCTACGAGCACGCGGGCATGACACTCGCGTAAGGTGAGTTATTAGGCAGTGGTAACAAAGTAAGTGATGGTGCGCTAGACCTGTCAGGTGGGCGCATTC
>CAYUFY010000655.1:0-2118 GCA_964443795.1 uncultured Anaerolineales bacterium | reverse complement strand
CGCGTAGCGTCCCGCCGCTGGAAGCGGCGGGTTTTCACAGCGCAAAATCTATAAAGGCTTCCGGCGACTCTTCGACACCAATCTGTTTGTCCACATGCCGCGCGCCGCAGTGGGGCAAACGCTGGACACGCCTTCGAGTTGATGGCCGGTAACGCGCTTGCCGCCGGAGAGCCGCGACGAGTGCGCTGAGGCCCGCGCGTTTTTACGCGGGCGGTGCTGGCAGTGCGGGTCGCCGCCTACCCAGCGCGCCGTTCCATAGTCCCTTTTCCCATAGTAGGGTGGCGAAGTTAGAATTTGATGAACACTGCCGTCGGCCAGCCGTTGCAGGCGGTCAAGCGCATCGCCGAGCAGGATGAGGCCGCCCGCGTCCGGCGGGTTAGTTTTTTTACGGTTTTGTGTTGGCGGCATAGGCGCTCAGCTCTGTTTTGGCCCAGCGACGCGCGCGCGCTTTCAGTTCCGCCAAATGGAGCGGCCAGTCATGCAAGGTCGCCGGGTCAAAATCCGCGTCATTAGGCCAAACGAGCGTATGCACTTCCGGGTCGAGGCGGACTTGATTGAACTGCGCGAGGTCACGCAACGGGCCATAAATCTGCCCGGCCAACACCGGCTGAAAATCAATGGTTTGCGTTGTGCCGTCATCGAACTCGACGCGCAGGGCATACGGCGCGACCACTTCAAAGGCGGTCACGCGATAGAGCGGGGGATGAGCGCGAAGTTTATTTTTCACGGGGACTCCTTGTTTTTACGGCCCGGCGGCGGTCTCCATGGTGGAGCCACCATAGAAACGTCCAGCGGGGAATACGCCAGTCGCGTTCTGGCTCAAGCCGCGCAGCCCCGGGGATGCGGCCCGCGCGGGCCGCGCTCCGAATCGTCACGGCGGCCCGGGGTTGCCCCACCTGCCGGGCGAGCCGCGTGGCCTCAGCCACATCCAGCCACCATGATTCCAAGCGTGGGTCATCGGGCCGCACTGCCTCCGCTGGCTTCCACGGCCGCGTGGCCTCACCCAACGCGCGCAAGGTCGCTTCGTCCCCGACAAAGCCGCCTACGGCTAAATCGTTGGTGAGCAGGGCGTATAATTGAGATTGACCTTGGCCGACTTTGCCTTTAATGGGATGAAGTCTAAATTGCATCATGCGCTCCTCAATTTCTGAAACATCGGTTCCCGCCCGGACCTTCACCGGCTGGATTTTGATTCCGCACGAACTCCTGCACGTCCTCGCGCACCGCTTAATCGGGCAACCATGCGCTTATCAACTGGGCAGGCCCACCGTGAGAAGTTTGGGCCGGCTGTCGCGGCGTGACCGGGTGTTTGTCCTGCTCTTTCCACTGGGAGTCATGCTCGGCCTCGGGTTGGGCTTGACCCTGACCTACCTGATAACCTTTGTCTGGCTGATTCTGCCGACGCTCGCCAATCCGTTGGTCACTTACTGGCAAGTGGCCCCCGGTTGGCATCAGGCTTTGTGGGTCGCCCTCTTCGCCATCATTACCTACACCGGCACGACCTATACCGACTTGTATCTGGCCTACCAGATAGTTACTCACCGCGACAAGTCTCAGCCGACTTCAATGACCGCCTCGAAACCAGCGTGTGAGCAAACCGACAACAATCCAGAGTAGCCCAACGAACAGCACTGAGAACGGCAAGCCAATCAGCAGACTGAGCAGGGGATGACCGCCGGGGTTCTCCTGTTCGCCAAACAATATCTTTTGCCGCATGGGGTCGCGCATCGCCAGCACCATGAGTCCCAGCCCGACGATGACTTGAAGCGCCGCGCAGGTCAGCGGCAACCCTTGAACTTCACTGGCGGGCGGCCACACCCATTGCACGCCCACCGCCACAACGAAGCCACTCAAACCCCACCACATTGCCAGCGCGACCACCAACCGAACATCGGTTAATATCTTCTTCACTAAAAAATACTCCCGTTGGATATTATCGAATATAGATATTATATCCATATTCGATAATATAACAAGAAACTCACGGATGGTTTTCGCCGAAAGGTGAGGCTTTACGGGTCGGCCTCATCGCTGGCCGCCGCCTGAATCTCCGCCCACAGTGGGGCCAGCACGGGAACGTAATCCGCGCCGCCGGTGGCAATCGCGTCCAACTGGCTT
>CAYUFY010000654.1:0-2120 GCA_964443795.1 uncultured Anaerolineales bacterium | reverse complement strand
TGCTGTCCTCCTTGCTCACACTTTTGCTAGCTCCTTGAAACCCATTAAGAGCGAAAAGTTTATAGTCAAAATGCCCAAGTACCCCCTCCCCGCCATCGGTCACGTCCTCGCCATCGCCTCCGGCAAAGGCGGCGTGGGCAAGACCACCGTCACGGTCAACCTCGCTCTCGCGCTCCGGGCGCTGGGGGCGCAGGTCGGCATCTTCGACGCCGATATCTTCGGGCCGAATGTGCCGCTGATGTTGGGGGTGCATCGCACCAAATCCGGCGACGGGTATGTGCCCACCGTGCGGCGCAAGAACGCCCTGCCTTATATCAAACCCTTAGAGCGTTACGGCTTGAAGCTAATGTCCATGGGCCTGCTCATCGCCGAAGACCAAGTCATCAATCCCAACGCTGAGGATGTGGGCAACATCGTGGTGCAGACTTTGCGTGATGTGGAATGGGGCGCACTGCACTACTTATTGATTGATCTGCCGCCCTCGGCGGGTCAGCCGCAACAAGGGCTGTTACAGAACGTGCAAATGGATGGCGTGGTGATTGTGACCACCCCTCAAGATTTATCCCTGCTCGATTCGTCGCGATCATTGACCATGTACGCCCAAGCCGCAGTGCCGGTGTTGGGGCTGGTCGAAAACATGAGTTACTTTATCTGCCCGCACTGCGGCGAGAAGCACGAGATTTTTCAGCATTCGGCCAGTTGGCGGCCCGAGGCCCTGAAAGACACGCCCATACTCGGGCGCATCCCCCTCACCGCCGACATCTCGAAAAGCATCAACCGTGAACACCCGCTCATGGCCGACCCCGCCGAGGCCAAAGGCCCGCAGGCCGAAGCGTTTTTGGAAATTGCGCGGGCGGTGAAGGAAAGAATGAAAAGTAAAGAGTAAAAAAATTTAACCGCAGATTTCGCGGGTTACGCGGATTGAAAGGAAATTTAAAATCCGCGTAATCGGCGTAATCAGTGGTTCCATATTTTGGAGTTCTTATGCCCGAATCCACCTTACCCAAAACCTACGACTTCCGCGCCACCGAACAACGCCTATACCAATGGTGGGAAGAAAACGGCTGGTTCGCGCCCGCCAGCGACCCGACCAAGCCGGACTTCGACCCGGCCAAGAAGCCGTTTGTCATCGCCATCCCCCCGCCCAACGTCACCGGGGAACTGCACCTGGGCCACGCCATGTTCGTCTCGGTGGAGGATTTGATGATTCGCTACCACCGCATGCTCGGCGAATCCGCACTCTGGATTCCCGGCTCCGACCATGCGGGCATCGCCACCCAACTACAGGTGGAAAAACTCATCATGCGCGAAGAAGAAGTGACCCGCGAGGAAATGGGCCGCGAAGAATTTGTGAAACGCACCTGGGCCTGGAAAGAAAAATACGGTGGCATCATCTTCGACCAACTGCGCCGCCTGGGCGCGAGTTGCGACTGGAGCCGCACCCGCTTCACGCTCGACGACACCCTCAGCCACGCCGTGCGCGAAGCCTTTGTGCGCCTTTACGAAAAAGGCCTCATCTACCGCGGCCCACGTCTCATCAACTGGAGCCCCGGCCTCAAAACTGCTGTGAGCGACCTCGAAGTGGAATATAGTCAGGAAGAAGTGACGCTCTACTACTTCAAATACCGGCTCACTGACTCGGACGAGCACATCCCGGTGGCTACCGTGCGCCCCGAAACCATCCTCGGCGATACCGCCGTGGCCGTGCATCCCACCGACGCGCGCTATCAAAAATTCATCGGGCGCAAAGTGATTGTGCCGATTCTCAAGCGTGAGATTCCCGTGATTGCCGACGAGAGCGTGAGCCTCGACTTCGGCACGGGCGCGGTGAAAGTCACGCCCGCGCACGATGCCAACGACTACGCCATTGCCCAACGCGCCAGCCTGCCGATGATTAGCATCTTCAACAAAGATGCCACCCTCAACGACAACGGCGGCCCGTATGCCGGGCTAGATCGCTTCGAGGGCCGCAAAAAGTTATGGGCCGACATGACCGCGCAGGGCCTCACCCTCAAGACCGAGAAATACCTCACCCAAATCCCACGCTCCCAACGCGGCGGCGAAATCGTCGAGCCGATGATTTCCACCCAATGGTTCGTCACCATCCAGCCCCTCGCCGA
>CAYUFY010000653.1:0-2137 GCA_964443795.1 uncultured Anaerolineales bacterium | reverse complement strand
CGGATTGCCCCCCGCCCCCCTGCGGTTTCGAGGGCTGTCTACCCCCGCCGCACCCCTTCTTCCCGCTCGCCATCCAATCCCTGCGGGTGAACGTCACCATTGACAAGCAAGTGGCCACCACCCACATCGAGCAAATCTTCCGCAACGACAACAACTTCACGGTGGAGGGCCAATACATCTTCCCGCTCCCGCGCGATGCCGCCGTGACCAATTTCGCGCTGTGGATAGATGGGCAAAAGGTCGAGGGCAAAATCCTCTCCGCCGAAGAAGCCCGCCGCGTGTACGACGACATCGTGCGCCAGATGGTTGACCCGGCGCTCCTCGAATACGTGGGGCAAGGCGCGTTCCAAGCCAGCCTCTTCCCCATTCTTGCGGGCGAGACGCGCAAAATCGAAATGGAATACAGCGAAGTTCTGCCGCTTGATAACGGCCTCGTCCACTACCGCTACCCGCTCAATGTCGCCAAGTTCTCCACCGCGCCACTCGAACAAGTCAGCGTCTCGGTCAACGTCATCTCCTCGGCCCCGGTCAAAGCCATCTACTCATCCTCACACAAAGTCGCCATCGCCCGCGAAAGCGACTACCGTTTCTCGGCTGGGTACGAAGGCAACACCCTCACGCCCGACACCGACTTCGACCTGTATTACTCCGTTTCTACCGAAGACATCGGCCTCAACCTGCTCACCTACCGCGACCCGGCCACCGGCGAGGGCTACTTTCTCCTCATGGCCGCGCCCAGCCTCAACGTGGACGCGCAACGCATCGTCGCCAAAGATGTCATCATCGTTCTCGACCAGTCCGGCTCCATGGAAGGTGAGAAGTTTGTGCAGGCCCAGTCCGCGCTCAAATACATTCTCAATCATCTCAACGCCGAAGACCGCTTCAACATCATCTCGTTCAGCACTGGCACTGCGCAATATGCCCGCGCCTTACGCCCCGCCGCCGAAGCCAACGAAGCCGCGCGCTGGGTGGACACGCTCTTCGCGCAGGGCGGCACCAACATCAACCTGGCGCTCCTCGAAGCCCTTAGCCTCGCCGACCGTGAGCGCTCCACCACCCTCATCTTCCTCACCGACGGCCTCGCCACCGAAGGCGAGACCGCTACCGACCTCATCCTCGCCAACGTGCAAGCCGCCGCGCCCGAGAACGTGCGCCTGTTCGACTTCGGCGTGGGCGACGATGTGGACACGATTTTGCTCGACACGCTCGCCGAACAAAATCATGGCGCGAGCAGTTACGTGCGCCCCGGCCAACCGCTGGATGAAATCGTCTCGGCCTTCTACGCCAAAATCAGCACCCCCGTCCTCTCCAACATCGCCCTCGACTTCGGCAGTGTGACCACCCTCGACACTTACCCGAACCCCTTGCCCGACCTGTTCGCCGGGGGCCAGCTACTTCTCGCCGGGCGTTACACGAATCCCGGCGGGACCACTATTAAACTTAGCGGAACCGTCAACGGGCAACCGCAATCGTTCACTTACGCCGACCAGTTCTTCCTCAGTAACGGCGGTCACGATTTCATCCCGCGCTTGTGGGCCACGCGCAAAATCGGCTATCTGCTCAACGAGATTCGCTTGCACGGCGAGAACAAAGAGACCACTGACCAAATCGTGAACCTCAGCGTGCGCTACGGCATCGTCACGCCGTACACGTCGTACCTCGTCACCGAAGCCGACCGCGCCCTCAGCGCCGATGGCCGCGAAGCCATCGTGCAAGACCAATACAACTACGCCGCCGCCGCGCCCGCCGAGTCGGCCTCGGGTGGGGCCGCCGTGGATAAAGCGCAAGACCAATCGGCGCTCGCGCAGGCCGAAGCCCCTGCCGCCGCGCCGATGGATGAAGCGCGCAACATTGTGCGGTTCGTCGGCCAGCGCACCTTTGTGTTCGATGGTGAAAAATGGATTGACACCGGGTTTGACACCACGCGCATGACCGCGACCCCGGTGGAATTTGCCAGCCCCGACTACTTCGCGCTCCTCGACGCGCGCCCCGAACTGGCCCCGGCGTTTGCCCTCGGCCCCAACGTGATTGCCCTCGCCGACGATGGCACCGCCTACCGCGTGACGGGCGACACGGCCCCCACGCTGACTCGGCCCCCGACGTACACCCCCGCCGCGCCCGCCGGGACAGCCGTGGC
>CAYUFY010000652.1:0-2150 GCA_964443795.1 uncultured Anaerolineales bacterium | reverse complement strand
TGGTTGAAACGAGCATTTCTCAAGCGTTCACTTGTGAACACTTAGAAAGTAGCAGCAGGCCGCTCCAGCCCTAACAGCAGGGTCAGCACGGCCAGCATGAACAAGCGCGAAGCCGCCTTCTGCAAGAGCGAAAAGCGGTGGGGTAATTGAGTTGTCGGCAACTGGCGCATGAGGCCATCCTTGCTTATCGGTGACGGTCATGGGGCGTGGATGTCCCAGTGTTTTAAGAATGTTGTCGCCCCATGACAGTCGCCTGATGTGGTTCAACTGCCCTATCGGGTATAAGGCGTTTGCGCGTCCAGGCCAGCGATGACTTGAAAGTGTTTTAGATTGAAAGTGTATAAGCGGGCTGAGTGCGAGAGCGCCATCGCCGCAATCAGGTAATCGGGGATGCTCAACCCAGAGGTCAAGCGGTGTTTTGCCAGTAGCGCGTAGGCTTGCTCGAACTCGGTGGCTGAGGGCCAAACGACTTCAAAGGCGTTCAGAAATTTTTGGGTGCGTTGCAGGTCGCCTTGATTTAGGCACCCCATGAGCAATTCCATCGCCACAACACCGGGGACTTGAAAAGCATCGGTCGCCACGCTTGCCAGCCAGGTCTGAGCGGCGGCTGTTCCGCGCAAGCAGTCCACCAGCACATCGGTATCGAGGAAGGCGGTCACGCCGGGCGGCTCCAGGCTTCGGCGCGTAAGCGGCGGGCAAACTCAAGGCTGTCGCCAATGTCGTCACGCGCGCGCCACATCCCGAAGAACTCCGAACGGCGCAGGTCGCCCAGCGTGCGGGCGGGCGCGCTGGCGCGCGACGCTACCACAATGACCATTTCCGCCGGGCCAACCGGCACATTGGCAGGCAGAATAATGTGGACTTCGCGATTGGGTGGCACCTCGGTAGTGAGATTGACGGTTGTGACCATGGCGACCTTCCTTTCTAAATCATTATACATTGCCCGCTTTAAGTGACTGTCCTGGGGCATGGATGTCCTGGCATTTCCAGAATCCTGTCGCCCCAGGACAGTCACCTACATTTCTATTCTCAACTCACCCCTGCTCGCGCGCGGCGAGGATGATCTGGCGGTTGACCGGCACGCTTTCGAGGAACAACTGGCGGCGGGCGGGGTCAGCAATTTGAAGGTGTCTTTGGAAAGGGTAATGGTTGGATGTCTCTTTCATTCCTTGCTCAAAACCTCGCGCACTTTCAGTCTCACTTCCGGCAGGGCCAGCGGGGAGAGCGTCTCTTTAAGGCCAGCGGTGCGCTTTTCTTTGTGCCCCGAGGCGCTCGGTTGGCGATAAATCTCCACCAGCATCTCGGTCAAATCCACCAACCAGGTCTCCCCAATGCCCGCCCGCGCATAGAGCGGGATTTTCACGGTGCGATCATAGTCCGCCGAGGTATCCGCCACTTCAACCAGTAACAAGATGTCTTTGGGTTTGGGATGCGATTTGGTGTAATAATCGGGCCGACGGCGCACGAGGGCCAGATCGGGTTGCGGCTCCGAGCGCGCCACCTCGATTGGGTTCTGGATTCTAATCAGCGCTTTCCCGCGCGTTTGCTCGTAAAATAGTTCGGCAATCCGGTCTACACGCCCGGCGTGGTGGGGGTTAATCGGCGACATGGCAACAATTTCTCCCTCGATCAGTTCCAATCGGTCATCTTCGTCGAACACCCCGGCTTTAATCATCTGCTCGTATTCCTGCACGCTGAAGCGGTAGCGCTCCGGCCGGGGGGGAGTGGGTTGGGGCCTAAGCATCGTGGACATCGGCATTACCTCACACCAAGTCGGCTTCAGCCGGTTTCGCGCCCCCATTGGCGCACGGCTTCCACTTCGCGCGCCCAGTCCTGTTCATCGTAGCGGAAAAAGGGAATGCCTTTGCGCGCCAGCACCGCCACAAAACCGCGATAGGTCACCCCTAACAGTTGAGCGGCCTTGCCGCCGGAGATGCAGCCCTCCTGATACAACCCTAGGATGATGAATTCCCGGGCGGTTTCGGCGGCCTGAGGCGGAGCGCCCAATAAAGACTGGAATTCGGCGGGCAGAGTCAGGGGGAGGGTAAAGTCAGTGGTCATTGGGCAAAACCTCTTCGTAGACTCATTATACAGCCGTGACACTCCCCAGCCGCTAAAGCGGCGGGGCTTCTTGGGACACGCTCGGCCTA
>CAYUFY010000651.1:0-2155 GCA_964443795.1 uncultured Anaerolineales bacterium | reverse complement strand
TTCAATACTTTTACTGGCTGGTCGGCAATGATTGGGTGATGATTGACCGGGACGGGGATGGGGTGAAGGAAACCCCCGGCGCGCGCAAAGGCGTCCTGCGCGGCGACTGGGGCACCTCGCTCGTCACCAAAACTCCGGTCGTCAAAGTCATCGGGGACCGTATTCCCAATACGCTCTTGCTCATGGTCACCGCCGAGCTGGTGATTATTGTCATGTCATTATTAATTGGGGTCTATTCGGCCATCCGCCAATACTCGCTCTTTGACAATGTCATCACCACCCTGTCATTCATTGGCTTCTCCATGCCCGTGTTCTGGCTGGCGTTGATGTTGATGTATCTCTTTGGGGTGAACTTTAAACGCTGGGGCTTGCCCTACCTGCCCACCGTGGGAATGTATGACCCCCAGGTGGGCCGCACCCCGGCACAAATCGCCCTACACATGATTTTGCCCGTCACCACCCTGGCCGTGATTAGCATTGCCGCTTACACCCGCTACGTGCGCTCCAGTATGCTGGAGGTTCTCAGTCAGGATTACATCCGCACTGCTCGCGCCAAAGGCGCAAGTTACTGGACCATTATCCTGCGTCATGCGCTTAAAAACGCCTCCCTGCCGTTCGTCACCCTCATCGGGTTGGATATCCCCTTCCTGCTCGCCGGGGCCGTGGTCACTGAAAGTATTTTTGCCTGGCCCGGCACCGGGCGCTTATTCATTGACCACACCTCGCGCTCCGATTATCCGGTGCTGATGGGCATCCTCATGATGATTTCGATTAGCGTCGTTGTCTTCCAAATCATCACCGATATTACCTATTCCTTCCTCGACCCGCGCATTCGGATTGAATAATGTGGGCTTTACCGGCTTTAACGGGAAACCGATGTCGGTTGGGCTTGTAGCCCGACACTGGATGCGGCAAAAACCGTCGCGCTCCAAGCGCGACCGACTACGCCAATCCCATCAAAAATGGCAGAGCCATAATGTGTAACCGCCGATGACCACTGATATTTCCTCTCCTCCCCTGGAAGCCGCCGAAGCCGTCGCCGCCCGCCACGCCGCCCTCACCCCCGCCGAACTTGCCTGGCGGCGCTTTCGCAAACACCGCATGGCCATGCTCGGCTTGGGCACTCTCATCCTACTCTTGCTCTACGTCACCCTGGGCGGCCTGATTCTCTCGCGTGGCTACTGTACCCCCATCAAACAAAACCTCACGGGCGAAGCCTACGCCAACTGCAACGACACCAGCCTCAAACTCAAGCCCCCCTCCGCCACCCACCCCTTTGGCACCGATGCCATCGGGCGGGACATTCTGGCGCGCACCATTTATGGCGGGCAAATCTCCGTGACCATCGGTGTGCTGGCCGCGCTCATGGAAGTCATGGTCGGCACGGTCATCGGCGCGACGGCGGCTTATTACGGCGGCTGGGTGGATAGTCTGCTCATGCGTTTCACCGAGGCCATGCTTAATATTCCCAGTCTGTTTCTGCTCATCGTCGCCGCCAAATTCCTCGGCGGCAACGTCCCTGAAATCAACGCGCTGGGGCGCGAGTTTAGCGGCAGTGTGGTTGTCATCATCATCATCATCGGCCTGACCAGCTGGATGTACCTAGCCCGCATCGTGCGCGCCAACATCTTATCCCTCAAGGAACAAGATTTCATCTCGGCCTCGCGCGCGTTGGGCGTTTCAGATGCGCGCATCATCTTCGCCCACTTGTTGCCCAACACCCTCGCCCCGGTCATCGTCGCCGCCACCCTCGGGGTCGCCAGCGCCATCCTCAGCGAGGCCTACATCAGCTTTCTCGGGCTGGGCGTGCAAGGCGCCACCGCCACCTGGGGCAACATGCTCGAAGGCGCCTATCGCTATCTGGAAACCGCCCCGTGGCTGTGGATTTTCCCCGGTTTCTTTATCCTCCTCACCGTGCTCAGCGTGAACTACGTGGGCGACGGTCTGCGCGATGCGTTTGACCCCCGCAGTGCCCGACATTTGTAAGCCCTCACCTCACTGCTCGATGCACAATCTACTTGTCCTTCCTCGGGGCCTCACCCGCCTTGTGCTTCATCTTCACTCTCTTCCTTCTTTCTTCTTCCTTCTTCCTTGCTTTATCATCCTGACCGCCTGCGCCCGCGCCACCCTCACCCCGCCCCCACCCGCCTCGCCC
>CAYUFY010000650.1:0-2162 GCA_964443795.1 uncultured Anaerolineales bacterium | reverse complement strand
TAGCCGAACCGGTGAGCCGTTGGGCAGAGAAACGAGCGGAGTTGCTCTCGACGATTGCTGAGGTTGGCTTTCTGCTCGTCGGCCACGTTGAGGAGTCCAATCAATTCCTTTACATTGACGCCATCAAAAAGGCCGGGTAAAAAGACTACGCATGCTCCGCGTTTTATTTTCTTCTCTCCGCCGCGCCCTCGCCTTCATCCTCTCCCCGCATTACCCCCGCCGCTTCCCCGACCACACCACCGTCCTCGAACTCCGCCAACCCCTGCTCGTCGTCGCGTTTCTGCTCAATCTCATTTGGTATCTGGCCGCGCCGGGTGATGTAACCGCCGTCGGCCTCGCCAGCCTGGGCGGGGTGCTCCTCAGCGCCGGGCTGTGGGCCGGGATAATGGCGCGCGGCGTGAACGGGGTCCGGCAGTTGCGCTATGCCGCTGTGCAAGTTGGCGACGAACTCGAAGAACTGTTCACACTTAAGAACACCTCGGCGCTCCCTGTGCTGTGGGGGGAAGTCGCCGACCAATCCGATCTGCCCGGCTACACCGTGGCCAGCGTGCGCGCGGTGGACGCGCACGCCAGCCTCCAGTGGCGCACGCAAGCCCGCTGCGCGCGGCATGGCCTCTACACCCTCGGCCCGTGGGAAGTGCGCCTCGGCGACCCGTTTGGCATTTTCCGCGTTCGCCACGTTTACCCGCACACGCAGGAAATCCTCGTCTACCCGCCGCTCGCGCCGCTCCCCCCCGAACTCGTCCCGCACAGCGCCCAGGTGGGCGACCAGCGCTTTCTGCGCCAACCCATATGGGCCGAGACCATCGCCGCCACCACCATCCGCGCCTACCAGCCCGGCGACCCGCTCCGCCACATCCATTGGCCCACCAGCGCCCGCCGCGACGCGCTCTACACCAAAGTCTTCGCGCCCGAAGCCGCCTCCACCATCTGGCTCATCCCCGACTTTGACGCCTCCGTCCACTTCTCCCCTCCCCTGTCGCGGTTTTCAGCGACGGGGGAGGGGTACGGGGAGGGGGACACCGAAACCACCCTCATGCTCCTCACCGCCTCCCTCGCCAATCATCTCTTGCGCCAAAGATTGCGCGTCGGCCTCGCGGCATATACCGATAAACCGGTGGTGGTCAGACCCCAGGCCGGGGTGCCGCACCTGTGGAAGATTTTGCGGGCCCTCGCGCCCCTGCGCCCCACGGGCCACCTGCCCCTGGCGCACACCCTCGCCCATTTGCAAACCCTCATCCCGGCGCGCGACCTGGCCCTCATCCTCACCCCTTCCCTCAACCCCGACTGGGCCACCCGCTGGCATGGCCGCGCCGAAGTCTTTCTCATTGACCCGGCCTCGTTTGGCGGCGTGGGCAATGCGGAGGCCAGTGCCCAAGCGCTCGCCCGCTTCGGCCTCGTGCCCAAAATCATCCACCGCGGCGATTTGCACCCCCTGCCCGGCACGCACGGCTCCCTCCGCCGTTGGGAATTTATGACCCTCGGCACTGGCCGTGTGGTGGTGAAACAGAGACCCAGGCAAGTGTAAAAGTGCCAAGTGTCAGGCGTCACGCTCCACGCCTCACGCTCCACGCCTCACGCTCCACGCCTCATCCCGTAACTCATGCGCCGCCTGCTTCATCCCTTCCTCCTTTCCCTGCTGTTAGTGCTCAGCGCCGTCAGCCTGTTCACCTACACCCTGCTCCGCGCCGATTGGGTACGCGGCAACACCGCGCCCGTGACCGGCGTCTGGCTCGGGCTGACGTGTGGCTTAGCCTTGGCCCAAACCCGGTGGCGGGGCTGGGTGTTGGCCACCTATAGTTTTTTGCTCGCCTTCATCCTCGCGGGCGCGGCGGTGGGACGCGTGTGGCCGACCCTCAGCGGGTGGCAAACCCAAACCGTGCTGGAAAATTTTTGGCAGGTGCGCGTGCAGTGGCTCACGCTCGGGGATCGGGTCACCGGGTGGGTCGCCGCATACGCGCAGGGCCAAAAAATCCAGGACACGGGCCTGTTCATCTGGGTGCTGTTTATCGGCGTGTGGCAAGCCAGCGCGTGGCTCATGGTTGGCGTACGCCGTCAGCAAGCCCTACGCGGCCTCCTCCCCATGGCCGCCTTACTCGCGCTCAATGTGAATCTCAGTGGGCAATCGTTCCTGGCGTTATGGGGGTTCGGGGTATGCGCCC
>CAYUFY010000649.1:0-2173 GCA_964443795.1 uncultured Anaerolineales bacterium | reverse complement strand
TTACAGGTAACCCCCCTGCTAACCCAATTGCGCGAAGACCAGCGTGGCCTTCTGCGCGCGGTGCGCCGCTGTTTGCCGGATGACCCGGAAGTGGAACTGGTGTTGGTGATTGACCAGTTCGAAGAACTTTTCACGCTGGTGACGGATGAAGCGTTGCGGGCGCATGTGCTGGCGAGTTTGGTCACGGCGGTGCTGGATGAGCGCAGTCGGTTGCACGTCATCATCACCTTGCGCGCGGACTTTATTGACCGGCCGCTCAGTTATGTGGACTTCGGCGAGTTACTGCGGCAACGGATGGAAGTGGTTCTGCCGCTGACGCCGGATGAACTTGAGCGCGCCATCATGGGGCCGGGCGAGCGCCTGGGGTTGCAGTGGGAGCCGGGGTTGGTGGCGGGCATCGTACATGAAATCGGTGACCAGCCGGGCGCGTTGCCATTGTTGCAATATGCGCTGACCCATCTCTTTGAAAAACGGGAGGGGGCCATGTTGACCAAGGCCGCGTATCAGGCCATTGGCGGGGTGCTGGGGGCGTTGGGGCGCAAAGCCGAGGCCGTGTATGCCGCGCTTAAGGCCGAGCAACAAACCCTGGCGCGCCAGATGTTCCTGCGGTTGGTCACGTTGGGCGAAGGGGTGGAGGACACGCGGCGACGGGCTCTTCGTTCCGAACTGGAAGGCCTTCAAGTTTCGGGTTTCGCGTTAGCGGGTTCCGGGTTAAAAGTGCTCGACCCGAAACACGAAACCCGCCCACCCGGAACCTTCAATCAGGTCATCGAAGTTTTCGGCAAATCCCGCCTGTTGTCCTTTGACCGTGACCCGGTGACGCGCGGCCCGACGGTGGAGGTGGCCCACGAGGCGTTACTGCGCGAATGGCCGCGTCTGCGCGAGTGGCTGGCGGAGAGCCGGGGCGATGTGCGTTTGCAGAGGCAGTTGGCCCACGCCGCCGCCGAGTGGCAGAACGCCAAGCAGGATGCGAGTTTCCTGCTCACGGGCGCGCGCCTCGCGCAGTTTGAAGGCTGGATGACGAACACCACACTGGCCCTCACACCCGATGAGCGCGCATTTTACGCCGCGAGTTTAGCGGAACGCGAACGGGTTGCCAAAGCCGAGGCTGACCGCCAACGGCGCGAACTCGAAACCGAGCGGGCCAATGCGGCGCGCCTACGCACGCGCAATCGGTTGATTGCGGTGGCCGGTGTCATCGCGCTTCTGTTGGCGCTAGCGGCGGGCATCTTCGGTTTTCAATCCAATGCCAACGCGCAGTTGGCGCAAGATAATTTGGGCGCGGCGCAAGTGGCGAATACACAGTCGGCGGAGAACGCGGCTGAGGCTCAGGCCAATGCGGTGCAAGCGCAAGCCAACGCCGCCACTGCTGAAGCGGAAACGCTGATGCGCGCTACCGCCCAGGCGGAGACCGAGGCCCAGCGGCAGGAAGCGCTCAAGCAGGCCGCCGTCGGCCTGGCGGCGCAGGCCATTCAAGAACTCAGTGGCCCAAATCCAGAACGGGCGGTGTTGTTATCACTGGAAGCGTTGGAGAATTACCCCTATGTGCCGCAGACCGAGAGCGCCCTAGCGCGGGCAGTGCAGGAGGTAGTGCCGTATCGTGAGTTCGCTAATGAACTCACTAATTACGGTGTGCTTCCAGAAGTTGCCTGGTCTCCAGATGGGCGCTGGCTGGTCACTGCTGGTCAAATGGTGTCGCCGGAGACCAGTCGGCAGGCTATCTGGGATGCTGCCACTGGCGAAGTCAGAGCCTATCTTTCAACTGAATATGATTATATGGTCAATGGAGGCTGCTACCCGGTTCAGATTATCTGGTCACCCGACAGCCAGTACTTCACTATCCTCGTTATGGGCGTGGACCCAACGGATCCGACCCGGTCTCTTCCCCAGTGCGACCGAATCGAGATCTTTGACACCGATGGAAACCTGCTGCGCATGTTCAATACGCCCAGACAACGGACTGGCGACTGGTCGCCAGATGGGCGCTGGTTGCTAACTGGCGGGCTGGATGGCAGGGTGCGGATACTGAAGGCCGCAACCGGCGAACTCCAGCAGGAATGGCGTGGCCCGGAAACCATTTTGGTCGCCGCCGACTTTTCACCGGATGGTAAGCGCGTCGCCACACTTGCCCTAGATGGAACCTGGCAACTATGGGACGTGGCCAGCGGGCAAT
>CAYUFY010000648.1:0-2173 GCA_964443795.1 uncultured Anaerolineales bacterium | reverse complement strand
GCAGGCGCTCTTTTAAATCAGCCGGGCGGTCATGGCCATACACATCCCACGTTAATTTTTGCCCGAACGGGGCAAAGTAGCCTATCTGTGCTTGAATGACAGCGTCGGCGTTGGCCTCATCAATGAAAGCATATTTAACAAAGTTCGCGCCGGGCGCGGGGCGGCGAAATCGCACCACCTCAGGCGTGATTTCTTTAGTCGTGCCGGGGTATTCAATTTCGATGCGTTGTTCGCGGTCGTAGAGGGCGAGCAAATCGTTCATGCTTAAGCTGGGTTATTCCCCCATCAGCCCCGTGAGCGGCAGGGAATGCCCGCCGTCCATCAAAATCGTCTGGCCGCGAATCATCTCGGCGGCGGGGGAACAGAGAAACGCCACAACGCCCGCGACATCTTCGGGAGTTACGAGCCGCCCGGCGGGGGTCTCTTTGGCTTTGGTGGCCAGCAGGTCGGGGCCGAGATCGCGCGTGGCGGTGAAATGCTTGAGCGCATCCGTCGCCACAATGCCGGGCGAGACCGCGTTGACCACGATATTTTTGGGGGCCAGTTCCACCGCCAGGTAACGAGTGAGCGCTTCGAGCGCGGCCTTGCTGGCGCCCACCACCACGTAATCGGGTAGGACGCGGAAGGAGCCGGGACTGGAGATGTTGACAATGTGCCCGCCCCCGCGTTTTTCCATTAACGGCGCGGCCTTCTGCGCCCCGAACAGCGCGGCCCGCGCGTTGATGTTGAGCGTCCAATCCCAGCCTTTGATTTTCTGCTCCATGACCGGGCGGTTGTAGCCGGAGGCGGCGTTGCTCACAAAAATATCCAGCCCGCCGAATTCTTGTTCGATGGTGTTGAAGAGCGTGTCAAGCCCCTCCGGTTCGCCGACATCGGCTTTGACCACGAGGGCCTTGCGCCCCAGCGCGCGGATTTGTGCGGCGGTCTCCTCGGCGGGCGCGCGGTTGCGGAAAAAATTGACGACGACATCCGCGCCGTCCTGCGCGAGCCGCAGGGCAATGGCCTGCCCGATGCCGCGCCCCGAGCCGGTAATGAGAGCGAGTTTATTGGTGAAGGACATGGGAAAAAGTGACAAGTGAAAAGTGACGAGTGACAAATGGCTTGTCCCTTGTCACTCGTCACCCGTCACACGCAGGGGTTTGAACAATCCCCGGTTGAATTCGGCAATCTTTTCCACGCCGAGGCGTTCTAATTCCGCGCGCGCCGCCAGTGCCTCGGCGCGGAGTTGGGCCACGTTCACGCCGCGACACTGGTCGGGGAGCGGGTCGAGCCATTGGCGCAGGCGCAGGAACATTTTGAGCGCGCCGTTGTAATTGCCGCGCTCGATTTGCAGATAGGCCACGGCCACTTGCAGAATGCCACGATAAAGTTCGCGCCCCGGGCTGGGGTCTTCATTCCACGCGTGTTCGAGCACTTCGTGCGCTTCAAAGAATTCCTGTCGGTTGAATAACTCGATGCCCTGCCGGGCCAAAGCCGAGAGTTCGCCCGCGCAATCGGCGGCGAGTGTGTCTGTCTCCAGCACCCGCGCATATTTGGTGATGAGCTCGGGCAGGGCGCTCAGGAATCGCCCTTGCGCGATGACCGCGTCGCACCCCACATCCAACGCGCGGGCGCGCAGATCCAAATCGGTATGCGGGCCGAAGGCGAGGACGGGAATGCGCCGGGTGGCCGCCGACGATTTTAGCGCGGCAATCCACGCGGGCCACGGAATCACAGTTGAATTTAATTCCACCAGGATGAGTGCGGGTTGCCATTCCACTACCCGATCAATAAAAGTCGCGCTGGGGCCGGTGAGGGGCTCACCGGGGCGGGCAGGGGCGGGTGTCAATGAGTCGCCGCGCTCCAGCCAGTGCACGGTGTAACCCAGGGCGGCGATGGCCTGGGTCAGCGGCGCGGCGAAAAATAGATCCGAGACCAGGCCGAGGATGAGGGGCATACGGTTGGGGTTTAAGGATACGCCGTCGCCGCCGGGGTGGTGGGAGTCGGCAAAGGCGTGGGGGTGTTGTTGCTGGGGTAGCCGGTGGCCGCGCCGGGCTGGGTCGGCGTGGGGGGCGCGAGCGTCGCGGTGGGCGGGGCGGAGGCGGTGGGGGGCGGGGTTTCGGTCACGCTCGGGGGCGAGGTTAACGCGGCCGGCGTGGCGCAGTCACAGCGCCGCGCCGAGGGCATCGATCAG
>CAYUFY010000647.1:0-2198 GCA_964443795.1 uncultured Anaerolineales bacterium | reverse complement strand
CTGTGAGCGGGCATTGCGTCCATCGGTGATCCATCGCAAGGTGATTGGCGGCTTCCGCTCCGAATGGGGGGCGCAGGCATATGCCACTTTGGCCACCGTGATGGATACCGCCAAACTGTTTGGGCGCAACGTCTTTGCAACTTTGGTCGCGCTCATGGGCAAACCCGTCCTGCCCTTTTTCGCCGGGCAAAATCCGTGAAGAGTTACGGCGAGTAATAACCAATGCGTTTTACAGTGTATGCGGAAACAACCAGAAGCCAATAGATGCGTCTCACTTCTCCGTCTCCACCCACACCCGCGCCCCATCCGTGAGGATCGTCACCGCCCCATCGCGGTCGGTGCGCCACACCTGACGCCCCTCAAAATTTTCCAGCTCAAATTGAATATCCCCCGCGGCCTCGGCCCCGAGCGCGAGCACCGTGACCCGCGCGTTTATCCGCCACACTGCGTCGGCCGGGATGGCGCCCACGCGGTCACCCGGCACAATCAGCGCGGTGCCCGGCCCCACGCCCTCCCACACCGCCGGGTCTTTTTTATCCCAGCCGATGGGGAACCACGCCACAAACTTGCCCATCGCCAGGCGCGCCATGCTCCCCTGCTCATCATCATGGATGATGCTCAATATCACGCCATCGCCCAAATCAAAAGTTGGTTTATCAGCAGCGAGCGTGGGAGTGAGGCCTTTATCGCTCAGGGCCTGCAACACCGCGCGGTACGTGGCGGTCTGGCCCGGGGCCCCCGTCAACACCACCTGCCCCACGTCGTACCGTGCCAACGCATCGGGCAGGCCGCCCAGGCTACTCTCCCCCGGCGCGGCGATGACCAACACATCAATGCGTTCAGTGAACAACGGCCAGTGCGCGGCTAACGCCCGGTTCAACGCTCCCCCGCTCGGGCCGCCGTCAATCAACACGTGCGCGCCCGATGGCGTTTGGATCAATATCCCATCGCCGTCCCCCACGTCCAGCACCGTCACCCGCAGGCGGCCATCCGGCAAACTGAAGTAGTAACTCCACACCAGAAACGCGCCCACGCCCAGCGCCGCCAACACCGCGCTTTCCAGCCACGCGCGCGCGGGCCAGCGTAACCAGCGCGGGCGCTGATCCATCGGGCGGCTGAACAACCAAGTGCCGCCCAACAACAGCGCATACGTCCCGATGACAAACGCCAACGACATTTCACCGAGCGCGATGGACGCGCGCGGCCACTGGGCAAACCACTGCACAAAGGCGATGGTGAACGCCGTGAACGGCCACGCCGCCAACGCCACCAGTTTGCCGAGCGGAATGGCAATCAGCCCGGCGATGAGCGCCAGCCCGCCCACCACCATCACCGCCGGTTGCGGCGGCAGGATGATGATGTTGGCGATGAACGAGACCAGCGAGATGCGTTGAAAGTAAAACGCGATGAGCGGGAGCGTGGTCAATTGCGCGGCGAGCGTGAGTAGAAAAAATTCGGCCACCACCCCGCCGAATTGCGCGGCCCGCGCGGGCGAGGTGACCCGCGCGGCCAACGCCCGAAAGCCCTGCTCCAGCGGGTCGGCGTACACGATGAGGCCAAAGGTCGCGGCCACGCTGAGTTGGAAGCCGACATCCCAGAGCGTGAACGGGTTGAGGAGCGTCATGACCACCACTGCCGCCGCGAGCGTGTTCAAGCCCGCCGTGCGCCGCCCCAGTTGTTGCGCGATCAGCGCCAGGCTCCCCATGATGGCGGCCCGCACCACCGACGCGCTGGCACCGACCAACACTGTATACGCCGCCACCCCCACGATAGCCACGAGTACCCCGCGCCGTTGGCCGAACAACCGACTGGCCACCGCCGCGAAAATTCCAGCCAAAATAGAAACATTAAATCCGCAGATACGAAAGTAAACCGGATGTCGCTTTTCAACTCATCGGGTCGCTTATGTAATCCATACTGATCCTAAAACGCTGGACGAGGCTACCCGCGTGGCTCGCGAGCAAGTCTTGAGGTTTGTGCAACAACACAGGGACCGGAGGGGTGACTGGAAATGCGCCAATCTAAATTTCAGGTTGTGATCTTGGACGAATTGGGGTTCATCCCCTTTTCACCAGCAATTCCAAATTTGAATGACTTGTAGCTGGACTTTATCCATTTGGTAGACAAGGATGAATAGGCAGAATAATTTGACAATGTCAGATTAGGGTTTAGCCTTATGGCGATGACGAAGGCGGCTG
>CAYUFY010000646.1:0-2198 GCA_964443795.1 uncultured Anaerolineales bacterium | reverse complement strand
CCACGAGCCGCCGCGCACCACACGCGTATCATTATTCTGGTCAATCACTTCGCGGCCATCATCGGGCTGGTAAGGGTAGGGCTTATATTTCGATTGACACCACTCCCACACATTGCCCGCCATATCCGCGCAACCGTAAGGGCTGTCGCCGCGTGGAGAATACTGCCCGACGGGCGTGGTCGTTCCAATCTCGCTTTCGCTGGTGTTACAACGGGTTGCGTCCCACTCATTGCCCCACGGATAAATTCGCCCATCCATGCCCCGCGCGGCCTTTTCCCATTCGGCTTCGGTGGGCAAAACCATGGGCAGGCCGGTGGTCTGGCTCAACCATTGGCAATACGCCTGTGCCGCCCGCCAACTTACATAGCGCACCGGGTGAGTGTCCGGGTCTTTTGACCAATCCACATCACCAATTTTGTAACCGCTTTGCGCCACAAACGCCCGGAACTGCGCCACCGTCACCGGGTAGCGCCCCACCCAATAACCCGGCAAAGTGATTTCGTGTTGTCGCAACTCATCGCCGCTTGCGCGCGAGTCTGTCTGTTTATCACTCCCCATTAAAAACGGCCCCGGCGGAATCCAAACTAACGGTTGACCTAAAATATGACTCAACCGATCTAGCCATTGTGAGCCATCAAACATAGCGCTGATGCAACGCACGGCCACATGCTTCAAGCGCGCATCATTTTCATGCAAAGCTTTCTCGACCATGGGCCGTACCGCTTCACTCTGGCCCGCTAATGCGCTAATCATCAATTGCGCCACTTCCGCATCCGCCTCATCGCACAAGGCCGCCCACAAGGTCGGCACCACGCGCTCGTTATTGATTTGCGCCAACGTCTGCACCGCCCGGCGGCGGTCGGCCACGCGCGGTGAGCGGAGCAAGCCAGTGGAGCGTTGTTCAATGCGTTGGCGCATCGGCTCATCTACCGTTTGCCCCTCCGCCACGCACCACCACGCCAGCCACGGATTCACCCGGGCCACTTCTTGCACCAACCAGGTGGGGTCGGGGGCCAACCCGGCCAATTGCACAAAGGTCTCCATCCACCAATCTTGCGCCGCCAACGCCAATAGGCCCTCGGCGCGCCCCGCGAGGTGCTTGGCCCGGCGCCACGCTTGCCTAGCGATGTTTTGGTGTTGTTCCGTCTGGGCCACCCGCACCAACGCGCGCGCGGCAAAGTGCTCCTGAAGGGTTTGATGGGGCGCAAACCACACCGGGGCCTCCCCCGCGTCATCGCCCGCCAGCAAACCCGCGCGCATGCACTGGGTGATGACTAAGGAGGCTTGCGCCGCCGTGACGGTGGGCGCAATGGCATGTTCGGCTTCGGCGCGGGTGCAGGCACGCACTTGCTTTTGCCCCAAGAAGTACGCCAACTGCGCCAGCGCCGCCTGCACCACAGTGGGGTCGGCTTCGCGGGGCATCTCTTCCCGATGTGTGTGTCGGTCGCGGCGCGTCAACAGCCGCGTCACAAAGTTTTGATATAACGCGGCGCGGCTGGTGGTGGGTAGCGCCTCATGCGCCCCGGCTTCTTTGATGAGCCAGAGCAAGAACGGCGTGCGCGCCAACGCCCGCATCCTTTCATCCAAACCGTCATACAGAGCCGCGCCGTGGGCGGGCAAATGCGCCACTAAATAATTCCGCGCCTGCTCAGCGCGCATCGGTTGAATCACTACCGCTTGCGTCATCTCCTGCATCTCACGCAAGCGCCGCCACAAAAGGTCTTGCGAGCGGCTGGTGATGATGACGGGGTGGCGCGGGTAGGTCTGCATCCACAACCCCAATTGCTCGGCCAAGCGGTCGCGGGCGGCTGGGGCCACTTCGTTTAGGCCATCGAACAGGAACACACAGCGCGGCGTTGCGGCGGCTTGCAAAAAGGCATCCAGCGCGTCGGGCGCGAGCTTCAGGCAGTTCAACGCGCGTAACTGGGCCAGCACCACTTTGTCCAAATCCGCGCCAGCATATTTGAAGAGTTCAATGACGATGGGGAGGGGGGTGTCCGTGGGCGCACACAGTTCCCACGCTAACCGCTGAATCGCTACGGTTTTACCACTGCCCGGTTCACCCAACACCAACAGGCGTTGCGCGCGCTGCAACACGCCTTGCAAATCTTCGCGGGGGCCAAGCGTCCCCGCTTGATAGGGCGAGGCTTCAATGGGGAGCGTGGCCCCTTCTTCTTGGATGTATGCTCCCATCCCGC
>CAYUFY010000645.1:0-2206 GCA_964443795.1 uncultured Anaerolineales bacterium | reverse complement strand
TGCGCGCGTTGGGCCACATCCACAAAAAGCGCGGCTGATACGCCCGCCCGCACATCCCGTAGTTGCCCGCGCCAAAACTACCGCCGATGATGACCGTGAACTTGGGCACGTTGGCGTTGGCCACGGCGTGCACCATCTTCGCGCCGTCCTTGGCGATGCCGCCGGCTTCGTAGTCTTTGCCAACCATGAAGCCGGTGATGTTTTGCAGGAAAAGCAACGGGATATTCCGTGCGGTGCAAAGCTCGACAAAGTGTGCGCCCTTAAGCGCCGACTCACTGAATAGCACCCCGTTGTTCGCCACGATACCTACCGGGTAGCCCTCCATCCGCGCAAAGCCGGTGACCAGCGTCGTGCCGTAGTTCGCCTTGAACTCGCGGAACTGACTTCCATCCACCAGCCGCGCGATGATTTCGCGCACGTCGTAGGTCTCGCGGAAGGATTTGGGGAGGACGCCGTAGATTTCGTCGGGAGAATATAACGGTTCTTCGGCAGGGACGTTCAATTGAACGCCCCTACGAGCGCCTAACGTCTCCACAATCCCCCGCACGATTTCCAGCGCGTGGTCATCATCTTCGGCGAAGTGGTCGGCCACGCCGGATTTGTGGGTGTGAACGTACGCGCCGCCCAACTCCTCGGCGGTTACTTCTTCGCCGGTGGCGGCTTTGACGAGCGGCGGCCCGGCGAGAAAAATGGTGCCCGTGCCTTTGACAATCACCGTCTCGTCGCTCATGGCTGGCACATACGCGCCGCCCGCCGTGCAACTGCCCATCACCGCCGCAATCTGCGGAATACGTTTGGCGCTCATGCGCGCCTGATTGTAGAAGATGCGCCCGAAGTGTTCGCGGTCGGGAAACACCTCATCCTGTAGGGGTAGGAACGCACCACCCGAGTCCACCAAATAAACGCATGGCAAATGATTCGCCTCGGCCACTTCCTGCGCGCGCAAATGTTTCTTCACGGTCATGGGCAAATACGAGCCGCCCTTCACCGTCGCGTCGTTGGCGATGATGAGGCACTCGCGCCCGCTCACCCGCCCGATGCCCGTGACTACGCCCGCGCCGGGCGCTTCGTCATCATACAAATCCCACGCCGCCAGTGGGCTGAGTTCGAGAAATGGAGAGCCGGGGTCGAGCAGTTTATCAATCCTATCTCGCACGAACATCTTGCCCTGCGACTCGTGCCGCTGGCGATACTTCTCCCCGCCGCCTTGCCGGGCCAACGCCATACGCTCGCGCAACTCCTTCGCCAGCGCGCGCTGATGCGCGGCGTTCTCTTCAAATCTTGCATCTTTGACAATTTGGGATTCGATGGCTTCCATGCATTTTCTCCGGTATGCGGCGGGATTGTACTATACCCCGTGATACAATTTTCACGTACACACTCCCATACTCCCACACCTTCACACTCACCCCATGCCCAAACTCCTCTCCAAAGACGATCCCAACTTAGTCAAAGCCGCCTCCCGCCTCGCGCGCGGACAATTGATCTGGGGCGGGTTGTTTATTGTACTTGGCCTATTCACCTCCCTCGCGGCGGGCGAGGCACATCCCATCTCGGGCCTGCCCTTCATCGCCGTCGGTGTCATGTGCCTGCGCTGGGGCGACCCGGTGCTGATTGCCGC
The DNA here is from genome assembly GCA_964443795.1 of uncultured Anaerolineales bacterium. Taxonomy (GTDB): domain Bacteria; phylum Chloroflexota; class Anaerolineae; order Anaerolineales; family UBA6663; genus DATDRS01. The sequence goes on along the minus strand of CAYUFY010000645.1, from coordinate 585 downwards.
CGTAGCCATGCTTATGGCGCTCTCGATTTGGCCGTCGCTGGATGTGCGCGGGAGCATCCTCGGCCCCGAGCCGATTTACAAGGTTTTCCCTAATTTCGGCTTCGTCGAGCGCAGTGCGCTGGTCTTTGCCAAGGGCATCCTCGTCTACACTGCTCTGCAACAATTTCTCGTTCTGCGCTTTCTCTACGGGACAGAAACGGCGACGACCGACGACCCCAACACGCCGGTTATCCCGGCCATGATTCCCAACAACGCCAACCGCTTTGGCGTGTGGGCGCGCTTCTTAGGATTTGCCGGAATTGCCTTCGCCATTCTCGCCTTACTCCTCGCCTTGCTCGCTCCGCCCACGACCTTCACCCGCACGTTGGCCGAACTCGGTGGGAGTCTGGGCGCGCTGGCGCTCGGCCTAGGTTTGGGCGTGGCCTTCTCCCCCACCGACGAGCGTGAAGCGGCGCTGTGGGCGATTGGATTGGGCGCGGTAAGTTACCTCGCCAGTGCGGTGTTGATTTTGTCTATTAGTCAGCTAGCCATTTAGGAACGCCAATTAAATAACTTACCCATTGGCCGCAAGCGGGATTGCACGGT
>CAYUFY010000644.1:0-2222 GCA_964443795.1 uncultured Anaerolineales bacterium | reverse complement strand
GGCGCGCCTCCACATGTTTGGCACGCGCAATGGTGCCCGCCCCGCGATTGGCAAAAAAGCCTTTGGCGAACTTGTCGGCGGTATCGGCCTTGCCGCCTTTGCGAAATTTGGCGAGGCCGCGCAAATGTCGGGCCGCGTTTTGCAACCGCGCGATTTCCACTTGCTGGTCGGTGAAGGCTTGCCACTGGCCGGCCAGTTCAGCGGCTTTGTGGTCGAGATAGGCCGAGTAGTTGCCCGCATAGGTGTGGAGGCCGTGCCTGACCGGGTCCAGCTCGAGGATTTGGGTTACGGTTGCGTCGAGAAAAGCGCGGTCATGCGAAACGAGAAGCGCCGCGCCCCTAAAATGCACCAGCCAGTCTTCGAGCCAGGCCAGCATCTCAAGATCGAGGTGATTGGTGGGTTCGTCCAGTAAGAGCAGTTGGGGATCAGCCAACAGGACGAGCGCGAGGGCCAGGCGGGTCTTCTGCCCACCGCTGAGGGTGGCGACCAGCGTCGTGCGCGCGAGTCCGCCGAGGCCCAGACTCGCGAGGGTGGCCGCCGCCCGCGCGGGGTCAGCCGTGAGGCTCAGGGCCTGCAAGCGCGCGAGGGCCGCCGCATATTCATCCCACAACTGGGCGGCGGCCAGGCGCTCCACTTCGCGCTCGACGTGGGGCAGATCCCCCAGCGCGGTGTCGAGACAGGATTGCAGGGTGGCCTCCGGTGGGGCGACCAACCCCTGCGCCAGATAGCCCAGCCGCAGGCCCGGCGCGTGTTGCACGGTTCCAGAGTCAGGTGGCTCCTGACCCAGAACCAGACGCAACAGCGTGGTCTTGCCCGCGCCATTGGGGCCGACCAGCCCCACACGCTCGCCCACGCTAAGGTTGAAGGACACATCGCGGAGGATGACGTTGTCGGCGTAAGTTTTGGAAAGACGGTTGACAGTGAGCATGAGGATTAAGCTTGTCGAGGCCTGCGCCGTTCGACAAGCTCAGGGCGCGAACTTCGACACAGTGAGTTAAAAAGAAAACGCCAGCGGCGAAAACCGCTGGCGTTTTAAATGACAAAGAAACAACAACCGAGGCAATCGCTGAGAAAAAACGGGGTTATGCGCGGCGAATATCTGTCATGACACTGCTCCTGCTAAACCAATGGGGCGATTATAACTCAGGCGCGCGTTTTGCGCCCGATGACGATGCCGAGCGTGAGTGAGCCAAGATCATTAAGCATTATCCAGCGTATAGCGCACAAAATCGAGCGTCGGGGCGAGATGATCGGAATGGTCGCTGGGAGTCCAGGCCAAGGCCCATTCGATCAGCGCGGCCCGAGTTTCGCTCACGGCCGCTTGCACCCACCGCGCCGCGACGGGCTTCGAAACAATCGCGCCCGATTGAAGCGCATGCAACGCGCGGCACATGGTCAGGACAGCGTAAGCCTGATATTCGCTGGTCTGCAACCGCGCGGGCTGGGTCAGCGTGGGGGCCCACCACTCCTGCAAAATGCCGCGCACTGCGCCACGCAAATCGTCGGGGCTGACCGGGTCAATCAAGGTGTCTGGTGGCGGGCCAGCTACCATCACGCCGTGTTCCCGCAGGATATGGCGCTGGATCACCCAGTCACTACCGAGTTGCGCCAGATAGAACTGGCCTTCATTGAGCGTCGGGCATGGCGCGGCAGTGGGCGCATGGCGGCGGAGAGTCGCCCGCGGCACATACGCGCCTTCGAGTTTGGCCGCCCACTTAAGCCCGCTGGCCCATAGGCGTGTGTGCAAGTCCTCCAGCGCCGCGACGGTCGCGGTTGGCAGGTTGGCCTCGGTGACAACCGCAAAATCCAGGTCACTGCGCTCAGGGTCGAAATCGCCGCTGGCGAGTGAGCCGTAGAGATAGAGCGCAACGAATTGTTCGCCGAGGGTGGTTTGTGTTGCGGCCAACAGCCGTTGCAAAACAGTATTGACTTCAGGATAGGAGGTAGGGTCAGACATGATGGCTATGCTTAACCTTGTTTTCAAGCTAATCCGCGCCCGGGCGGTCACTTGAACCGGAACCGTTGACTGCGCCCACCCGGTATGGGCGCGCACCAACGCGCGGGCAGACGACGACCGTAGGGAACGGATTAGTTCGTTTCTGTCATCTATTCACCAACGGCAAATAGAGCCGACTGGCAAAAACTCCGGTTTGGGTAGCGCACTTGGCATTGCCTTTCACATCAATCACGCACGCTTCAATCAACACCGGGCCTTCACCCAA
>CAYUFY010000643.1:0-2222 GCA_964443795.1 uncultured Anaerolineales bacterium | reverse complement strand
TGGTAACTAAAATCAGGAGATGAGGCTTGATATTCGGCTGATATTTTTTTGATAAAACGGAAGAAGACTTGAGGGGATGTTTATTTCCGGCCAAAGTTGTTCGGCATTGAGTCGCTGATGGTGCGGGGAGTCCCCTTTTTCTTGTGGCGATGTGGTTTGGGGTTTCGCTGGTATAAAAATGAGCGATTAACCGGCTTAAGTCAGTGGCCGCATTACAACACTCAATTACGCTCCACCCGCCAGATTTTCTCGGCCCGCAGGGTCGGCTCGCCACGCGTGGCATCGGTTTCCACCACTCCTTCAATCACGAACGGCCCAATGAAATGCCTGAGCGCCGTCTTGCTCGCGCGATAGATGTCGTCGAAGATGACTACCTCTAACTGCCCTTCCAAGTCCTCCAAGGTCATGAAATAGATGAAACCGCCTCGCGCGGCGGCACTCCGCACCCACGTTTGCCGCATCCCCGCCACCCGGACGCGCTGACCCAGCTTCTCCACTGCTCCCAGCGTTGTCAGCGCCCCACCCTGCTTCAGCCGGTCGGCGACGAGTTCCAACGGATGCGCCGCGACGCTGGCGCCGAGCAGGTCTTCTTGGGCCGTCACCTGTTCTGCCAGCGTCCACTCCTCGGCCAGTTCAATCACCGGCGCAAATAAATCAAACTGCCCGGCCTGCCCCTGGTGGGACTCCAATTGTCGAAGTAAGCCCGGCGTCGTTCCCAGCCCGGCGAGCGCCCCTACCCGAATGAGATGGTTGGCTTCCTGTTCGCGTGGGTCGGCGCGGGTCAAGAAATCCGCGAGCGAGTCGAAGGGCCGCTCCGCGAGAATGCGTTGTTGCGTTCGCCGAGTCAATTCGCGGACTTGATTCAGACCCATATACAGGTGTGGCTCGCCGTCCCGATACACAACGGTGAATTCGGCGTGCGAGTGATTAAGATGCGGGGCATGGAGTTTTAGTCCAAGCCGCCGGGCTTCGGTGAGATAAACCCGCTGGGAGTAGTAACCACCCCAGTTCGCCAAGACCGCCGCCATGAACTCGGCGGGCGCATGGGTTTTGCAATACGCCGATTTCCAAGCCACCTGAGCATAGGAAGCTGCGTGCGCTTGGGGAAAGCCGTAACCCGCAAAGGCCGCCATCAAATCCCAGATACGCGCGCCCGTCTCGGGTGGCACACCACTCTGGACCAGCGCGCCCGCGATGAATTTTTCCTTGAGGGTCTGCATTTGCCGACCGGGGTCGAAATGACTCATGGCCCGACGCAGTAAATCGGCGTCGGCGAGGGAGAGTCCGGCGAGGCCATTGGCAATCCGCAAGACTTGCTCCTGATAGAGAATCACCCCATAGGTATCGGCGAGTAGCGGTGCGAGGGCAGGATGCAAATGCTCAACGGCCTCTTGCCCCAAATGGCGGCGCACAAAAGCATCTTTCAAGCCGCCCGTGAGTGGGCCGGGGCGATACAGGGCGAGGGCCGTCATCAAGTCGTCAATGCTGTGCGCGTTAATTTCTTTCAGGATGCCGCGCATTCCCGGCGACTCAATTTGGAAACAGCCAATCGTCCTAGCCGATTGCACCAGGGAAGCCGTCTCCGGGTCATCATCGGGGATACCATCCAGCATCGCGAGCGGCTTGGCGTAACGGGCGGGGTTTTTCGCCTGCACTGCCTCGGCTACGTCGCCCAAGACGCTCAGCCCGCGAATGCCAAGCAAGTCCATTTTGATAAGCCCCAGCCGTTCGACAGCTTCCAAATCGAATTGGGTGATCGTCGAACCATTGTTGGCGGGTTGGGTTGAGAGGCGGTCGGTGAGTGGCCCAGGCGTGATGACCACTCCGCCGGGATGCACCGACAGATGGCGGGGCAAGCCGAGGATGTGTTCGGCGGCTTGGAAGAGGGCGCGATGTTCAGGATACCACTCCCCCATGGTAGCGAACGGCGATTGGGGCGGAGTCTGTTTGCGTTGGGCCGGGTTGCCGTACCATCGTTCGGGCAGGGCCTCCACCAGCGAGTTCACGTCTGTGGGTGACAAGCCATACGCCTTGGCCGTCTCGCGCAAAGCCGAGCGTTCGCGGAAACGGTTGATGGTGGCGACTTGTGCCACTTGGTCACGCCCATAAGTGTCGAAGACGTATTGGATAACGCGCTCACGGCGACGGGAGCACAAATCCGTATCAATGTCGGGCGGGGTCGAGCGTGCTGGGTTGAGAAAACGCTCGAAGTACAAGTTCAG
>CAYUFY010000642.1:0-2224 GCA_964443795.1 uncultured Anaerolineales bacterium | reverse complement strand
GCGTAGCGTCCCGCCGCTGGAAGCGGCGGGTTTTCACAGCGCAAAATCTATAAAACGCCCGCGCGAGGCGGGCGAGGGGATAGGGAAATATGTGGCTCTACCAGATTTAAAGGGAAACCGATGTGGGTCGGGCTTGTAGCCCGACACCGGCTACGTCAAAAACCGTCGCGCTACAAGCGCAACCTACGCCCACCCCGTCAAAACAGTAGGGCAATTTTATCTAACCCGTTGGCCCATGCGTTGCGCGGCGAAGGAGAGGATGCGCGCGGCGAACTGGCCGTAGTCGTAACCGGCGGCGCGGCCCGAGCGGGCGAGGCCGCCTTCCATCGTAATATCGGGGTTGGCGTTGACGTCGAGGACGTAGGGCACACCGTTGCGGACGCGCATATCAATCCGGCCATAGTCGCGCAGGCCGATGGCTTTGTAGGTTTTGATGGCGGTCTTTTCGAGGCGACGCTTGAGGGCCGGGTCAATCTCGGCGGGGCACCGCACCCCGGTGAGCCGGTAGGCTTCGGATTCGGTGTTCCATTTCGCGTCGAAACTGCACAGGCGGTCGTGGTAGTCCGGGAAGATGGAGTAATCAATCGCGCCGATGGGCAGGACGCTGATGTCGTCGCCATCGCCCCACACGCCGACGTTGTACTCGATGCCGTCAATAAAGTCTTCGACGAGCGCCGGGCAGTGCCAGGTGTCGAGGACGTATTGCACGCGGTCTTTGAGTTGTTGGGGGGTGTCCACCACTGAGTCGCGGGTGATGCCGAAAGAGCAGTGTTCGTGCGCCGGTTTGACAAGGGCCGGGTAACGCCGCCAGCCGTTGAGCATGGCGCGGTCGTAGACTTTGGAGACGGGGGTGGGGATTTTCTGCTGGAGCAGGATGACCTTGGTTTCTTCTTTGTTTTGCGAGAGGAGGAGGGCGCGGGCATCCGCGCCGGTGTAGGCAAAGCCGAGGTCTTCGAGGAGGCGCGTGGGGGTGCAGTAATCGTTGGGGTCGTCGTTGAACCCTTCACACCAGTTGAACACCACATAGTCGCGGGGATCAAAGTGGGCGAGCGCGCCGGCGAGGTCATTGCCAGCGATGGCCACGGGGGCGACTTCCATTCCGGTGGCGCGCAGACTGCGGGCCATGCGGAAGACGGCTTCTTCGGAGAGGGCGGTGTCGTCGGGAGTCCAGTTGGAAATGACGCTGTAGAGGATAACCGCCTTAAGTTCCCGCCGCTGATTCGCAATCGCCGTTGTTTTGTGTTGGGTGAGTAGTGCCATTTTGTTTCGTGAATAAGATTGACCATCTAACCGGACACCGACCCTAAACCAACTTTCAGTGACCGATAGTTAGACAACCGACCTTACATCTGGGAGTAAATTCTCCTTCGTGCCAGATATGCCTGACGTTATATAAAGTAGACATAGGCATCTTAGCATAATAAATATGAGAGTCAATATGTCTAGTCTTAAAATTTTATGGAAGGGGAAGAGGCGGGGGAGAAAAACTATCGCTCATGTAAAGAAATGATGCTGTAACTTGTAACCCGCGAAGCGGGTTTTCCTAATGCTCGGCGTCGGTTTTCAACCGATGCCGAGTGTAGGCCGCCAACCGCCATCGGATACGCCTTCGGCAGTCCGACGGCTACAAAAAGCCGAAACCCGCTTCGCGGGTTAGCACGCTTTTTTGCATGAGCGAAAACTGTTAGGTAGTGTTTGACTCTCTTTCCATTTCAACTACACTTCCCCCAATTCAGCGCGATGGGCGCGCGGCGTGGGGTAATGCGACTCCGGGCCGCTCGCCATTCGCGCGAGTGGCTCGTTTTTATTCTGCCAACGGTTATGGCCCTCGAACCCGCTCTGTTTCGTGTTCTTCAAGTTCTTGGTGATAAAGCCAAAGTGCGCGGCACGGCGTTTTTGGTTGCGCCGCAATTGGCCGTGACCTGCGCCCATGTGGTGGAGGCCGCCCACAGCGGGCCGGGGCAAACGCTGGTGATTGAGTGTTTTGTGAATGGGACACGGCACCCCGCGCAAGTGCTTGAGCCCGGTTACTCAGCGCCGGATGTGGACGATGTGGCGTTTTTGCAATTAGTCAAACCGCCCGAGGGGATGACACCCGTCAAACTCGGGAGCGCCGAAGGGTGGAGCGGGCGCGAGTTTGTGGCGAGGGGGTTTCCAGATTTAGGTGAGTATGCCATTGATGAGGCGCAAGGGAAGATGCGGGGAATCGTTCCGAAACATCACC
>CAYUFY010000641.1:0-2225 GCA_964443795.1 uncultured Anaerolineales bacterium | reverse complement strand
CTATTCAGCGCTGCCGCTGGCGGCGTAGGCTCACTATTTCAGACTTACACCCAATGCCAGATGTGTTGTGCCGGGACTTGGCTTCCCAAAGATTGAGCGAGGTGAAACCCTACGAACAGCTTGGTTGGAAGACAACTTCGAAGCCTTGTGGCACGGATAGATGCTGGGGAGCGGCACCATCGAGAGCGCTTGCAAACAAATCATTGCACAACGGCTCAAGTGTGCCAGCCTGTTATCCAAGTTTTTAGGAAGACCACGCGCCAATGACTGCTCATTGGCGCGTGGTTTTTACAGAGCGGGTGATGGGACTCGAACCCATGATATCTTGCTTGGGAAGCAAGGGCGAGAATTCTCGTTATTATTGCTTTCCCATTTATTGCTACTCCGATGCTTTTCTCCGGGGCTTCCTGTGCTCAGCGCAAACTGCCAGCATACGCTTCATTTTTCGCGCCGGTGAACGTGTCACATGGGGGGCGCGCAAGTGGCGCGCCGAACGATGTCGGTAATGTCGCGCTGTGGTTGAGACATCGGCGTGGCCTAAAATGATGCTCAAGTCTTGCACATCACCTTCATATAAGGTCGCCATAGTGTGGCGCAAGATGTGAGGCGAAAGTTTGGGAAGGCCCAAATGCTGTTTAATGGTATCTTCTCAATAATTCGGGGTAAACATCCGTTCTAATGTATTCTGGCCGCCATATACGTGGCTTATTCATTGCGCCATCTCCGTATATGGCAGTTGAAGGTGTGGTACAAATGTTCAACCGCGATTTATTGAGAAGTTACGCCGATTCACGCTTGATGAACCGATCCACTTGAGCACCGTCACTTGGCCTTCAGCAGTCTCGGCCAACAACCCGGCAGTGTGAAACTCGCGGACTAACGCCGAGGGTGCGCTGTCTAATGGCTCACCTACCTGTCGCCAGTAGTCTCGTGCCGCCGCCAGGCATTCGTTGGGTAGCAGATAAACTAAGGGGGGTTGGGGGTCGTACCAACCAATCAGGCGCGCCTCAGGGCGGGGCGGGGCGGGGCGATGGCATTTCCTAAACGCGGAGCCAAATAAACCTGCCGTTGGAGTGACAACGCGGCCAATGCCTCACTGACTCGATTGATAGGTGATGCGACACTGACCCGAAGACCTTGTTGCCTCAAAACCTCCGCTATCACAGCCGGGTATTGGACCAGTGCTAATTCGTCGTATTCGGCTGGCGTGAGAGCCCCCACAGAAACGGCAAACTTCAGGAATTGACGTAAGCCCAGGGTCAGCGTGGGAAAGTAGTCAATCAAGCGGGCTTGCGAGCTGGGGAAATTGCGCCGCGCGAAGTGCATTAATGACTCGTGCTCGGCGCGCAATTCAGCTTTCAAACCGTCCCATCTTCCGGCCAGCCACGCGATGTAGGCGCTCATCGCTTGTGCATATAAACCGGGGCCGCCTACGCCGGCTTGCTGTTGGGCTATGTCCAACAAACTCGGCTCCCCTGTTTTGGAGATGGCCACATCGCCTTTCTCGATGGAGATAACAATCATCCGCCCAGCGATGGATTGCACCAGGGGCGGGATTTTCTCGGCGGTGACGATGACCAAACCCCGCGGCGGGCGTTTGAGTTGCTCACTTAAATCCGCCCGGGCGCCGAGCGATTGCCAACACTGCGAATGACCAACTGGGCCTTTTGATTCAGACGGCGGGTTTCATCTTCGCTGGCCTGGGGTGCGAAATCGTCAATTACCAAGGGGGCATCTTTGGTGACGAACATCGAATGTTCCAAGTCAGTGCTCGACGAAATCCAGTCGGCCGGAGCAAAGTATTTGGTGCCATCTACAAACCCTTGCCCAAAATGGCATAACAGCAACATGGTCAAAGTGCTTTTGAGCGACTGCGTCATGCCATAGAGCCAGAGCACCGCATTCAAGCTCATCAGTTGGGTTAATGGTGCGAGATAAATTGCGGCTAAGAGGGGGAGGGTCACATGTAAATCGGCCAATTTCAGAAACCCCAAAGAAGCCAGTACGGCTATGCGTACATCAACAAGCAGGGTTGGCAATTGATAAAGCCGCAAATTATTGGCACCTAACTCCACGCGTACGCTTGCATCTATGCCATCGGCTGTAATTGCGCCACCGACGGTTAAGTAAGCTGGCTTCCCGTTGATGCTTGTCCAACCCGTGTAACTAATTTGACAATGTCACATTCGAATCGCGATGTTATGGTATTAATTCCGGAATGAGCC
>CAYUFY010000640.1:0-2242 GCA_964443795.1 uncultured Anaerolineales bacterium | reverse complement strand
ATTGGGGTATTCCCCCGCATGGCGCTCGATAATTTCCACCGCCCGCGCCACGCCGTTCTCCGCGCGGATTTTTTCGCCGAGCGTTGCGGCCCGGGCCCGCATGGCCGAGTCGGTGATGGCGGTGGTCATCGCCGTCGCTAATTTTTCGGGGGTTAGGTTTTTGATGTCGGGCGCGCGCGGGCCAACGCCCAACATCACCACGCGCTCGGCCCAAGCGTATTGGTCTGCCGCAAACGGGGTGATGAGGCTGGGCACCCCAGCCCGCAAGCCCGCGCTCGTTGTGCCGGCCCCGCCGTGATGCACCACCGCCGCCATGCGTGGAAACAGCCACTCGTGGGGGACATCATCCACATACATCACGTTGGCAGAGGCCGCGAGGCGCGTGATGCCACCCCAGCCCGTCAACAACACCCCGCGTTGCCCGGTCAATTCCAGCGCGCGCAACGCGATAAGGGTTTGGCGTTCTGGGTCTTCATGGTTCATACTCCCAAAGCCCACATACACTGGTGGCGGGCCGTTGGCTAAAAAGTGCGCCAATTCAGCGGAGGGTTGCCACCCGGCAGGCGCATCTAAAAACCAGTAGCCGGTGACATGGTGATAGTCGGCCCACTCCGACGGCTTGGGCAAGACGTTGGGGCTATACCCATACAGCCAGGGCATTCCAAAACGGCGACGAGCGTTGTGCATCTCGGCGAAGGAGCGCCACGCAGGTAAGCCCAACCGCGCGGCGCGCCACTGGTTGAGCGGCCCGCCCAAACCGAACCACAGGACGCGGTGCATGAGCGTGTAGGTGAGGCGGTTGTAAACGCCGCCCAGTGAAAAACGAAATGGGCCTAAGAAGAACGAGGGGAAAGCGCGGGTGGGCATAAACGGCATCACTACCGCCAGCGCCATCGGGAGGCCCCGTTGTTGGGCGATTTCCACGCCACCATGTCCGGTGCCGGTCTGCACCACAAAGTCGGTGTCTTGCGCCGCTTGCCAAAAATCATCCAAATCCTCCATCATGCCCGCGCTCAACTCCCGGCGCATCACACGCATGCCCTGCACCATGTTGCGGGTTTTGAAAAGCGCCTTGATGGCGGGTTTTTGCATCAACTCCTGTATGTCAAAACGCACCGGGTGCGCGTTGACCCCATACGATTGAATCCACTCCGCAAAATTGTGCGAGGCGGCCAGCGTGACGCGATGTCCGGCTTGCTGTAGGCCCACGGCCAGCGCCAGATAAGGCTGGGTGTCGCCGCGTGAGCCAAAGGCGTGAATGAGAATTTTCATGATGATTCCTTAAAGTGAGGCAACCTTAGTCGTTGGAGCACCACCAGCGTCACATCGTCCTCTTGCTCCCAACCGGCGCCGGTGAACCGCCGCAATTCGGCGAGCAGAAACTCAATCAGCCCCGCGCCGCCGGGGTGGGAGCCCAGCAGTTGGCCGAGGCGCGGGAAACCAAACATGGCGCGCTGGGGGCTGTGAGCCTCGACCAGGCCGTCGGTGTAGAACAGCAGGCTCTCGCCCGGTGCCACCATTTTTTCCTTTTCTTCGTAGGTCATACCCGGCATCAGGCCGAGCGGCATGCCACGCGCGCGCAGTTCGGTCGCGCCACTCTCGGCCCAGGCAAAGGGCAGGTCGTGCCCGGCGTTAGCATAGTGCAAGCGCCCGCTAGTCGGATCGAGGATGGCGTACAGGCAGGTGACGAACATCTTAGGTGGAATGTCGGGCTGTAGCAGGGTGTTCACGCGCTCCAGCACCTCGCCGGGGGTCGCACCCTCCAACGCGCTGGCCCGCAGAAAACTGCGGGTGGCGGCCATGAGCAGGGCGGCGGGCACGCCTTTGTCGGTGACATCCCCAATGACGATGCCCAGCCGACCGTCGGCCAATTCCAAGAAGTCGTAAAAATCACCGCCCACTTCCCGCGCCGGTTGATAATAAGCGGCGATGCGCCAACCCACCGGCGCGGGCAAGGCCTTGGGCAGTAAGGTCTGCTGAATGACGCGAGCCAGGCGCAGTTCCTCTTGGACACGCTGTTGCTCCGCCAGGCCTTTGATCATGTCGTTGAAAGCGCGGGCCAGGCGTCCGACTTCATCCCAGCGCGTTTCGGGGATATGCTGAGTCAAATCGCCGCGCGCCACCGCGTGTGAAGCATCCGCAATTTGGGCGAGGGGCCCGAGGGCGCGGCGGGTGAGGAAAATGGTGAGGGCCACCGCGACCGCGAGGGCGGCGAGCATCGTCCATAGCGAACTGCGGATGA
>CAYUFY010000639.1:0-2246 GCA_964443795.1 uncultured Anaerolineales bacterium | reverse complement strand
GTTCTTATCTCAGCAATACCTTTTGGAAAATCGGGTCGGGTTCTTTGGCTGAAGCCTGTCAAAAACCCGCCTTATCCACAAGGGCTGGAAGCCCTGTGGCTTGCGGCGGGTTTCAATCGGTCATTATACCGGACAGTTTTTATCTGAGATAAAAAATCGTCAAGCGTTCAGTCCTCTTGAAAAGCCGGCCTTTGGAAGGCATATAGGATTTGCTTGTCAAGTTGTCGAATGCGGGGTGGAAAAGTTTGGGCTTCGGCTAACTCGCGCGCGGCATGATAGCCCAATAAGTGGAAACCGTGCTGAGAGATTTCCGCCAGCAGTTCCGTATGCCGATAGATGTGATAGTGAACAAAGCCGGGAGTCGAGTTCAGACTCACCTGGTTGATGGCCGTATCGCCGATTGCGCCCGGCAATAGCCGCAACTGACGCAACCCATCTACCATACCGGGCCATGTCCGCCACCGCGCCGACCGGGCGAGGCCGCGTAAATGCCAGACTAGTGCGAGCATGTGCCCCCGGCGCGATTCGAGGTGGGCATCTGCTGGTGACCGGCGCTCCGCTGTCAGCGGTGGCCGGGGAGCGCGCCCACCGTTCCGTAACTTGTTCCAGGCCCACCAGGCATAACAGGTCAAGGCGGGGGCCAGGTTATCCAGCGCGAGAATCAAGCGCCCCGATGGGCGGAGAATTTTGGACAGAGTGGCAAAAAGCTCAGACCGGGCGGCAGGGGAAGGGAGATGTTGAAACGCCGCGATAAAAATCAAAATCACATCGAAACTGGCCGGCGCACACGGCAGGGCTTGGAGGTCGGCTTGGATGAAGCGCGCGGGGAGGCCGGCTTCTGTATGCAAGGCTTGCGCCGCACCGAGCATTTCCGGAATAAGGTCGAGGCCAACCACGGTATAGCCCTGGGGGGTGAGCGCCAGACTGGCGCGGCCCGCCCCGCAGCCCAAATCGAGAACGCGCGCGGGCGGTGGCGCATAGCGGGTCAACATCGTGGCCTCCGCGATTTGCAGACCCTGCCGGCTAAATTCCGTCCAAAAAGCCACCACTTCCGGCTGGGCATATTTGGCGGCAAGTGGGAGGGTTTTCATGGATGGCCTAAACCAAAGGCGAACTCGTGCGGAATTGTGATGTAACCGAAGTGGAGGGGATATTGGGAAATGGGCCCGGCGGTCCAGACCTTGATGCAGTCATCCGAACTAGACACGCCCGGCCGATCCGAGAAACTAAGGTAGGGATGTCGTCCATCGTGTGGAAGAAATTAATGAATGGAACGATCACGAGCGGCAGCCAAAGGAGGAAGATGAATGTTTAACAAGAGCGCGAAAGACAGGTCACGCATGGGTAATTCTAATTGTCGTTGACAGCAACGGTTACGTCAATAGATTCGCTCTTAGCCGATTTCAAGGAGGTTGCCATAATGCCCTTAAAAAGCGCATTGGAAATGCTTGGAGATTTCTGGAAACTTCCTGTGACCTCCTTCAAGGCGATCTGGCGCACCAGCAGACCCAACGTCGGAAAAAGTTGCCCGTTCGGCAGGCGGCCTGTTGCAGGCGCGCTTGTAAGCGTTCCACTTCCTGCTGTAACCGAGCCAGTTCGGCCGCCTGCGGGTTTGGCTTCGGACCACGTTTCTTCGTTGCCAGACCGGCCAATTGACCCGCCGCTCGCAGGCGGCGCCAATTGGTCAAGTGCGATGAATATCTGGCGGTCGGGTTTGGCCGCGACTTCCGCGACCGCCTCCGCGGGGGCGGTCGCGGAAGTCGCATGGAGTGTGGCTGAACTATGCAGATTGGGCATGACAGGATCTCCTACGCCCTACAGTAAATTATCGGTCAGGTTGGTCTCACCCATTGTGACACAGAGGGTTTTCGTACCCTAACAAGCGATAACGCGCCACAATCTCAGCTAGGCATAGTTGCCATCGCCCTTATCGGCCAGTTGCTCCATGAGCGTGTCGTTGGAAGGGAGTTCCTAAACCCGCAGAGGTCAAGCATCTCAGATGCGGTTCGGAACAAAGCTGACTAAGGTTTGCCGATAGTGGGGGTACTGGCGCTGGTAGAGTTGGCGCTTGTTCCAATAATAGACAAACAGCCGGGTCATCAACTTGAGCCAGGCTAATTTTTTGGAGTAACACCGGGTCCGCCGCGCCAGCCGCGCCAGCCGCGCCAGATAATGTCGGAGTTCCGCATTATTGGGTAGTGTCCCTGTAACGTGTGTCGCGTATTTTTCACCACATTGACTTCGGC
>CAYUFY010000638.1:0-2260 GCA_964443795.1 uncultured Anaerolineales bacterium | reverse complement strand
CAAGTTTTTAGTTGTATTCTTACCCTATGCGTCAAACAATTTTGATTGTGATCTTTATGTGGGCGCTGGTTGCCCCGCCCGCCGCGCGGGCCGCCGTTCCCGCGCGGGATACCCCGCCCCTCACGGGCCAGACCCCCCGCCCGCCGGGGGAGCCGTATCCCTCGCTTTTTCCCCGCGCTCCCACCGTAGGCCCGAGTCCGCGTCACCTCCGCGTGGATCTCTCCGAACAACAACTGATTGCGTTCGAGGGACTGACCCCTGTGCGCGCTTTCCCCGTCTCCACGGGCGATGCCACCCATCCCACCATTGTCGGGCGCTACACCATTCAGTGGAAACGTGAAGTCATTGATCTCATTGGCCCCGATTGGTATTACCACGATGTGCCGTATGTGATGATGTTTGCCACGCCGTTCTACATCCATGCCGCGCCCTGGCGCGCCGAGTTTGGCGTGCCGACCAGTCGGGGGTGCGTCACCCTGTCCACCGCCGATGCCGAATGGTTGTTCGCGTGGGCCGGGGTGGGCACGCCGCTGGCCATTTGGTGGTAGGCGCAGTTGAATTAAGGAAAATAACCATGTATCAGCGCAACGAACTGCAACGATTTTTTTGGGCTTTGACGCTGGTCGCCTGGTTGGTGGGGGCGTGCGGGCCGGCCCAACCCAAAACCGTGACCATTGGCATTGTCAGTTTGATTCCTGAAATGGAAGCCATCGTCACGGGTTATAAGGCCAGCCTCGCCGAGTTAGGTTACGTGGAGGGGCAGAATGTGGTCTATGTTTATGCGGGCGCGACCGGTTCGGTTGATAAGTTGGACCCCGCCGCCCAAAAATTGGCTGACGCCAAAGTGGATTTAATTTTGTCGCTCACCACGCCGGGGAGTCAGGCCGTCCAGCGAGTCATCAGCCAGACCACCATCCCCCAGGTTTTTGTGGCGGTCACAGACCCGGTGGCCGCCGGGCTGGTGGCCGACCTCACTCACCCGGGCGGGCGGGTCACCGGGGTGATGGCTGGCGCTAAGGCCTCGGTGAGCGAAGGGCGGCGGCTGGAGTGGTTGTTGAAAATCGCGCCGGATCTGCGCCGGTTGTATGTGCCGTATAACCCCGATGACCCGGTGGGCGTGGCGAATTATGAGGCCATTCGCCAGACAGCGGCGGAGGCGGGGCTGGAGTTGGTGTTGCATGAAGTGCGGAATGTGGAGGAGGCCGCCGCCGCCGCCGCCGATCTCCCCGCCGATATTGACGCCATCTTTTTGCCTTCCGACCGGGTGGTGGGGTTGGCTAACGAAGCCTTTATCCAGGCCGCGTTGGAACATCAAAAACCGCTGGCCATCGCCAACCCGGCCGGGGTCGAGTTGGGCGCGCTCATGGCCTATGGCCCCGATTTCACCGCCATGGGTCAGCAGGCCGCGCGGCTCACCGACCAGATTCTTAAAGGCACCGCCCCCGCCGACTTGCCCGTGGAAGTCCCCGAACTTTTCCTGAGCATCAATCTACGCACTGCCGCCACCATCCAGCTGACCATCCCGGAAGATCTGGTGCGTCAGGCGCATAGCGTCATTCGCTAATTTGCCTCCCCCCTTCATGCCCTCTTTGCCGCCCCACACCAGTATCCGCCGTCGGCTCACCCTGGGCTTGTTAGGGTTGGCTGTTTTGCCCTTAGTCACTTGGGGGGTGATTTTGGGCTGGAATGTGGTGTATGAACAACAGCGCGAGGCTTTGAACTTGCAAACCCAAGTGGCGCGCCAAACTCTGGTGCAGGTGACGGCTTGGATTATGACGGTGGAAGGTGACGCGCGGTTGACGGCGTATTTGTACGATTTGTTTCGTCTGGATTACGCCCAACAACAAGCCGTGCTGGGGCAACTCATGGTTCATCAGGACGCGTTGGATGAGGTGAGTTTGCTGGATGCCACCGGCCAGGAACTGGCGCGCGTCTCGCGGGTGATGGCGGTGATGCCGCTCGATTTGCACCACCGGGGCGATGCGCCGGAGTTTGTGCAAGCCCGTACCACCCGGCGCACGTATTACAGCTCGGTATGGATTTCGCCCGACACCGATGAACCTTTGCTCACCATCGGGGTGCCGATTATCAGCACGAGCCTAGGCGAGGTGGAAGGGGTGCTGGTGTTGAATATGCGCGTCAAGAAAATGTGGGAGCTGGTGGCGGATTTGTCCACGGAACTGGGGCAGAACATTTACCTGACGGATGCGGATGGTTGGCTGATTGCCCATGCCAACCCATCGGTGGTATTGCGGCGCAC
>CAYUFY010000637.1:0-2262 GCA_964443795.1 uncultured Anaerolineales bacterium | reverse complement strand
CAAACTTTTGAATGTCCGCAATGCGGCGCGCCGCGCATGGATTACGACCCGGCCACCGGCGGCCTCAAGTGCCCGCAGTGCGGCCATGCCCAATCCATTCAGGTCGCGCAAGCCGCGGTGCAAGAGCGCGATCTCTCCGCCGCGCTCTCGGATGTGGGCAAGGCGCGCGGCTATGGGCGCGAGATGAAGGCCGTTAAATGCAGTGCCTGTGGTGCGACCACCCAGGTTGACCCGGCGGTGGCCTCCACCATGTGCCCGTTCTGCGGCTCCACGCAAGTCCTCGAGCAGAAGGCCGACCCCAACATCATCCAGCCCGAGTCGGTCATCCCGTTTCAAATCACCAGTGATCAGGCCTACACCAATTACAAAAAGTGGTTGGGCACGGGATTCTTCCGCCCCCGGGATGTGATGCAAAAATCGGGCGGGGCGCAAATTCAGGGCGTGTATCTGCCGTTCTGGACGTTCGATGCCCACGCCGAGTCGCGCTGGCACGCGGAGTCGGGCGATTATTATTACGAGACCGAGCGCTACACCACCACTGAAGACGGCAAGACCGTGACCAAGACGCGCCAGGTGCGCAAGGTGCGCTGGTATCCTTCCTCCGGCCAGCACGCCGATGATTACGATGATGTGCTGGTCTCGGGCACCACTTCTGGCGATCAGGGCATGCTCCGCAAGATTGAGCCGTTCGACACCCAAAAACTGCTCCCCTACAAAGCCGAATATCTCTCGGGTTGGGCCGCCGAGGCCTACCGCACGCCACTGGCCGATGCGTGGAAATCCGGGCAGGAACTCATCCGCAAAGATGAGCATGGCAAATGTGAGCGCCAGGTTCCCGGTGACACGCACCGCAATTTGAACGTCAACACCTCCCTCTCCAGCACCACCTATAAGCATGTGCTCCTGCCCGTGTTTCTGGCCAATTATGGTTACAACAACAAGCAGTATCACTTCATGGTCAATGGGCAGACCGGCGAAGTGCAGGGGCAGGCGCCCATTGACTGGGTCAAGGTCATCATCGTGGTGGTCATTGCGCTGGTCATCCTCGGAATCATTCTCGCGGTGCTCAGCCAGGCCGATAGCAGTAGTTCTAGTCTCCTCCAGCCGTATCTGCACCACGCCTTCTTGTGGCTCGACCACGCGCTGGCGCTCGCTCCGCCGTTGTTGTTTTAGACCCAACTCTCCCGCAGGCTCAAAGCCTGCGGGAGATTCACGCCTCCCCCCTCATGCACATCCCCCGCCACTGGGCCAAAGGCTACCACCACACGGCTGATGCCGACGGCCAACAGCACACCTTTGAATGTTGGCACTGGTCGGACGTAAGCGGGGACGATGCCCGGCGGCAGGCCGAGGCCCGCGCGGCCATGCTGGCCCGCAAGTTTCTCTCGGGCCAGGCGTTGGACCGCTATGCCTACGGGGAGCGCCCCCCGCGCGAGGAAGTCACCCAAACCCTCACCCATCAAAACACCGAAGTCGGCGTGGTCACGCGCAACGCCTATGGCGCGCTCGTCCTCAACGCGCCGCAAGCCCTGTTTATTGACATTGATTTTCCGAAAGCCAAAGCCAGTGGGCTATTGAAATTCTTTGGGCGCGCCCCCGACCCCGCCGCCGACGCGCTGGCCCGCGTGGACGAATGGGCCAAACGGCAACCGTTCCTCAGCCTGCGCGTGTACCGCACCTTTGCCGGGTTGCGTTGTCTTGTCACCAGCGATTTGTTCGACCCCGCCGCCGCCGACACCCTCGCCATCTTCAACGCCCTGCAAGCCGACTCACTTTATATTTTGCTGTGCCGCGCGCAGGAATGTTTCCGCGCCCGGCTCACCCCCAAACCCTGGCGCTGTGGCCACGCCAATCCGCCCGCCCGCTGGCCCTGGCCCAATGCCAAAATGGAAATGCAATACCGCGCCTGGGAGCAGACCTACACCCAGACCTCCACCCAATATGCTGTTTGTCAGTTGGTCAAAGAAATCGGGCGCGGCGAGATGCACCCCGCGTTAGCGCCAATAGTGCAGTTGCATGATGAGCTGACCGGGGTGGAGGGGAAAAGGCCTTTAGCGTGAGGAACCTTGCCCCCGCAATTTCGATAGTGATGTTTTTTTTACCCCTATGCGGCGGGAAAGATGCGGGTTGAGGTCGAATCTAAGTTGGGCAACTATCTGAGCACTACTATCATCAAAAAGGAGACGGACAAATGACAGATTGGGCTACATGGTTCCGCTATCAACTTCAGGCTAGTGCAGATGGTTTTGTTTGGGCTTTTTC
>CAYUFY010000636.1:0-2262 GCA_964443795.1 uncultured Anaerolineales bacterium | reverse complement strand
AAGGAGACGGCCCCCTCATGTCCAAATCCCCCATCCACCTCACCGTCGGAATTGACCCCGGCAACGGCAACAGCAACGCCTGCACCCGCCTGACCGCGCACGGGCGGCCCGTGTGTGTGACGTTGCAATCCTCGGTGGCTTACCACCCCGGCCAGCACGGGCGCATCAGCACGGGCTTTGCCTCCGCCAAGACCCGCGCGTGCCATACCGTGCGCTGGGGGGACGAGCACTTTTTGGTCGGCCCCGATGCCTGGCGGCGCGGCACGCCGCTGAACCTCGTCAAGGCGGACTTATATCACACGCTCCCGCGCCGGGCGTGTTTGTATGCGCTCATGGCGCAATTGCTGAAGCCGACGAAAAACCCGGCGGCTTATGAAGTGACGCTGGCCTTTGGCCTGCCCACGGCCATCCTGGCCAATCAACTGTTGGGCGACCAGGCCAAGCGCGGCCTCGTCCAGGCGTTCAAGGGCGAGCATCGCTTCAGCGTGGACGGCGTGGAGTACGCTTTCACCGTGCCACAGACCAAAGGCTCCATCCAGGTGTACAACCAGCCGTACGGGGCGTTTGTGGACTGGCGGCTGGATGACCACCTGCACCCGCGCGCCCTCACGCGCAAGCCCGGCGTCAAAACTTTTTCGGCGCTGGTGTTCGATGTCGGCATGGGGACCTTCGATGTCGGCGCCCTCGAGGAAGACGCGAAAGGCGAAGTGCATCCGTTGGAGCGCGTGGTCATCGGCGAGGACGTGGGCGTGAGTTGGCTCCTCGGCCCAGTGGCGCTCAAGCTGGGCCTCGACCTGGCCGAGGCCGATACCCTTTTCCGCGAGGGGGAAATAAAGTTCAGCGATGACCAGTTGGATACCTGGATGGCGGAACTCCTGCGCATCCTAAAGGACACGCGGCTCTCGCTGAAGCGGTTTGATGCGGTCATCCCGACCGGCGGCGGGCCACTGCTCCTGGCCCGCGATGACCGGCTCAGGCTGGCGCTGGAAGCGCGCGGCGCGGCAGTGCATTGGAATCCGGAGGAGATGCTCACGGCCAACGTGCGCGGCTACTGGAAAATCGCCCAGCGCAAAGCCGACGCGGCGCGACCCCTCCCAGCGGTCGGGGCCAGCCATGTCGCGGCGTAAGGGCACGCGGCGGGAAAAGCGTGGGCCGTTTCGCATCAACCCGCAGAGCGGCACCCTGGAGGTGACGGTGACGCTGACGCTGTATGATGACCCCCAGCGGGACGGGCCAGTGATCGGTTATCTGGAGCGGGCGGTCCAGCAGGGAATTCCCCTGGCGACCGCTTTCCGCACGCTGTGTCGGCAGGGCGGCGTGAAAGTCAGTGCCGAGGTCGCCCCGGACGCTGACCCGGAAGCCCCGACCGCCGTGGGCGTGAGCGCCCTCGGCGACGAGTTGTAGCCCAAGCCTAAAAAACTGCGCGGGCGGTGACTTGCGCCCGCGCCAACCGATTGCCTTACCGCTCATAGGAGTCACGATGTCTAAATTTTTGCCCGCTCGCTGGGTTAGTATTATTTTGTGCGGCGCGTTTTTGAGTGGCGCATCTTTACTGTCCAGCAGGACATTCGCCTTGGCGCGCGTGCCGTTGGACCTCACCGGCACGCCGTTGTTTTTGCCGCTGGTGGCGCGGCAGGACAGCCCGACGGCCACGGCGACCGCCAACCCCTGCGGCCCGGCCCCGGTGTTGCTCGCACCGGCGAGTGGGGCCACGCTCAATACGCTTATCCCGACCCTCTTGTGGGATGCCGGCAACAACTTGAGCGCGACCGCCAACCTGCTTGAAATCGCCCAAGACGCGGCCTTCACGCAAGTCGGCGTGACGTTAAATTTCAGTCCGCGCGGCCAGAAGACCTATCCACTCCTGGAGAATCTCGTAGCAGGCACGCTGTATTACTGGCGAGTCACGTTGAAGTGCGGGGCCAGCGTGGGCTGGGCGGCGACCAGCACCTTTACCACCGGGGCGGGCGGCACCTTGCCGGGCGCGCCGGACTTGCTCGACCCGTCCGATGGCGCAACGGTGAGCATTCCCACCACGCTTAGTTGGAGCGCCGTCACAGGTGCCAGTCAATATATCGTGACGGTTCAGCGATTGAGCGGCGGCCCGACCACGTTCTTTAGAACGACCACCAACACGCAATATACGTTAGTGACCACCGGCGGCGATGTGCGGGCCAATAGCCTGTATAGCTGGAAGTCGCGCGCGCAAAACGCCTACGGCTATAGCGCCTATTCCCTGACCCGCCAATTCACGACCGATGG
>CAYUFY010000635.1:0-2267 GCA_964443795.1 uncultured Anaerolineales bacterium | reverse complement strand
TAAGCAAAAGCGACCAGGGTCACGTGGACGTGTTTCGCGGTGTAAACCACGCGGCCACGCTGCCGGTAGATGCGCGCGGTCGCGGTCTCAAGCTCCAGGTGAGACCACTCACCGGTGAAGTAGTGGTCGCACGACCAACGATGGGCGTTGAGCCAGGCGGCTTGAAAGTTGGCCATGAACTGATCTTTTTCCAGGTCGCGCTCAAACATGGGTTAGGTCAATGGCGGCCCGGGTGGCTTGCCGCTCAGCCAATTTAGTTTCAAGTTGGGTCTGGCGCGCGGCCAGTTCCCGGGTCTGAGATTTGAATTTGGCCGTGCGCTGGGCGCGGCGAGCGTGACGTGTGTGCGCATCACACGCTACGTGTGCGAGTTGTTGTTCCACACGGCGCGTGGTTTGATCCGTCTGGCGTCGAGCGCAGCTTTCCGCTTCGCGTTCAGCGTGGGCGCGCGCCAATTCAGCAAGTTGTTGGGCCGAACTCTGGTCCGGCGCGGTATACCGGGCCGTCAAAGTCTCGAGTTGCCGTTCCGTTGTGGCGATCTGGTTAGCGGTGGCGGTCACCTGCGCGTTGGCCGCTTCATATTGATGTTGGCGCAGCCGGTTAGGCACTGGATGGCAGGTGTAGCCGTAATTTTCATTCAGGTGGCCACCGCCGACCATTTCGCGGATCACGTTCTCGGTCGCTGGCCAGCGCCGCCGATATTCGGTGCGCGCGCCACTGCCGCGCAGGCGCGTCCGGACATCCGAGGCGCAGTCCGCCACCGGTTGGCTCAGCGCGTAGACGGCGCGCAGGGTGCTGGACGAATCGGCGCGCATCAACCAAAAGACCCGCGGATCGTCGCCGGCCGCACGCCCCGAGGCCCAGCGGGCTGACGCGCGCGAGTGATTGGGTTCAGTCGCCAAAGGTCGCCAGCGATCGGTCAAGCGAAAGACGTCCGCGAAAGCCGGCGTCCCCACCCGCAGTTCGGCGGAGACGGGATCATCGAGCAAGGTTAACAAGGCGAAGTGGTCACTTTCGGCGTATTTTTGCGACAATTCCAAGCTATTGGCTTCACGGTCGACCACCGTCAGCGTGACGCGATGCCGGGTGAGTTGCTCCCGTTCTTGCTCCAGGCTCAGCAGATCCCGGCGCAGGTTCGTATCGCCGACCCGATCAAGAATTTCCCACCCGTCGCCGCGCGGATGGGTTACCAGCACCTGCCGCGTGCAAGGCATCACCCGGTCGAGCATGGGCAGGTGCCCACAGGGCATGAACCAGTGCGTCCAATGCGGCTTGAGATGGGCAGCGACCTAGATCCACAATGGCGCCGCCGGCGCCACCAGCGCCTTTACCCACGCTTGACAAAAGCGCTGGCGCAAAGCATCGCCCACGTGCAGGTGCTTCAGTTCGCCCAAACACCGATCGATCGTATCGAAGCGATAAGCGATCTGACACACGCTCAACAACCCATCGCCCAAGGCATAGCGCAATTGCCAGGGCCGCGGCGCATCCAGCAACGGCAAGAACATCAAGTGCACGAGTTTGGCCCACGTCGCGGGCCACGTCGCTGTCAACAAGCGCCCCGGCGTCTTGGCCTTGGCTTGAGCCGCTTCAACCACGCTTCAAACGGCAGCCGGCACGCCCAGTTCCGTGAGCGCGCCCAGAGGGGAAAAAGCCCCGGCGTGATCCAGGTCACGCTCCGAGGCAGACGGGCTATCAGGCTGCGGCGCGAGCGCTGGCCGGCCGACCGGGTTGCTTAAACCCGCTTCCCGCACCAACGCGTTTAGGCGCCCCAGTGAGATCTCAATCTCAAACCGCTCCCACACTTGCACGCACAACTCCGCCCCGGTCAGTTGCGGATCCCGCGCTTTGGCTTTGGCCAAGAAGGCTTTTACCGCCGGGGTACCTTTGGTCGCGACTCCGTGCCGTTGACCAACGAGCGCCTGCCACGTCCGGCCGCCCAGGCGAGAGCGCCGTTGCAAATGCTCCAACGAACTGTTTTTCAATTTCAGTTTTAGCTCCCGCCGCATCCGCCCCACGGCTTCCCCCTGTTCGGTACGCAAAATCCACTGCTCCTTGCGGCGGGCCAAGTCTTCACGTTCTTCATTGGTGTAGCGCATCGCTGGCTCCTGTGCTGAAATGCATTCTCCAGTATACGTTCTTTCAGCCGGCCAGTTTTGTGTTGGTTAATAGTTGCTCAGGTTTCCTGAGCTCCTGTAACACAGACATTCTATGCAGTAACATTGAAGGAACGCGCTTTGTTCATATTCAAGTAAAAACCTTTGTACCT
>CAYUFY010000634.1:0-2281 GCA_964443795.1 uncultured Anaerolineales bacterium | reverse complement strand
CGACTGCCCAACCAGCGCCCGTCGGGGCTGTACACGGGTTGGCGCGCATGGGCGAGCCAGCGGGTCTCGCCCCCCCGCGCAATCACCCGAAAATCAAACGTATGCACCAGATGCTTTTCCGGCGCCTCATGCAGATGTTCCCGAACAAGCTCCCGATCATCCGGGTGCGTAATGGCCTCCAGCAAATCCGGGCGGGCCATAAACTCGGCGGCCCGATAGCCGGTGACGCGTTCGCACGAGGGCGATATATAAATGTACTGGCCCGCGGGGCCCAACCAGTATTCCCAGTCATAGGTGTGCTCGGCCACCGTGCGATATTTGACCTCACTCTCTTTGAGCAACGTCTCGGCCTGCTTGCGTTCGGTAATATCTTGATGGACGGTCACCCACACCTGCCCGAACAAGGAGTGCGCAAAGGTGGACACGCTGGCCTGACACCAAAAGCGCGTGCCATCTTTTTTGATATTCTGGATTTCCCCGGCCCAAACGCCATGCGTATTTAACCGCGCGATAATTTCGGCGGCGGTTTCTTCCGGCGACCTGGCGGTGGGGGCGTTGACCACGGCGATGGATTGGCCGATCAGTTCGCCCGGCCCATAGCCAAAGATGCGCTCGAACTGCGCATTGGCGTGGATAATCCGGCCATCGCTGGCGCGAATGAGGCCCACCCCTTCGCCGATGTTCGCCAGCATTGCGCTATCCAGACGCAAGGCTTCCTCAGCCTGCTGGCGTTCGGTGATATCGCGCACGATGGCCGTGAAGAAAATCTGGTCCTGCGCCAGCCAGTGCGCCAGCGACAACTCGATGGGAAATTCCCGCCCCCCCTGGGTGCGCCCGGTCAATTCGCGCGGCGCGCCACTGATGCTTAATTTCCCGGCTGTCACGGCCCGCTCGAACATGGCCTGATGCGGGGCCTGATAATGATCGGGCATGATCAAAGTGATGGGGCGCCCCACCGCCTGTGCCAGCGGATAGCCGAACATTTTTTCCGCCGCGCCATTCCAATGCACGATCTGGCCAACCTGGTCAATGGTAATAATGGCATCCGGGGCGGTGGCGGTG
The DNA here is from genome assembly GCA_964443795.1 of uncultured Anaerolineales bacterium. Classification (GTDB taxonomy): domain Bacteria; phylum Chloroflexota; class Anaerolineae; order Anaerolineales; family UBA6663; genus DATDRS01. Next base: position 1,219 of record CAYUFY010000634.1, on the reverse strand, counting down.
ACCGCGCGGAAACGCGCCTCGCTTTCGCGCAACGCCAGCTCCGCCTGTTTGCGCTTGGTGACATCCACCACCACCGCAATGTGAAAAAACTCCGCCGGGGTTTCGCCGGGTCGCCACAGCGGAGAGCCAGTCAGTTCGCCCCACACCACCTGGCCATCCTGGCGCACAAAGCGTTTATCCAGCGTGAAGGCTTGAATTTCCCCGGTCATGAGCTGGGCGTTGTAATCCGTGTTGGCTTGCACATCCTGTGGATGGGTGATGTCTTGATATCTTTTCTGCAACATCTCGACCGGGGTATAGCCCAGGAAATCACAATAAGTTTGGTTGATCCGGACATAGCGCCCCGTCCGGGTCTCCAACAGCGCCACCCCCACCGCGGCCTGCTCGAACAAGGTACGAAAGCGGGTCTCGCTCTCGCGCAATTCCTTTTCCGCTTGTTTGTGCGCCGTAATGTCCTGCGAAATCACCTGGACGCCCATCACCTTTTGTTGCTCATCCAAAATTGGCTGATACACAGACCGAAACCATTGGGGGCCAGTGGACAAATCAAACTCGGTTTCAAAGGTCTCCGGCATACCCGATTGCAACACGCGGCGGATTTGCTCTGCCACCGCCACCCCGCGCATCGGGCCGAAAATCTCCAACACCGATTTACCCAACGCCTCGCCCGGTGCCCCCCCCAGGCGGCGTTGCGACTCGCTGTTTTGCAAGATGAGCCGACACTCGGCATCAAAGATGGCATTCGCGGTGCCGGAATTTTCAAACACCAAGTGATACTGTGCCTTACTCTCCGCCAATGCCATCGTCGCACGGACAGTCGTGATTTGCACCTGTCGCGCGATCATAAACACCAACAACGCAATCAGCCCGGACGAAACCAGCGCGAGCAGGGAAAAAGTAAAGGTCTTATACACCAGGGGTAACATCTCTAAAAACGTCAGGTGCAACCACCCCATGGTCAGGATAATGGCGGTGGTGCCGGGTAACACCAGGCGGGTAAAGCGGCTGACCACCGCCTCGCTCACCATCCACCGGTAGAACCAGGCCTGCGGGCTTTCACACAACCAGCCGACACTCAGCAGGAGAAACCCCACCGCCGAAGTCAGGGCCACCGGTGTGACCGTCCCGCCATACAGCAACGGCGTGCCATACCAATACCCCACCACTAAAATAATCGCGCTCACCAGCACCACCCCGGCGGCGCTTTGCGCCACCAGCG
>CAYUFY010000633.1:0-2283 GCA_964443795.1 uncultured Anaerolineales bacterium | reverse complement strand
ATCACAACCGCCCGCTCATCTCCGGTTTCCTGAGTTATCTGGCCCAAGCCAGTTTACAGCGTCACGATTATCCAGCCGCGTTGGAATATGCCCAGGCCGCGCTGACCCTCCGCACCGAATTGAAGTTGATTTATGCCATTGACGATTTGGCGACCCTGGCGGCCATTTACCTGGCCCAGCACGATCAACCCGCCGCGCTGGATTACGCCCAGCAGACGCTCACCCGGTTGGCCGATTGTGGCGGCGACGGGCCGGAGTTTCCGCAACGGGCCTATTTCATTTGCTATCAGGCCCTGGCCGCCGCCGGGGAAACCGAAGCCGCCAATGCCGCTCTGCAAGCCGCGCATCAACTGGTGCTGAAGCGCGCCGATAAAATCGCCGAGGCCACCTTGCGCCAATCGTTTCTCGAGCGCGTGCCGGTCAACCGTGCGATTGTTGAAGCTGTCTGTAATCCGGCCTGAAGCGTGCTACTGGCACGCTTGGCTTATAAGGGGGCAGATAGTCAGACGACGGTCTTAAATCAATCGGCCCGGTTCCACCAACTAAAGTTCCACCAACTCACGGGCGATGGCCACCCGTTGGGCGGGGGTAGCCCCTGCGAATTCAATCAAGTCAATGGCCGGGTCGCGGCTCAAGTGGTAGAGGGCCTGCCACAGGTCATGTTCGCCTTCCAGCGGCCAATCCCATACCACCAGCGTAATCTCCGACCACAGATTCAACGGTGTGGCGCGGGTCAAGTCACCAATGAGGCCCAGCCGCTTCACGCCAAACTGCTCCCGCAGCAACTCCGCCGCCCGACGCGCCACTGCCCACCATGCGGCCCGGCGGTCAGCGTCGTGCGCTTGTTGTTGCGCGTCCGCCGCGAGGGCCGCGAGCCACGCCATGGGTGGCCGAAGCCGCGCGGTCTCGGTCAACCCAACAGTCATCAGCAACATCCCCAACACATTGCGCGTCCCCAAGTGACCACTGATGATGGGCCAGCGCCCCTCACTCCCCTCGAACTTGGCCTCCGGACACCAGGCCATGAATTGATTGAAGCCGATGGGGTGCGGCGCTAGCTCGAGGCGTGGCTCAAACGGCAGGCTATCCCAGCCCAGTGGGTCACGCGCTTCCCCAGCATCAGTCGGAAGAGGTAGGAGTGCGGGCGCTTCGACTTCAATAACCCCGAGGCCGTCCAAGAGGGCGGGTAAGTCCTCTTCATCCCACAAACGCTCCGGAGCGCAGGCCAGACCGGGCAGGTTGGCGGGCCGGTATTTGCCATCGGCTTCCACGCCCTGTGGTTGATAAGCGCCATCGGTCAAGCGCCAAAACTCGATGAACTGCCCGGCGGCATTGACCACCCAATACTCCGGCACGCCGCCGCGCGCGTAGGCCCAGTGTTTGAGTTCGGTGTCGGCGGCTTCGTGGCCGGGCAGGAGCACTTCAATCACAAGATCAGCGGGGCCATCGAGGTACATGGGGTTGAGGTAGGCCAGCCGCTCGCGCCCGACCACCAGCAAGTCTGGGGTAAAGGCCGCCTCGCCGAGGCGCATCACAAAATCGCGGCCCAGGCACCGCCCCCATTGGCCGCGCTCCAGTTGGGTGTACAACGCCAATTTCAGGCGCTGATAAGCCGCGTGATGGTCGGCATCGAAGCGCGGCCCGACCGGGGTGACTTGCGGCTCATGCTCGAAGTGCGTGGCCCAGGCTTCCCACTCGGCTGGGTCGCGCGGGCGCGGGGTAGGCTGGAACGCGGCGGCGAGGGCCTCCCACCACAGGGCGCGGGGAGCGAGGGGCAACGCCGCGCGCAGGCCCCAGCCGGTGAGTATCTCGTGCAGGAGATAGCGGCTCCCGGCCAGACTGTTGCCAGCGATGAGCTGACCGTCAATCAATTCCAATTTGGATTCTGGCCCTTCGGCCAGGAAGCGGTCAAAAATTTCAGACATAATTTTCGTGGCGGGTGAATTATAGGCTGGCCCGCCTGTTACGCAAAACAAACTGGCTTGTCTTGCGTCAATTCGCCCATTTCCAGTGACTTTCCGCTTCCCTTCCCCCCGCCGTTTTTCATACAATGGTTTCAGTCTCACCTCCCCTACTCACCGAAAGGAATCCCATGTTCTCCGTCCCCGCCTTCCATCAGTATCTCGTCGAGCAGGACCGCGCCGCGCTCACCATCACCGGCTATGAGCGCGACCTCGCCCTCTTCGCCCAGTGGTTCGAGCAACGCAATGGGGAACCGCTCACCCCCACCGCCCTCACCCCCACCGATGCCCGCGAATATCGCCAGTATCTGCTCGCCACCGC
>CAYUFY010000632.1:0-2302 GCA_964443795.1 uncultured Anaerolineales bacterium | reverse complement strand
CACACCTCCCCCACCGAGCGCCACCGCCCTCCCCACCGTGCCTCCCACCCTCACGCCGCTCCCCACGCCCGAGGGCATGGTCCTGATTCCGGGCGGCACCTTCACCATGGGCGCAGATGATGCCGCGCTCGATGAAAGCCCCGCCCACGCGGTCACCCTCAGCGTCTTCTTCATTGATAAATTTGAAGTCACCAACGCGCGCTACCAAAAATGCGTGGACGCGGGTCAATGCACCCTGCCCGCCTCCCGCCAATCCTTCACCCGCGCCGCTTACTTCGGCAACCCCGACTTCGATAACCACCCCGTTATTCAAGTGACTTGGAATCAAGCCGCAGCTTTCTGCGCGTGGGACAACAAACGCCTCCCCACCGAAGCCGAATGGGAATATGCCGGGCGCGGCTCGGAGGGGCAGCGCTATCCATGGGGCAATGACTTCGACCCGGCGCGCCTCCCGGCAGGCGAGGGCGATACCGTGGCCGTTGGCACATACCCCGCTGGGGCGAGTCCCTTTGGCGTGTTCGACCTCTCGGGCAATATCTTAGAGTGGGTCGCCGACCGTTACGATGGTCTCTACTATCAAAGTGCGCCCGGCACCGACCCGCTCGGCCCGGACGTGGGCGGACAACGCGTATTGCGCGGTGGCTCATTTGACAACGGCGATGGTCGGTTTTATACCCTCACCCGCCGCTATCATCAAAACCCCACCGTCCACGATGCCGATTTTGGTTTTCGGTGCGCGGCCAATGTGCCATAAGCTAAGAAGTCGTCAAAGTATAAGGGGGGATCCAAACATTCGTGCAACCAAGTTCCAAATAAACCCCGCTTTTAGGCGCGGATCTTGCGTGGAGTCGTCAAACCGACTCAATTTTAGCTTCCTTGTAATCTCCTCCCTGGGATTCTCCTTCATTCATTAAACCCTGTTAGGCCAAAAGTATACTCTCTCACGGGCGGCGGGCCAAAAAACAGGCCGCTGCCCGATCTGTCCGTCTGGGGCTACCTCGGCCCCACCAGCCTAACATCAAAAGAGAAGGAGAGAACGACATGAAACGACATTGGACGACCGACGAACTGAACGCACATTGGACGCTCTCGCTGAAAGAGTTGGAACAGGTCAAACAACATCAAGCCCGGCACGTCCGGCTGGGCTTTGCCGTCCTGTTGAAATATTTCCAGCATGAAGGACGATTTCCTCGTTCCCGGAGTGAAGTTCCCGCGGAGGTGGTGAGCCATATCGCACAACAGTTGGGTCTGGAGGCCGAAGCGTACCAAACTTATTCCTGGGAAGGCCACTCGATCAAGCGCCACCGGGTCGCCATCCGCGCGTTCTTGAGCTTTCGGAAAGCCACCCAACGGGACTATAAAAAACTCATCGATTGGCTCAGTCAGAAAGTGATTCCCAACCAGCGCCAGTTGGAGGCGCTCAAAGCTGCCCTGTACGAGCGTTGTCGCGCGCTGATCTTGAGCCGCCGAGCGTCGAGCGCGTGGAGCGCTTGATTCGTACTGCGCTGGCCAACTCCGACCAGCAGTTCTGCGAGGCTTGCTTGCGGCGGTTGACGCCCGAGGGGCGGGCGCAGTTGGATGAACTGCTGAACACAACGAGTGAGGCTCCGACCAGCGCAGTGCCTGAGGCGGCGCTGGGACGCTCGACCCTGTATGAACTCAAGCTGGATCCTGGTCGAGTGAGCCTGGATACGATTCAATCCGAGATCGCTAAACTCGAACGTCTGCGCCAGTGTGGGTTGCCCGACGATCTGTTCCAGGGCGTATCCCCCAAAATCTTAGAGAGCTACCGACAACGCGGGATGGCGGAAGAACTGCATGAGATCAAGCGTCACCCAGAGGCTTTGCGCTATACACTTCTGGCGGCTTTTTGCTGGACGCGCCAGCAAGAGATCATGGATACCCTGGTCGAACTCTTGATCGACACGGTGCAACACATCAAGAAGCGCGCGGAGGAGCGCGTGACGAAAATCTTCCTGGCGGATATCCGGCGTGTCTCTGGCAAGGACGAGATGCTAGTCAAACTCTCCGAGGCGGCTCTGGCTCAACCTGACGGGATCGTGCACAAAGTGCTCTACCCGGTCGTGGGCGAAGAGACGCTGCGCGCTATTGTGACACTCCCCAGCCGCTAAAGCGGCGGGGCTTCTTGGGACACGCTCGGCCCAGTGGCCCACGTTTTGTCCCACTGGGCCTGTCCAGCCCAGTTCGTACTTGGTTGTTGGCTACGTTGCATACTTCGACTAAGACGTAACCGTTCAGATGGTGGTGAGATTAGGTCGTAACCTTTGTCATGTTCGGTACC
>CAYUFY010000631.1:0-2304 GCA_964443795.1 uncultured Anaerolineales bacterium | reverse complement strand
GGGAGGGCGAGGTCGGGGAAGGCGGTGGGGGCGAGGGTGGCGTCGCGGCGGACGGTTTCCATTTGGGTGTATTCGCCTGCGGCGAGGGCGCGGAAGACGATGACGCGCTCACCGTTGAGGTCTACCACCCACGTTTCAGGGATGCCCGCGCGGGCGTAGAGCGGGACTTTGACGGTGCGGTCGTAATCGAGGGTGGTGTCGCTGACTTCGATGATGAGGAGAACATCAAGCGGGGTCGGCAAGCGCCGCTGATATTGGGTGGCCGGGGGCCGCAGAAGCATCACATCGGGTTCGGGGCGAGTACCATCCTCAAGCCGGATGGGATTTTGAGCATCTACCAGCGCGCGCCCATGCAAAGCTTCCAGCAACAATTGGAGAAGCGTCCGGACTGTATACGCATGAGGTGCATTTAAAGGTGACATGGCAATAATTTCTCCCTCAATTAACTCCAGCCGCTCATCTTCGGGCCAGACATTGGCGGCAATCATGCGCTCGTATTCGTCCACAGAAATGCGGTGGCGGGTGGGGGCGATCTGAGTGGGGGCTAAGTTGGTCGTGGTCATAATAGTCTCCGAGAATTATAGTCTCGAATTTGGGTTGGTCGGGTAGTTGGGTAATCAAGTGGTCGGGTGGTCGCCTTGTCACCCTGTCACCCCTTCACTTTGTCACCTTGTCAGCACTGCTTTTTCAGCCACGCGCGCCAGCCGGTATCAAATTCGGCATAGCTAAGGCCAAAGGCCGATTGCATGGCTGTATCTATGTCGGGGGTTTTATCGTAGGTGTGGATGTAGTTCCACAAGCCGTCGAGGCCACCATGTTCTTCGACAATATAGGTGACCAGATACTGGGCAAAGCCATACGCCAGCCCCCGGTCTTCGTCCAAAGATTGCATATGCATCAGGTCTTGCGGGCGGATGGGCTTGGCTGGATCAACAATGGGGATGATGTGGCCGCGATTGACCGCATCACAGGTCGCATACCGGTTGTCTGCGCCCGCCACGTATTCGGCGAGACCTTCGGAGAACCAGTCGTTGAGCCGCCCGGCGTTGTCGAAACTCAGGTCGTGGGCCATGTGGGTGTATTCGTGGGTGAGGATTTGTTGCAAGTCGGCTTCCCACCCAATGGCGGGGTCGTAGTAGCCGTACGTAAACGAGTTGGGCGCGAAGATTTGGATGGTATCGGAGATGGCGGCGCTCCCCGACTCGTACTGCGCGGCGGCAAAGGGGTCTTCAAACGGGGTGAGGCCATAGATGGGGCGGATTTTGACTTGCGCTTTTTCATCCGGCACTTGGCCCAAAACCTTGAAGACGTTCTCGCGCGCGGTCGCCATCATCGTAATCAGTTGCGCGTTCACATCATCCGACCAGGCGTAGGTCTCGAAAATAAAATGCTCGGTCTCGACCAAAGTCGGCTCGCCGATTTGCTCCACGGTCGGCTCCGAAAGCACCCAGCGCCCGTCCACTTCGCGGAAGAGCCAGTCGGCGGCGTAACCGCCGCCCGTGCGGAGGTGGGCCAACACAAAGCCCAGGTCGCGCTGTTCGATGCTTTTCACGGTGTAGCGTGAGGCCGCGCCATACAAATCAAACCGGGTGCGGACAAAGCGGCGGAAGGGCTTGTTGTCTTGGTCAACCACTTGCGCGAGCAAGTCGGGATTGTTGTCGTTGGCGGCTTGGGCGTAGAGGTCGAGGGTGTCTTGAATGGCGGCTTTTATCACGCGCTCGTCGGGGAGTGGCGTAAGTTGCGGGGTGGCCGTCACTACAATGGGCGTGGAGTCCACGAAGATGATGCGCGTGGGTGGCGGCGCGGGCGTAGGCGGACGCCCGGTGAGGGTGACACAGGCGAGGGTAGGGAGGAGGAGCAGGATGAAGAGGTGGGTTTTGAGATGGGTCGGCATTTGTATCCTGACAAGGTGAACGGGTGAAGGGGTGATTGTCACCTTGTCACCCCTTCACCCGTTCAGATTGAGGAGAAACCCGCTTCGGAAATACTCTCCAGCGCATACTGCACCGCTTCTTCTTCGCTCATCTTCTTTCCTTCCTCCCAGGCGGCGGTGAAGGCTTCTTCGCTGAGCGCGGCGCGGGCAACAGCAATGGCGGCCTCGCGTTCACGGACGACAAATGGATAGGAATCATACTGAAGCACAGGAACTTGGATTGCCAAAGTTTCCCGCGCACCAAACAATCGTGCCCCTCGTTCCATTTCACCTTGCGCCACGGCCAGTTTGCCCAAGCTTTCAAAGCAACAATGATAGCTAGTACACGCTGGCGTAAATAATCCGATAGTTGTAGGATAGGCAAAACTTAG
>CAYUFY010000630.1:0-2308 GCA_964443795.1 uncultured Anaerolineales bacterium | reverse complement strand
CCACGGAATGGGCAAGGTCAGACCCACCAGGGGAAGCACGCTCAGCCCCACGCCCGTGGCCAACCCGCCCCACACCACGACCGGGGTGAGCGCCAGCGCCAACATCCCGAGCAGTTTGCCGATGAGCAGTTGCTCGGCGGAGACCGAGGAAAGAATAATCTCGGTCAGGCGGTTGGCGTTTTCCTTGAATAAGGCGCTGACCAGATAGGCGCTACTGAGCAGGCCGGAGAGATATAAAACCAGCATCATGGCCCAAACCACCACCGCCCGAACCTGATAGCGCGCCTGATAATCATCGGCGGTGAGGGCCTGGCGCTCGAAGCGGTTACCGCGGTCTAACAGGCCCCGCCGGAGCCGTTCCTGCAGGGCCGGCGCGGTGTGGCGCACCAGCCGGTCTTTGAGAAAAATTTCAAACTGGTCGCGGCCATTAAGGATAAACAGGCGGGGCGAGACTTCGACAATCTCGCCGGTGGTCAGATAGTCGGCGGGGAGCAGGTAGTAACCTTGCAAGTCGCCGCGTTGGAGCGCCGCCAGCGCGTCCGACTCAGATTCAAACGGCTGGACTTGGTCGGTGGCGGGCCACGTTGCCCCGGGGTCGCGCAGGACCCCCGCCAAATCCACATAGCCCACCGGGCGGGTATCGGCGAAGAAAAACCAGAAGGTCAGTGTGAGGGAGAAAATTAACAGCAAGCACATGGCTATGGGGAAACCAAAGTAGAGAAACAAAAACTGCCCCTGAAAGGCCTGTTGGGCGTAGGCGTGCCAAGCAATCCGCAAAGTTTTACGCATGGGGTGCAACCGCCTGCACGGTCCGAACAAAAATCTCGTCGAGTGAGGGGAGCACGCGCTCAAAGCGCTCCACTTCCCATTCGGGGCGGGCGGCGAGGGCCCGCAACAAATCAGCGGCGGTGACCCCGGGCTGGAGTTCCAACTTCCAGGCCTGCGGGTGAGCGGTGGCCCGCGCGACCCCCGGCAGGTTGGCGAAATCGCCGCGCCCGGCCACCCACACTGCGGCCTCGGCGAATTGTTGTTTGACCTCCAGCACCCCGCCGTACAACACCGCCCGGCCCTGATGCACCAACACCATGCGGTCGCATAAGGATTCGACCAGTTGCATTTGATGGCTGGACATGATGACGCTTTTGCCACGCCCGCGCAGGGCCAGCAATTCATCGCGCACCACCTGCGCGTTCACTGGGTCGAGGTTGGCAAACGGCTCGTCCACAATGAGTAAATCCGGGTCATGCACAATCGCCGCGATGATTTGCGCCTTCTGATACATGCCGCGGCTGAGGTCTTTGAGTTTGCTACGCCGCTCGGCGGCCAACCCCAGCCGTTCCAGTGCGGTCTCCACGCGTTGCCCGGCCTCGCGGTTCGATAAGTCTTTGAGCGTGGCAAGGTACACCAAACAATCGCGCAGGCGCATATCGTCGTACAACCCCGCCTGTTCGGGCATATAGCCCACGCGGTTTTTGCGCGCGGCATCCAGCGCTCCCCCGAGGATGGTGATGCGCCCGGAATCCGGGCGGATGAGATCGAGCGCCATGCGGATGGTGGTGGTTTTCCCCGCCCCATTGGGGCCGAGCAAACCAAAAATTTCGCCCGCCGCCACTTGAAACGACAGGTCAGTGACGACTTGTTTCCGACCATAGCTTTTAGAAACCGATTCGATGGAGAGTAGGATGGTCATAGTCCCTTGAGTTCAATTCCAATAGAGAGAGCCGCTCATAATTCCGCTATGCGTCTTGGGGAATTTGGCAAAAGTGGGTATTGGGTGCAAGATAGGTTTGCCAACCAACCTCACACCAAACACCCACATGCCGATTATACCCGCCGCCGCCGAAGTGCTGGGGTGGGGTTGAGAGGAAGGGAGGGAGGTCGGTCATGGTTGGTTCTCAGGGGCCTACACTAAATTATAGACCGCCGTGTCCAAGCCTATTCTGGCACAAAGGGGAATGCCACCTTTCGCCAGCGCTTGAACAAGCTTGTCCGCCGCACTCGCACACTGGCGCGCCGTGCCGAAACTTTGGTAGCTGGCATGTATCTTGTTGGCTGTTTCTACAACTTCTGCGATTATCATCACAGTTTGCGTTTGAAACTTTCCGTTGGCACTTTCGGCCAGCATTGGGGGCAACGTACTCCTGCGATTGCCGCCAAACTGACTGATCACCAGTGGACACCGACTGAAGTGTTCGCTTTTCGGGTGCCACCGCCGCGCTGGAAACCGCCGGTGCAACGCGGCAGACCCTCCCTGGCTATGCTCCAACTCGCCCAAAAGTGGGCCTCTTGACCACGCTTAAGTGCGGTG
>CAYUFY010000629.1:0-2312 GCA_964443795.1 uncultured Anaerolineales bacterium | reverse complement strand
CATACACCGGGCGAAAATTAAGCGCGATGGTTTCCACTTCGGCGCGTTCCTCGTGAATGACTTGCGCTTGCACGGGTTTGACGACCTCGGCCATCACTTGTTGCACCACCGCCGTGGCCCGCACCTGTGGTGGGACCACCAGCACGCCTTCGGGCGCGAAGGTGGCCACATCGGCAATTTCGGTTTTGGGCTGGGCCAGATGTTTGCTGAAATCCACTTTGTCGCCGGAGACCGCATCGAACAGGCGTGAAGCCCGCCGTTCTTCCAGACAATGCTCTAGGCCGGTCAGGTTGAAGGCTTTGGTCTTGGGGTCAACCGCAATGTCTTGCCCCAGCAGGGTCACGCTTTGGACTTCGGCCCCGCTCACGTTCACGGTATAAGCGCGCTGGCGGTCATAGGCGGTGCGGGTTGAGACCACGATATGCCAGAAGGGTTCCAGCCGATTTTCAACGCCGACCAGTTGGATTTCCTCAGGTTTGGGGCGCGAAAACAATGCGCCGACGGTGCCCGCAATGAGGTTGACCTTCTTTTGTTCCACCCGATCACGCGCCACCTCAAGCATGATTTGAGGCATGATGTGAAAGGCTTGTTCGGCGGCGAGATGGATTTCCATGGCAAGACTCCAATATCCCGGCCTCCCCCCATTGGCGCCATAAAAACTTGGAACCACTGAGTGAGCGGCGGCGCATAGGGGGGACTGAGGGGGTTACGGCAAGCCCACCGCGTCCTTTACTTCGGCGAGCGTTACTTTGGCGAGCGCTTGGGCGCGTTTGGCTCCGTCGGCCAGCACGTCCCACACGAGACGCTCGTTCTGGGCCAGCTCGGCCCGCCGGGCGCGGAAGGGTTCGAGATGCGCGTTAAGATTCTTCGCCAGAATCTTTTTGCAATCCACACACCCAATGCCCGCGACGCGGCACTGCTGGTCAATCATCGGCAAGTCGTCGGGCGAGAAGGTTTTGTGAAGCGAGAAGACATTGCAGACTTCCGGGCGGCCGGGGTCGGTGCGTTTCACCCGTTGGGTGTCGGTCACCATGGTCAGCACCTTTTTCTGTGTCTCTTCGGGTGTGGCCGCGAGTTCGATGTGGTTGTTCAGGCTTTTGCCCATTTTTTGCTGGCCGTCGGTGCCGAGCACTTTGGGGTACTCGGTGTTTTTCATCTTCGGCTCGATCAGCACCTCGCGGTGAGTGCGGTGGTTGAAGGTGCGGACAATCTCGCGGGCAAATTCAATGTGCGAGGCCTGATCCACGCCCACCGGCACGGTGTCGGCTTTGTAGAGCACGATGTCGGCGGTCATGAGTACGGGGTAACCCACGAGGCCGTAGTTCACGTTGTGCGGTTGTTGCGCGACCTTCTCTTTAAAAGTGGGCAGGTCGGTCAGTTTGCCGAGTTGGGTGAACATGGACAGGATGGTGTGCAGTTCGGTGACTTGCGGCACATGGCTTTGCACAAACATGATGGTCTCGGCGGGGCGGATGCCAGCCGCCAGCCAGTCGAGCGCCATTTCGGCGGTGTTCTGGCGCAGGTTTTCAAACTCTTCCAGCGTGGTCAGCGCATGCAAGTCCACGATGCAATAGACGCACTCGTAGTCAGCCTGCAAGGCCACGTAGTTTTTAATCGCGCCGAGATAGTTGCCGAGATGTTGCCGCCCGGTGGGACGCGCGCCGGAGAAGACCCGGCCTTTTTTAGTCATGAGTGACTCCTAGGTTAGAGATGAGCGGATTATAGCGGAAGGGGCGCTGGAGCAAAATTCACACTTTTTCCCAGCGCCCACTTTCCGCGGATTGCGCAATGGCATCAATCACTGTTTGCGTGGCGAGGCCGTCGGCAAAACTGGGCGAGACGGTGATGGATGAATCGCGCAGGCTGGCGAAGAACGGATCTGTGAGGGCGCGGTAGACCGCCGGGAAAGAGGCGCGGCCCGCGAGGTCGCGCGTTAAATGTTCGGGGAGCGGCAACTCGCGCGGATCGCCCGCGCCCCGGCGGGCACCGTAAACCCGTCCGAGATGCGCGAGTGTTTCGTCATATTCGTATACCAGCATCCCCTGTTCGCCATACAGTTCGAAGCGCATGTAGTTGTGGCGCTCGGGGGCTACCCGCGAAAGTTGCACCGTGGCTTGCCCACCGGCGGCGAACTCTGCCACGAAGGCGCAGGCATCGTCGGTCTCCACCGGGCCGCGCGTGCCGTCGGGGCGCGGGCGCTCGTGGATGAAGGTTTGCAAACTGCCGGTGGCGCGGGTCATTGGTCCGAACCACCAGTGCAACAAATCAATCACATGCGCGCCGAGGTCGCCCAGCACGCCACTGCCGCTTTG
>CAYUFY010000628.1:0-2316 GCA_964443795.1 uncultured Anaerolineales bacterium | reverse complement strand
CTCACGACATCGTGCGCGAAATGCAGGTTTTGGCTGAATTCCTCAGATTTTTTAGTAAAACCGCGCACGATGTCGTGAGTGCTTGCCCGGTTAGAAATCAGCCTAAAAACAGCGCACGATGTCGTGACTATTGAGAAGTAATCAGTAATCAGTCGCCAGTAATCAGTCAATAGAGTCCATCACTGGCGACTGATTACTGGCGACTGGCGACTAGCGACGGCGCAATGGGTGACTGCGCGCGGCTAGGTTTTCCCGCTGAGAGCGGAAGGGCGAGTGTTGGTGATTGCTTGGCCCACCATCGCCAGTACATCGCGGGCGAGGAGGCTGGCGGTATTGCCCGCCGCCTGTGCCGCCAGTTCCCCGGCGAGGCCGTGCAGGTAGGTCGCGGCCACGGCGGCTTCGTAGGGTGGGACGCCTTGCGCCAGTAAACCCGTAATCATCCCGGCCAGCACATCGCCGGTGCCCGCGCGCGCGAGGGCGGCGGTGGCAAAGGGTTGAACGGTGACGCGGCCATCGGGGGCGGCGACGAGGGTGAAGGCGCCTTTGAGGACGAGGACATGGCCCCAGTCGGCGGCGAGTTTGGGCGCGAGGTCGAAGCGGTTGGTTTGCAAGGTGGCTTGGTCGAGGCCGGTGAGGGCGGTGAGTTCGCCGAGGTGCGGGGTCAACACCGTGTGGGGCGGCAACAAGCGGGGCCAGTTGTCAATTGGCGCGAGCAGGCGCAGGCCGTCGGCGTCCACCACGGTGGGGGGCCATGTCTCCGCGTGGGCGGCGAACAAATGCCGGGCGAAGGTCGCGGTGGCTGGGGCGGTTCCCCAACCGGGGCCGAGCAGGACGGCTTGATATTTCCCCAACGCGTTCGTTAATGCTTCGACGGCATCACGGGCGAGTGCGCCGTTGAGGTGGGCGAGTGGCAACCAGGTGGCTTCGGGGAGTTGCGGGGCGAGGAGGGGGTGAAGCGGCGCGGGGACGGCGAGGGTGACGAGGCCCGCGCCCACGCGGTAGGCGGCTTCCCCGGCGAGATAGGCGGCTCCGGTGTAATTGACTGACCCGGCGCAGACGAGCGCGCGGCCGAAGGTGTATTTGTGGGCGTGGCGCGGTCGCGCGGGTAACAGCGCCCGGGCGGTCGCGGAATCCCCGAGCGTGAGCGGGACCCGCGCGAGTTCGGGCAAATCGGCTGGGACGCCGCAATCGGCGATTTGCAGTTCGCCAATAAAATCGGCGGCCGGGAAGGTGAAGTGCCCGCGTTTGGCGGCGATCATGGTTACGGTTAAATCGGCGGCCAACGCCACCGGGTCGAGCTCGCCGGTATCGCAGTTGAGGCCGGAGGGGCAATCAATGGCCACGCGAAGCGGGGGCTGGGCGCGTTTAGCCAAATCGTTTCTGACTTGGTTAAGGAGTTGCGCGGGTTGGCCGTGCAAGGGCAGGCGCACGCCGGTGCCGAAGACCGCATCAATGAGCACGGTGACGCCGCCCAGGAGGTTTTTTAGGACGCGCCAGCGTTGGTCGGTCTCGGCATCCACGACCAGCAAACCTTTGTGGCGCACACGCTGGAGGTTGGGGTCGGCTTCGGCCAGTGGCTGGGGGGTGTAAATGGAAACGGTCGCGCCGGCCTCGGCCAGATGATAGGCGGCCACGAGGCCGTCGCCGCCGTTGTTGCCTTTGCCGCACAGCACGAGGATTTTGTGACGGGCCGGGGCTTCGATGCGCCGCAACACGGCTTGGGCGACCGCTTGACCGGCGTTCTCCATCAGCGCGGCATAGCTTACGCCCGCCCGGTCGGCGGCGGCTTCGATGGTTTGCATTTCGGCGAGGGTGACGAGGGCAGGCATATCAACCCCCCTCAGTCTCCCCATTTGCGCCATTGGCAATATGGCAGTTCAAGGGTGTGCTGGCGCAAATGGGGGGGAGGGGGTTCGGATTTGGGGCTAGTCGAGCGGGCTACGGACGGCGAGGCCGCCGCGGTTGAGGACGTGGGTGTAGATCATGGTGGTTTTGACATCGCTATGGCCGAGGAGTTCTTGGACGGTGCGGATGTCGTAACCCGCTTCCAGGGTGTGCGTCGCAAAGGAGTGGCGGAAGACATGGGGGGTAACAAGTTTCGCTCTTAACCGATTTCAAGGAGGTTGCCATAATGCCCTTAAAAAGCGCATTGGAAATGCTTGGAGATTTCTGGAAACTTCCTGTGATCTCCTTGAAACGACTTAAGAGCGTACGGTTCGTGAGGGCAACTCCTGTTATGTTGAATTAAGGTGGACCCCTTCGTCAAGACAGAAAATTGGCGAGAATAAGATACATAGTTAACGGTTTTAAAAACCT
>CAYUFY010000627.1:0-2321 GCA_964443795.1 uncultured Anaerolineales bacterium | reverse complement strand
AGCCTTCGTTGGACGCAGGCGTAGCGGTAGCGGTTGGGGTAGCGGTGGCCGTGGGGGGGCTTGTGGCCGTGGGGATGCGGGTATCGGTCGGGGTCGCCGAGAATGTGGGGGAGGGTCTCGGACTAGCCTCGAGGCGCGGGGTTTCCGTCAGCCCCTGAGTTGGGGTGGGGGAAGGCGAGGGCGGCGGCGCTTGCGGGGCGCGCGCCAACCCCGCAATCACGATGATGGCGATGACGGCGATGATGACCAGGCCGATGACGGCGTAGCGGGCGACCGGGCCGCCCTCGTTGACGGTGGTGGTGGTCGTTGTGATTTTGTCGCGGCCCGTGACATCGCCGCCGACGCGCAGGTCGCCGCTGTTGTCTACGTTAACGCCGGAGGGAGGTGGGTCTTGATCGGACATGAGTACGAGACGATTGTAGCACTGGGAAAGTTGCCGGCCAATCGGGTATCATGGGTGCATGACTCAAATAAAAACTTTTGTGATGCGTTGGGGGCCAGCGTTGGTGATGATGGCGATTATTTTTGTGGCTTCATCTTTTTCGAAGGCGGAGGTGCCAGATTTTGGCGGATCGGATTGGTTGGTGAAAAAGAGCGGTCACCTGATTGGCTATGGGCTGTTAGCGCTAAGTTACTTGCGCGGTTTAGCCAACGGCGCGCCCCCGACGCGGCGGCAGATGGTGTGGGCCGTGGTCTTGGCTGGGTTGTATGGTGTGACTGACGAATTTCATCAGTCATTCGTGCCGGGGCGGGGAGCGGGTTGGACGGATGTGATGGTGGATGTGCTGGGGGCGGGGGTGGCGGTAGCAGTTAGAGTTAGAGTGGGGAGTTAGAGTACGAGCCACGCTAACTCTAACTCCAAACTCTAACGCTCACTCAAACTCCAATTCGGCCACCTCTTCTTCCGTCCATTCGGCGATCGAGAGCAGTTCGATGTCGCCAAACATTTGCTCCTGCCGGGCTTCGATTTTGCGGCGTTTGATGAGTTCGAGGATGGCGAGGAAGGTGACGAGGATTTCCATGCGCGAGGTGGCGTGGGCGATGAGTTTTTGAAACCCGATGCGCGGCTCGGCTTTGAGGGTGCGGGCGATGAGGCGGATTTGGTCGCGGATGGTGACTTTGGGGGGCGCGACGACGGAGGACAGCGGCGGGAGGTCGGGGACGGTGGCGAGGGCGCGGCTGAGGGCGGTGAAGAGCGCGAGGGGCGTGAGGCCGCGCGGGTCGAGGCGGGCTTCCACTTTGGGCGGGGGCGCGAGCCGCAGGTAGGTGCGGAGGCCAGCGTGTTCGCGGTCGTGCAGGGTTCCCGCAATTTCTTTGTAGCGTTTATAAGCCAATAGTTGCCGAGCGAGTTCGTCGCCGGGGTCAGGCTCATCGGGGGCGCGCTCCACCGGGCGGGGCAGTAAGGCCTCGCTTTTGATCAACAACATCCGCGCGGCGATGACGAGGAAGTCGGCGATGTCGCCCAACTGCAGGCTGTCGAGAATTTTGATGTAGCCCAGAAATTGGTCGGTGACCTGGGCGAGGGAGACTTTGGTGATGTCGAGTTCTTCGCGCTCGATGAGTTGCAGAAGCAGGTCAAGCGGGCCTTCGAAGAGCGGCAGGTGGACGGTATAGGGGGAAGAGGGCATTGAATGAGTGAGAGATTGGGTGATTGGACCAGTGGGTTATTGCAATCCACCTACTGCCTACTGATTACTGGCTACTGACGACTGATTACTGCCCGCCAGATCCAAACAGCACAACAAGACCGACAATGAGGACGATGACCACTACGCCGCCGATGAGCAAAGCGATGAGGAGGCTTTCGTTGCGGGAACGGCGGGTGATGGCGCTGGAGATTTCTTTTTGGCGTTGTTGTTCCTGGGCCATCATTTTGGCCATGCGTTTTTGGGCGGCGGCTTCTTCGGCGGCTTTGACGGCGCGGATGTCGTTGAGTTGTTGGGCTTTGCCCTCGGGGGTGTTTTGTTGCCAACGCTCATTGAGGTAGGCGAGCGCGTCGAGGGATTGACCGCAGACCGCGCAGTTTTCGAGGCCGCTCCAGTTTTTGGTCTGGCAGTTGGGGCAGTAGCGGATGAGGGCGAGTTGACAACTTTCGCAGTAGTCGGCGTTGAGGTCGTTGACATGCTGGCAGGCGGGGCAGATTTCACCCTGAATGGAGTTGGGGGTGCCGCAGAAGTGGCAGGTCACCTGCCCGTCGTCTTGCAGTTCGAGGCCCGCGCCCGCGCAGTTGGCGCAGGGGATTTCGGTCAGCGCGTGATGCGCGTGGTCGGTGGGGGACAGGGGTTGAAGGCTGGGGGGCGGCGCGGCTGGTTGGGCCGGGG
>CAYUFY010000626.1:0-2325 GCA_964443795.1 uncultured Anaerolineales bacterium | reverse complement strand
CCTCATGTTGCCGGGGGTGGTGGTGCATGAGAGCAGTCACTGGCTGGCCGCCACATTCCTCGGGGTCGGCACCGGCAAGTTCTCTCTCCTGCCCGAGCGCATGCCCAACGGCACTTTGCGCCTCGGCTATGTTGAAACCGAAAAAGTGGATGTGGTGCGCGAAGCGCTGATTGGAGTGGCGCCGCTGGTGGCCGGGGCCACCGTGATTATTTTTGTGGGGCAGGCGCGGTTGGGGGTGGGCCCGGTGGGTGCGGCCCTGGCGCGCGGCGATTTGCTCGACACCATTCTGACTCTACAAGCCATGACGCGCGCCAGCGATTTTTGGTTCTGGCTCTACTTTATCTTCACGGTGAGCAATTCCATGCTCCCCTCGGCCTCCGATCGGCGGGCATGGTTGCCCCTGGCGGCGGGCGTGGGCCTGTTGTTAGCGGTGCTGGCCTATGCGGGCTTTGGCGCGCTGTTGATGAATGCTCTGCTCGGCCCGGTGGATGCCGCCCTGCGCGCGCTGGCGTTGGCGTTCACCATCACCGTGTGCCTCAACCTCACCTTGGCGCCCCTCATCTGGCTCGTCGAGCAAACCCTGATGCGCCTGACCGGGCTGAAAGTGCAATACTGACCCCCAAGCAATGTCACCCCCGGTCGCCAGTGGGCTTTTCTCGTAAAACCAACAACACCCCTACTACCAGCGCTCCCAGTGTGCCGAGCGCGATCAGCTTGTAAAGGCGCGACTCGATGAGCAACACCAGCGCCCCGAACACCGCACAGAAAAACCAATAGCCCACCACAATTTGGCGTTGTGAAAACCCGAGGTCCAGCAGGCGGTAATGCAAGTGGCCCCGGTCGCCTTGAAACGGCGACCGGCCTGCGCGCCAGCGGTTGAAAATTTGGAACGCCGTATCCGCAATGGGAATCACCATCACCAACAGGGCGGTCATCACCCGCGCCGGGGCTAGGATGGATAGCGTGGCCAGCGCAAAGCCCAGGGTCATCGCTCCGCTGGAGCCTAAAAAAACTTTGGCGGGATGAAAATTAAACAGCAGAAACCCCGCGCAGGCCCCGGCCAGGGCTAGGGAATACCAGGCAATTTGCGGCTGGCCGAGCGCCAGCGAATGGAGCGCGAATAGCACGGCGGCAATACCTCCCACACCGCTGGCGAGACCATCCAGCCCGTCTAAAAAATTTACGGTATTCATCATGCCGACTACCCACGCCACCGTCAGCGGGTAAGTGATGAACCAGGGGAAAACCGTGAAGCCCGTGACCGGGAGCGTAACCTGTTCGATGAAAACTGTCGTAGCAATGGCAATCCCGGCGGCGCCAAACTGCGCGGCGAACTGGGGCCAGGCTTTGAATTCCCATTTGTCATCGGCCAGCCCGAAGAGAAAGACGAAGAGCGTGCCCAGCAGGATACCGCCCATCGGCAAGCGTAACCGCGCCTCCAGCGGCGCGAAGAGATACAAGCCGAGGGCGGTTCCCCAGAACCCGGCAAACAACCCGATGCCGCCGAGGCGCGAGATCGGTTGCGCATGTTGTCGCCGCCCGCCGGGCAGGGCCAGCAACCCGAGGCGGTGTCCCAGCCAACTGGCGAACGGGGTTAACCCCAGCGCTAAGAGAAAGGCAACGCCGATGCTCAGGCCAGCCATTTGAAATTTAGACTTTTGATTTGCGGAATTTTCTTTTACCCGGTGCCAAACTGCCGATCCCCGGCATCCCCCAGCCCCGGCACGATGTAGCCGATTTCGTTCAAATGCGAATCAACCGCGCCCACATGAATGGGCACATCGGGGTGGTCGGCCTGCAACTTCTGGATGCCTTCGGGTGCGGCGATGAGGCCGATGTATTTGATTTTGGTCACGCCCCACTCTTTGAGCAGGGAGCAGGTGGCCGAGGCCGAGCCGCCGGTGGCTAGCATGGGGTCGAGGATGAGGCAGACTTGCACGCGCGATTGCACAGGCTTATTGGCGTAATACTGCATGGGTTGCAGGGTGCGCTCGTCGCGCTTGAGGCCAATGTGCCAGACCTCGGCACCGGGCATCATTTCCCAAATGCCCTCGACCATGCCCAACCCCGCGCGCAAGACCGGCACCAGGCCAATGCCGGTGAGCAACTCTTGCCCTTTGGTTTGACCCATCGGGGTGGTCACCTCCACTTCTTTAGTTTCTAAATCCTGGGTGGCCTCCACGGCCAGCAAAATCGCCAACTCGCGCACGAGTTCGCGGAATTTCTTGGGTTTGGTGTCGGTGCTCCTGAGTAAGGCTAATTTGTGCGCGACGAGTGGATGGGGGGAGGGAAAGACGTTTGACATGGATAACTCCTTTGAAGTAG
>CAYUFY010000625.1:0-2328 GCA_964443795.1 uncultured Anaerolineales bacterium | reverse complement strand
TTTAAGTGGTATTCTCCCCGCATTCCTCTCCTCTTTATACAAATATGCTATCTATCACCTCCTAGCAGTGATACCCGTCACTGCCTAATAGTGTAGTCGTCGGTAAGATTAGCCTCATATTCTTGGAGTTTTCCTCCTATGCAAATCCGACATAATCGGTTGACTTTACTTTTTGGATTAAGTTTGGCCCTTGGGCTGTGGATGGCGACCCGCGTCGTTGCCCCTACCCAGGCAGTCACTGCGGCCCAACCCGCCACCTCGGCACCCGCGCGGTCACTCGCTTCCCCTCACACGCCGACTGACCTGAGCGGTTTACAAAAACCAATCGAATCGCCCGCGCTCGAACCCGGCGTTAGCAACGATGATTGTCTTAAGTGCCACGGCCAACCCGATCAAATCAAAAACCTGCCCAATGGCGAAACGCTCTATCTCACCATTGACCCGCAAGCCTACGCCGTCTCGGTGCATGGCATTGGCGGCTATGCCTGTGTGCAATGCCACACCGATATCCGCGAATACCCCCACCCCGAGTTCCGCCCCTACAGTCGCCGGGATGTGACGCTGGCCATGTACACCACCTGCCAACAATGCCACGCCGGCAACTTTGAGAAAACGCAGGATAGCGTCCATCAGGCCGCGCTTCTCCAAGCCAACCGCGACGCCGCCGTCTGCTCCGACTGCCACAACCCGCACACCCAACAACGTCTCACCAACCCGGACACCCATGCCCTCCTCCCCCGCGCCAATCTACAAGTCCCGCAGACCTGCGCGCGCTGTCACAGCGAAATTTACAATCAATACAAACAAAGCGTCCACGGCGAAGCCCTGCTCGAATTCGGCAACCCGGATGTGCCCACCTGCATTAGTTGTCACGGGGTGCATAACATTGGCAACCCCACCACTGCCGAATTCCGCCTCAACTCGCCGCAACTCTGCGCCGATTGCCACACCAATGCGGCCAAGATGAGCAAATATAATATCTCGACCCAAGTCCTCAACACTTACCTGGCCGACTTTCACGGCACAACCGTGACTCTGTTCCAAAAAGAATCCCCCGACCAAGTGACCAACAAACCCGTCTGCTTTGATTGTCACGGCATTCACAACATCGCCCGACCCGATGACCTGCATAAAGGCCTACAGGTCAAAGAAAACCTGTTGGGCGCCTGCCAGCGCTGTCATCCAGATGCCACCCCCAACTTCCCCGACTCGTGGCTCAGTCACTATGTCCCCAGCGCCGATAAAAATCCGCTCGTCTACTACGTCAATCTGTTCTATCAATTCTTCATCCCCGGCGTGTTGGGCGGCATGGCCGTGTTTGTCCTCAGCGACGCCTGGTGGCGCTTCGGGCGGCCCCTGGCGGCGCGTCTTAACTTCCGACGGCGTCCCCCCACCAAAACCGATAGCGATCAAGGAGCCGCTTCAGCATGAGCGCCCCCACTTCCACTCCCCAGTATCAACGCTTTGACCTCTATCGGCGCATTGAGCACATTTTGCTCATTGCCTCCTTTAGCACCCTCGCCTTCACCGGCCTGCCGCAAAAATATGTCGGCGCCGCCTGGGCCGATAGCATGATCGGGTTAATGGGTGGCATCGAATTGGTCCGCCTCATTCACCGCTTTGCCGCCACCCTGCTCATGCTCGAGAGCATTTACCACTTTGCGGTCATGGCCTACAAAGTCATTGTCCGGCGCGTGCCCATGACCATGCTCCCGTCGCTCACCGACGCATTGGACGCCTGGCAGGCCTTCATCTTTAACCTGGGCCTGGCCAAAACCCGCCCGCAAATGGGCCGCTTCAATTTCGAGGAAAAGGCCGAATACTGGGCGCTCGTCTGGGGCACGATCGTCATGATTATTACCGGCTTCATGATGTGGAATCCCATCGCCACCACCCGCTTCTTCCCCGGCCAATTCATCCCCGCCGCCAAAGCCGCGCACGGGGGCGAAGCCGTCCTGGCTGTATCCGCCATCATCCTGTGGCACTTCTATGGCGTTCACTTGCGCCACTTTAACAAAAGCATGTGGACAGGGCATCTCACCGAGCACGAAATGCTCCACGAGCACCCCATCGAGCTGGCCGACCTGAAGGCGGGCCTCGCGGCCCCGGTGGTGCCCGCCTCCCTCCTCAAACAGCGCCAGCAGATTTTCTTCCCGGTGACGGGCCTTATCTCATTGGCCCTGCTCGGAGGCGTATACTATTTTGTCAGCTTCGAGCAGACCGCCATCACCACGCTCCCCCCCACCCCGGCGCCGGTCGTGTTTGCCCCGCAAACCCCCCCCCCCTTGCCGCCTACCGCTACCCCCAACCCAGGCGGTGCGCTAACCT
>CAYUFY010000624.1:0-2329 GCA_964443795.1 uncultured Anaerolineales bacterium | reverse complement strand
GCGCGCGGGCGATGTAAAAAAACTGACCGCCGAAAAGTTGGCCGAGGCGATTAACCTCGCCGTCAACGACGCGGCCCTGCGCGCCCGCGCCGCCGCGCTGGGCGAAAAAATCCGCGCCGAGAACGGTGTCGCGCGCGCCGTGGAAATTATTGAACGCCACGCCGCAGAGTTCAATCGCCGCCAGCCCGTTGCCCTTTAGAGCGGTTTCCAAATTCATTTACGGCAAGCCTTGTCAACGGATGAAGCGGATTTATCGGATTCTTTCCGTTCCATCCGTTTCATCCGTTGAAAAAGCCCTACACCGATTCGGAATTTGCTCTGATTTGGAATTTGAATCTTGAAATTTGGAGTTTGACTTATGTTCTTCCTCGCCCTCCGCAACCTCCGCGCCCGCACCGGGCGCACGCTCTTCACTGCTTTCGCCATTGCGCTGGGGGTGGCCTTAGTCTTTGCCACGCGCATCGTTGGAGTCGCCGCCGATGCCCAAGCCGCCGCCGCCCGCGCCAGCAAACTCGCCGGGGCCGACTTGGAAGTCTCGCCCGCTCTCGCGCCGTTCTTCCCCGTTTCCATTGCTGACGCAATTCTCAACCACCCCGCTGTCGAACAAGTCGCGCCGCTTTACGAATATGCGCTGACCGAAAGCAATTTGGTATTGCTCGGCGTTGACCCGGCGCGGGTGCTCTCGCCCTACGAATTAATTGCGGGCCAAGACCTGACAGGTACGCTTCGCGAAAACCTGTCAGGTCTGGTCATTTGGCTCCCCGACATCTGGGCCGCCCAACACGGCCTCGGCGTGGGGCAGACCGCGCGCTTGGAAATTGAGGGCGAGACTTACGAATACACAGTGGTCGGGTTGCTCAAAGCGAATCCCTTTGGAGCGGCGACGGCGTGGGTGCCACTCACAACTTTGCAAGCCACCCTCGGCGCGCCGGGCGTGGCGAGTTCTATGCTGGTGCGCCTGCGCCCCAACGCCACCACCGAAGCCGTAAAGGATACATTGGCGGAGGCGCTCGGCGCGGCGTATGTGGTGACCACCGCGCAAGACTCCACGCAGGCGGATGATGCGCTGGTGGGGTTAACGCGCGTTGCCTTTCCGTTTGCCACGGTGGTGGTGCTCCTCGCGGGCGCGTATCTCATCTACAACGCTTTCGCGTTAACGCTGACTGAACGCCAACGCGAAATCGGCCAATTGCGCGCGTTGGGTATGACACGCGGGCAAGTGTTGGCGCAGACTCTCACCGAGGCGTTGCTCATGGCGGGCGCGGGTTCGCTGGTGGGGTTGCCCATCGGATTGGGCTTGGCGGTCGTGCTGGTGCGCGCGGCCATTCCTGCCAACGTCGGTAGCGACGCGGGTCAAATCCAATTGGCCAGCGTCGCTAGTGTCGCGATTCCACTCGATGGCGCGGTGCTCGCGGTTGGCTTGGGATGGTTCATCACGCTCGCCGCTACTTTCGCGCTGGCGTGGCAGGCGGGGCGCGTTAGCCCGCTCGCGGCGATGAGCCGCGATACGCGCAGGGGCGTTCAATTGAACGCCCCTACGCGGTACGAAAAATGGGGCTGGGTCGGCGCGCTTGGCTTGGCGGCTCTGTTCGGAGTCACCAACGCCGCTGTCGCCGCCTACTTGCGTCAAAACGAAACTGGCGATAACGGCATTCTCTACACGCTCGTTCCGCTCCTCATCCCGCCGTTCATTGTTCTGCTGGCTATCCCCGCCGCGATGCGCGGCGGGTTGTGGCTCGTGGAGCGGGCTTTCCCGCGCGCGGTGGCTGTGCGTTTGGCGGTGGGCAACCTTCGCAAGCAAAGCGGGCGCGCCCTGCTTACCGCGGCCAACTTCGCCATCAGCTTGATGTTGGTTGTGGCCTTTGCGGGCATCGCGCTCGGCTTCTCGGCCTACTCGGCCAGCGCGGGTGGGTCGCTCTTTGACGACGACTTCATGTTGATTCGGCCAGTCTACGGGTCGCCAGTGACACCCGAGCTGGAGGCCGACCTCGCCGCGCTTCGCTCACAGGCGCGAGTGCTGGACTATTCCGTCACCAACCTGCCCGGCTACGCGATTGGCCCGACGGCCTTTGTCATCAGCCTGGATTATCTGCGTACTCACCCGCAACTGGCGCGGCCAGTTGAAGGCTCGCTCGACGAGGCCGCGCGGTACATCGCCGCCGGGCCGTCGCTCATCCTCGCCGAAATCGCCGCGCGCCGCCGCAACTTGCACGTCGGCGATACGACGCTCATTGACACGCTCGAAGGCCCGGTGACGTTCACCGTCGCCCTCATCCAGACGAGTCACACCATCATCCCCAGCGACTATGGCCCGCGCTACTTCGGCGCG
>CAYUFY010000623.1:0-2333 GCA_964443795.1 uncultured Anaerolineales bacterium | reverse complement strand
CCTGACGCACTTTCCGAACATATGTACTCTCAGTTGCAGAGATGCACCCATTTGAGATTGGAAGTTTAAAGTTACGATGCAAATCGTCCGCTATTTTCATGAAGACAAAACCCACTGGGGTTATTTGGCCGGTGATCAAGTCGGGCCGATTAGCGGCGACATCTACGGCGATTTTTCGCGCGGGCGCAAGAAAATCCCGCTGGCCGAAGTCAAACTGCTCACACCCTGCGCGCCCAGCAAAATCATCGGCCTCACGCGCAACTATGTTGACCGGGTGCGCGAGACCGGCGACCCGGCCCCGGACATGCCCACGCTATTCCTCAAGCCGCCCTCAGCGGTGATTGGCTCCGCCGAACCGATTTTGCTCCCGCCACAAGCGCAGACCGTGACCCACGGCGCGGAATTGGCGGTGGTGATGGGCCGCCGCGCCCGGTGGGTCACGCCCGACCAGGCGACCAGCCACATCCTGGGCTACACCTGTGCCAACGACGTGACCGCCCAGGATTTGGTGGAAGCCGACAAACTGTGGGCGCGCGGCAAAGGCTTCGACACCTTTTGCCCGCTGGGGCCGTGCATCGCCACCGGCCTCGACCCCACCGAACTGTTGATTACCTGCAAAGTAAACGGCGAAACCCGGCAAATGAGCTCCACCCACGATATGTTATTCGCCGTCCCGAAAATCGTGGCCTTCATCTCGTCCATCATGACCCTCCTGCCCGGCGATGTGATACTCACCGGCACGCCGGGGGGCGCGCAACCCCTGCGGGCCGGCGACACGGTGGAGGTGGACATTGAAGGCATTGGGATATTAAAGAACGAGGTCAAAGCCGAAGAGCGCTGAGGCGGCCCTGTGTTAAAATGCGCCCCGTCACCCCGCCCCCTTGGGGGAATTTTTTTGTCAGGAGAAAAATCATGGGCTTAAAACCCGACCACTGGATTAAGCAACAGGCGTTGAGCCAAAAAATGATCGAGCCGTTTGTGGATAACCAAGTGCGCGAGGGCGTCATTTCGTATGGCGTCTCATCATATGGCTACGACATCCGCGTGGCCGACTCGTACAAAATCTTCACCAATGTCCACTCGACCATCGTGGACCCGAAGGCGTTTGATCCCCGGTCCATGGTGGATTTTCAGGGCGAGGTCTGCATCATCCCGCCGAACTCATTTGTGCTCTCGCGCTCGGTGGAATATTTGCGCATCCCGCGCAGTGTGCTGGTGGTCTGTCTGGGCAAATCCACCATGGCGCGGTGTGGGCTGATCGTCAACGTCACCCCGCTGGAGCCGGGCTGGGAGGGCTACATCACCCTCGAAATCTCCAACACCACCCCCCTGCCCGCCAAAGTCTACTCCAACGAAGGCATCGCCCAACTACTGTTCTTCCAGGCCGACGAAGAATGCGAAATTTCCTACGCTGACAAAAAGGGGAAGTATCAGAAGCAACAAGATATTGTGTTGCCGAAGTTGTAGGGCAGGTTCTCTGTCAGATGTGAGATTGCACTATATGTGCAATCCAGCCGCCCCGGCTTGGCCGGGGCGGTTTTGGCTTAACTGGCAAAATGGGCGGTAGTACTCGGGGGCTAGTCTTTTGAAAGGGCTGTGTTGATTGATGCTCAACTTACCAAATTAGTTTAATCATGTCCGATTAACTTTGGCTACCACAAGCTCACTCAAGTCTAATTTGAGCGAGCTAAGTCAGTATCTATTAACAGCCTTATAACCTATGCCTTATAGACAGGTCGCTATACTTCTCTTATGATTATCGAGTGGCAATTATCAGAACGCGTTGTTGGTATTTGGAGGTTTGAATGATTATAAATTCTGCACTTCAACAAAAGTTATCCCGGTGGATGCTCATTATTTTGATGGTGGCCATCGTGGCCGGTTTGATGGTTAATTTCGAGCCGGTCACGGTCATTTACGCCGCCGCCCCCGACTTGTATTTCCAAGCCTATACTGACAGCGCTGATCCAGTGTATTCCGGTAATGCATTTTCATATTCCATCCGGGTGCGTAATAACTCCGCTGGAGGTCCTGGCGGCAATCCCGCTGCTTATAATGTAATCCTCACCGACACTCTGCCAGTGGGAACCGGCGTTGTGTCCATTGCTCCATCACAAGGTACCTGCTCATTCTCGGGCAACCTGGTCACCTGCTCTTTAGGCACCATTGCTCGCAAAAAGTCGGCGCGCGTCACAATTAATGTGACCGCTCCGATCGTTAATGTCACCACGATCTTTACCCATTCAGCTGAACTATCCTCCAACCCGGCGGATGCTACCCTAAGCGATAATTTCACCACGGATTCAGGCTATAGCTTCACTGGTGAAACAACC
>CAYUFY010000622.1:0-2340 GCA_964443795.1 uncultured Anaerolineales bacterium | reverse complement strand
CTTCGTTTGGCGAGGTGAGCCAAAGGCCGTGGACGGGTTTCTGGCCGTTCGTCATTCCCCCCGAAGTCGCCACCCGCTTGGGCATTTCGTTGAGTTATGCCTTCTTCCCGTTCTACCCCTGGGTGATGCGATTGCTGATGATTCCGCTCGGCGCGCTGGAGCTGTCCCCCATCGCCACCGCCGCCCTCGCGGGAGTGCTGGTCTCCCTGCTGGGTACGCTGGCCGCGCTGTTGGCGCTCTATGATCTCGCCCTGCCCGAGCTGGGCGAAGACGGCGCCTGGCGCGCGGCGTTTTATCTGCTCATCTTCCCGAGTGGATTTTTTCTGGCCCAGGTTTATACCGAGGGCTTGTTTGTGGGTCTGGCGTTTGGGGCGCTGGCCCTGCTCCGGCGCGAGCATTTTGGGTGGGCGGCGGCCATCGCGGCGCTGGCCACCCTCACCCGCGCGGTGGGCATTGTGCTGGCCCTGCCGTTGCTCATCGCCTGGTTCCGCACCGGCGAATGGCGCGCGCTGGATTTGGAATGGCAACAAATTTATTTCAAAGGCTTGCCGTGGAAAACACTGGGGCGGGCGCTGGTGGCATTGGCCCCGGTGTTGGCGTTTCTACTCTGGCGAGTGTCGTATTACGGGATGGCCTTCAGCAAAGTGGAAGATGAATTTTTCGGGCGAGGCTTGCTGGCCTTGGGCGCCAGCTTCCTCTCGTGGGCGAGTGCCTACCATGCTTTATTCGGCGCGAACCCACAGGCCGCCGCCTATTACGCCATCGAGTGGGGTGGCATTGCGCTGGGGTTCACGGCTTGCCTCGTGGGCCTGCGTCGCCATCCCGATCTCGCGTGGTTTGGCTTGCTGGCGATTTTTCTTTCGTTCGCCAGTGGTCAAGCGCAGGGGATGCATCGCTATATCCTCGCCGCCCCGTCGGTGTTTCTGTTTCTCGCGCGGCTCGGGCGCAACCCTACCTTTGACCGCGTCTGGACGATGATCAGCGTTTTAGTGATGGGGCTGTTGACGACGCTCTTTGTCTTTGATCTGTGGACGGGGTAAGTTAACTCACGCCAGCCCGAACCAGCGGGCGCGGCGGCTGGAGCCAAAGTGTTGCTTCTCGCCAACCAACGCGAGGGAGGGTTCCAGGAAACTGCCGGTCGGCGGCCCAGCGAGAAATTCCACATCCACGCGCCCCACTTGCGCGTTCCCGAATTCGACATAGCAGGCACCGAGGCCCCGATAGGCCGCTGGCTCTGCGCCGCCCTGCGCCTGCGCGATGATTTCGGCGGCGACCGTGCGCGCGGCCCCTTCGGCGAACACGCCCGCTTTGGGGGTGCCCACGCTCGTGACATCCCCCACCGCATACACGCCCGGGTAGCGCGTCTGGAGGGTCTTGGGGTCCACAGGAATCCAGCCCTCCACGGTCATCCCGCTGGCCGCGACGACGGGCGGCACGCAATGCTTCGGGATGCCGAGGAACAGGTCGTAGGGCAGTTCGCTCTTATCATCGAGGAGGGCCACGCGCCGGGCGGGGTCGAGGGCCAGCACGCGTCGGTTGGGAACAAAGGTGATGCCCCGCTCGGCGAAAGCGGCCAACAACGCCTGGGAGGTGGCGGGCGACGGCGGGACTGGGATGCCAAAGGGCATAACCAGGCTGATCTCACAGGCCGCGCGCACCCCACGCGTGGTGAGATAGTCGTCCAGTAACAACGCGGCTTCGCTGGGCGCGGGCGGACACTTGAATGGCGCGGAAGTCACGCCAACGATGGCGCGGCCTTGCGAGAAGGTGGGGAGTGCCTCGCGCACGCGCTCAGCCCCCGCAAAGGAATAGAATTCATAGCCGCCTTCCGCAAGGCCCGGAGTGGCGTTGAGGTCGTAGTCTGCGCCCAGCGCAATGACCAGCACATCGGCGGCATACACTCCGCCCTCGGTCGTGACCCGCCGCGCTTCGGGGTCAATGGCGGTGATGGTTTCCTGACGAAAGCGCACCCCCGGCTTCACAATATGGCGATAAGCGAGTCGCACGGCCTCGGGCGCTTTACGCCCAAACATCACGTCGAGTTTCGAAAAGCCAAAGGCAAATGAGTCATTCTTGTCAATCAGAGTGAGGTCCAGTTCCTCACCCAGCGCTTCAGACAAGAGGGTGCTGAGTTCCAGCCCGCCAAAACCGGCGCCGAGGACAACCACGGTTAGTTTCATTTGTTTCCTAGCTCCTTGTTCGATCTGGACTTACGCATATGCTCAGTTTGAGCTAAGAGATTGTTTCTTAAAGGCTATCAGCCTATAAAATGTCATGCCGAGCCGCATCCTGACGCGGCGAGGCCTCTCTACGCTGGCCCTATTTCACACTTATACTAAG
>CAYUFY010000621.1:0-2340 GCA_964443795.1 uncultured Anaerolineales bacterium | reverse complement strand
TACACAAGGAAATCCCATGCACATTCGACTTGCCACTGCTTTTGCCGACGCCGCGCAGGAGGTTTTGCTGGCTGAGCTGGGGGTGGCTTTTAATCGCCAGGAAATGGAAATGCTGGATAGCATGTACGCCACCGAAGATGTCACCATCATCATCAGCCTGATCGGTGGCATCAATGGCACCGTGCTCTACAGTTTGTCCGACCAAACCGCGCTGGCATTCGTCTCGCGGTTGATGGGTGAACCCATGGATAAGTTCACCTCGCTGGCCCAGAGCGGCATGGCGGAACTGGGGAACGTCATCTCCGGGCGGGCCAGCATGAAACTGGCCCAGTTTGGGTATGATATAAAAATTTCCCCGCCCACCCTGCTCATGGGCACCGGCACCGTTTTATCCACTCTCGATCGGCCCCGGCTGGTCATCCCCATGAGTAGCGAGACTGGGACTTTGACTTTGCACCTGGCCGTACGCGAATCGGACCAGCATGCCCAAGGCACGGCCCCACTGCCTCCCCCAGACAAAGAGCCTGAGCCGCCAGCCTAATCCGCGCTGGGAGGTGGGGGGAAAGACGAGATGTTGTCATAAAAGTCCGCAAAATTGCTAAAAGCAGTTTTGCGGACTTTTTAGGGCTAATTAGATGGATGTTTTTTGGAAGGTTAGAAGCCGTATTGGTGAGGTGTTCGAGAGGTTATGGTTGCATATTAGTCATGGGTGAACTAAGCAAGTGGGCTATGCCCAAACACTATTAGGAGCGATGCAATGCAAACTTTCAACAATCTCAAAACAGGCGTGAAACTGGTGAGCGGCTTTTTGGTCATCGCCGCACTCATCGTGGTGGTGGCGGTCATTGGTTACTTTGAGATGAACATTCTCAACAGTGACTTAACCAGTATGTATGAAGATCGGCTGGTGCCGATTCAAGACATCGGGCAGGCTGATTCAACCTTGTACCAGATGCGCGGGGATGTGTATAAATACATTCTCATCCCGAATGAGCGGGGCACCATCGAAGCCGATATTGCTGCCGGCTTCGCGGAGGTGGACCAACGGATTGAAGCCTATCGCGGCACTGTGCTGGTGCAAGCCGAAACAGACGAGCTTAAGGTCTTCGACGCGGCGTGGGCCGACTATCGGCAGGCGGTGAACGATTTGATTGCGCAAGTCAAAGCCGGGAATGAGCAGACCGCCCTCACCAGCGTGCTCAACGGCGGCGTGGTCTTCAACGCGCGCACAGCCGTAGCGGCCTCCATGGACAATCTCATCGAAATTAACAGCACGGTCGCCGAAGAGATGCATAACGAAGGTCAGCAGACTTTCACCAACGCGGTTCTCACCTTTGTCATCGCGACCGGCATGGGGGTGGTGTTAGCCATTAGCTTGGGTGTGTTTCTCAGCCGCCTGATCACCAACCCGCTTAGCAAGGTGATGCAGGCGGCGGTGGGGATTGCCACCGGCGATTTGAACCAAAACGTGGCGGTGAATTCCCAGGACGAAGTCGGGCAGATGGCGGCCGCTTTCACGCGCATGATCGCTTATTTGCAAAATATGGCGAACGTGGCGGCGCGGGTGGCCACCGGCGACTTGACCGAGGATGTGACCCCGCAGTCCGGGCACGACGTGCTGGGCAACGCGTTCGCGCAGATGATTGTCAATTTGCGCACGGCGGTGAGTGATGTGGCGGCCAACGCGGAAAACGTCCAAAGCGCTTCCGAGCAGTTGGCAAGCGCGGCCAACCAGGCCGGGCAAGCCACCAGCCAAATCGCCACGACCATTCAGCAGGTGGCGCGCGGCACCCAGCAACAATCCGAATCGGTCACCAAGACCGCCGGGTCGGTGGAGCAGATGAAACGTTCGATTGACGGGGTGGCGCGCGGGGCGCAGGAACAAGCCGGGGCGGTCGGGAAAGCGTCCACGCTCACGGCGCAGATCACGGCGGCGGTTCAGCAGGTCTCGCAGAGCGCGCAATCGGTTACGCAAAACGCATCGTCAGCGGCGGAGGCCGCGCGGGTCGGGCGGCAAACGGTCGCCGAAAATGTGAAAAGCATGGAGAACATCAAGGCCAAAGTGGGCCTGTCGGCGCAAAAAGTGCAGGAGATGGGCACCCGGTCGGATCAGATTGGCATGATTGTGGAGACCATTGACGACATTGCCTCGCAGACGAACTTGCTGGCGCTGAACGCGGCGATTGAAGCGGCGCGGGCGGGTGAGCATGGCAAAGGCTTTGCGGTGGTGGCGGATGAAGTGCGCAAGCTGGCGGAGAAGTCGGCCAGCGCCACCAAGGAAATTGCCGGCCTGATCAAGGGCATTCAGCAGACCGTGGCCGAAGCGGTGAAGGCGATGGA
>CAYUFY010000620.1:0-2359 GCA_964443795.1 uncultured Anaerolineales bacterium | reverse complement strand
CCCCCACCTCAACCCCTATGCCCACAGCCACCCCCCTCCCACAACTAGGCTCCACCCGCACCGATGCGTTTGGCATCGAACAAGTCTGGGTCCCGGCCGGAACTTTCCGCATGGGCACCGAACCCGACGTTGAAATCGCCGCGCCGGATTGGGCCGCGCCCACCCTCAACAGCGAAAAGCCTGCGCACGAAGTGGAAATGACGCAAGGCTTTTGGCTGGATAAATACGAAGTGACCAACGCCGCCTACCAGGCCTTTGTGGACGCGGGCGGTTACGAGCAACAGGAATATTGGTCGGAGGCAGGCTGGAAATGGCGGCAAAACGAGAAACGCCCCCTGCCGATTGAGTGCCGGGCCGCTGGCCCCACCAACCCGCGCGCGTGCGTGAATTGGTTCGAGGCCGAAGCCTATGCGCGGTGGCGCGGCGGCCAACTGCCCACCGAAGCCCAGTGGGAATATGCCGCGCGCGGCCCCGAGTCATTCATCTACCCCTGGGGCAATGAGTTCGATAAAGACAAGACCAACCTTGTCGGCGCGCTGGGCACCAAGCCGGTGGGCAGTTTCCCCGCCGGGGCCAGTTGGGTGGGCGCGCATGATATGGTGGGCAACGTGATGGAGTGGGTGCAAGACTGGTGGAGCACCACCTATCATCAAGAACAAGTGCGCGTTGACCCGCCGGGGCCAGCCACCGGCTCGCGCAAAATCGAAAAAGGCGGGTGGTGGGGCGCGCCCCTCTTTACCGC
The DNA here is from genome assembly GCA_964443795.1 of uncultured Anaerolineales bacterium. Lineage (GTDB taxonomy): Bacteria > Chloroflexota > Anaerolineae > Anaerolineales > UBA6663 > DATDRS01. The sequence goes on along the minus strand of CAYUFY010000620.1, from coordinate 1,617 downwards.
CCGCGCCGCTTACCGCCACTTTGAAGACCCGCCTGCTTATCAGGACCACCACATCGGCTTTCGGATTGTGACGTTGCAACCGTAACCCATGCCCTTCAACAACTCGCCCCGCCCGGAGATTGAAAAAACTTTTGCCGACGCGAAGCCCATGCCCCTGTGGCTGGATGACCCGGCGGCCCCCGCGCCCGCCGACCCGCTGACCGGCCCGGTGAAAACCGATTTGGCCATTGTGGGGGCCGGGTTCACCGGGCTGTGGGCGGCGCTCCTGGCCAAGGATGCGGACCCCGCCCGCGAGGTGGTGGTGCTCGAGGGCGGGACCGCCGCCTCGGGCGCGAGCGGGCGCAACGGCGGGTTTGTGTCGGCCTCGCTCACGCATGGCTTTGATAATGGGCTGGCGCGCTGGCCCAATGAGTTGAAAAAACTCGTCGCGCTGGGGCAGGCCAACCTGGATGCGATTGAAGCGACCGTGAAGCGCCTGAACATTGATTGCGATTTTATTCGCTCGGGTGAATTGAGCGCGGCGACGGAAGCGTATCAAGTGGAGGAACTGCGCGCCGCGCCCGAACACACCGCGCCGTACGGTGAACACACCGCCTGGCTGGAGCCTGAGGCCTTGCGCGGGCGGGTGAATTCGCCGCTGTATCTAGGCGCGCTGTATAACGCGCGCGATAACGCCATGGTGAACCCGGCGCGGCTGGCGTGGGGTTTACGGCAGGCGTGTTTGGCGGCGGGCGTGCGGGTGTACGAAAACTCTCCGGTGACGGGCTTGGTCGCAAACGGCAACACCATCGGGCTACGCACCCCGCGCGGGAACGCGCAGGCCCGCCGGGTGGCGCTCGCCACCAATGCTTTTCCTCCTCTCCTCAAGCGCCTGAGCTATTACATCGTGCCGGTGTACGACTATGTGCTGGCCACCGAGCCGCTGTCTCCCGCGCAACGCGCCGCCATTGGGTGGGCGGGCCGCGAGGGTTTGAGCGATTGTGGCAATCAGTTTCATTATTCGCAGATGACCGCCGATGGGCGCATTCTGTGGGGCGGCTACGACGCGGTGTATCACTGGAACAACGGCTTTGGCCCGCGGTTGGAGACCAACCCCGAGGCGTGGGCGCGGCTGGCCGAGCATTTTTTTCAGACCTTTCCGCAGTTGGCGGGCGTGCGCTTTACGCACAAGTGGGGCGGCGCGATTGACACGTGTAGCCGCTTCAGCGCGTTTTGGGGCACGGCGCACGGCGGGCGCGTGGCGTATGCGGTGGGCTACACCGGCCTGGGCGTGGGGGCCTCGCGCTTCGGCGCGCAGGTGATGCTGGATTTGTTGGATGGGCGACAGACCGAGCGGACGGCGCTGGAGATGGCGCGCTCGAAACCGCTCCCGTTCCCGCCGGAACCCGCGCGGTCACTCGGCATTCGCCTCACGCAGTGGTCGCTGGCCCGCGCGGACTTAAATGCAGGCAAGCGCAATGTGTGGCTGAGGCTGTTGGATGCGTTGGGGATGGGGTTTGATTCGTAGACTTTAGCCAGCCCTTGGGGGGGTTTTCAGAACTCCGCGTGCCGGGTTTTTAAAGGCCCGGTGCTATACTACCGCGCTGAGATAGTTCTGGTTTCGGAAGTTTTGACTAG
>CAYUFY010000619.1:0-2372 GCA_964443795.1 uncultured Anaerolineales bacterium | reverse complement strand
GCCTCGGTCATGGCCGCATTGGGGATGGCTTGGCCGCATAACAGCAACGCATGGGGGAGGGCGGCATTGCAATAGGTCAGCCGGTCTTCATACCAGCGCCATTGATCGGAGCGGTGGTTTTGATATAACGTCAGGAGCCGCCCGGCCAGTTCCTCGCGGACTTGGCTGGCCCGGCGGTCACCGGCAAACCGCTGGAGGTATTCCTGAATGCCGATGAGCGCAAACGCCCAGGCGCGCGGGCTGGTGGTGTTGAGGATGGCGGGCAATGCCTGTTCGAACACACGCCCGGCCATGCTGTGCAACGCTGGCGTATTCGAACGCCCGAGGACGGTCCCCAAGGCCCACAAGGTGCGGCCGTGACTATCATCTGACCCACCTTCTTCGAGCCAGTGTCGCTGGTAATCCATAAAATTGCGGAAGCGCCCGGTTTCGGTATTGAAGGCGTACCAGATAAAAGCGAGATACCGCGAGCCGAGTTCCAGAGCCGCTTCGTTGCCCAGGGCTTCCAGCAAAGCGCTCACCATTAACGCGCGGGCATTATCATCGGTGGTGTAGCCTTCGCGATAATTGGGCACGGTGAAAATGGCGTGTTGCAACATGCCGGTCTCGTCGGTCATGTGGCGCAAATGGTCGAGCTTGAGGGGCGGCAATTCGGCCGGGCGCTTGTCGAGCGGCTTGACCGTGAAATCGGGCGAGGTGAAATGCCGACGTTCGGCTCGCGCCCGGGTAAAGGTCTCCATATATCGCCGCGCCACCTGGGGCCAGATCATCGTCCGGCCAAACACGTACGCGCGCTTCCGCATGGCGTGCCGGCTGGCTTCATTGTCCAACAGGGCGATGACTTGCTGGGCGAGCGCCGCTGGGTCGTGGAACGGCACCAGCGCGCCCCGGCCATCGGCCAGCATCTCTTCGGCGTACCAATAGGGCGTGGAGATGACCGCCTTGCCCGCGCCCACGGTGTAAGCCAGCGTGCCCGAAGTGATTTGCGCCTCGTTGAGATACGGCGTGATGTAAATATCCGTCGCGCTAATGAACTCCAGCAGTTCTTCCAAACTGACAAAGCGGTTATAGAAGATCACCTGCCCTTCGACGCCTTTCTCTTGGGCCAGCCATTGCAACGCCATCCGATAGGTTTCCCCTTCATGTTGAATGACATGGGGATGGGTGGCGCCGACGATGATGTAGACGATGTCGGGATAGCGCGCGATGATGGCCGGCAACGCGGCGATGACGTTTTCGATGCCTTTATTGGCCGAGAGCAAGCCAAAACTGAGCAAAACAATTTTGCCCTCCACCCCGAAGAGATCTTTGTTGAAACTCGGATCAACAAACGGCACATCGGGAATGCCATGCTGGATTAGGTCAATTTTTTCGGGTGAGACGTGATAGACCCCCTGTAAAAATTCCGCGCCGCGCTCACTCATCACCACCAGCCGATCCGAGAGGGCCGCCACCTCCTCCAGCACCCGGCGTTGGTCGGGGTCGGGGTTGCGGAGAATGGTGTGCAGGGTGGTGACGATGGGCATCCGCAATTCGCGCAGGAGGGCCAGGATATGACTCCCCGCCCGCCGAAGATGCCGTATTCGTGTTGCAGGCACACGAGGTCAACGCTATTGATATTCAGGAAATCAGCGGCGCGGCGATACGACTCAATATCTTTTTCAACGAGTTCAAACCGCACCCGGGCGGGATAAGCGTAACCGGCCTCGAGGTCGTTGACCGGCACGGCGATGCAAGACGTTTCGCCATATTCGGCGGCGATGGCTTCGCAGAGGTCGGTGGTAAAGGTGGCAATGCCGCATTGGCGCGGCAGATAGTTACCAATGAAGGCCAAACGGTTGAGGGTTGAATTGGCGGGGTTAGGGGGCAAGCCCATAAACTTTTCTCTTTTCTGATTATTTAATTTTGGGGTCTGGTCATTTAACGCAAAAAGGCGGTTGCCGGAAGAACCGCCTTTGCCATAGCCAGAAATGATTGAGCGCGCGGGGTTTCTGAGGGGAAGGTGAACCGGCAAAGATTACAGTGGCCCTCACTATAACAGACGATGAGGGTTAAACCTAATCAGTATTCCGGAAGGATGCATTCGCCGGTGGTGGTTAACGCTCACGTGCGTCGCACGTAAAAGCCGGCACCCTTCCGGAAATAAAATTGGTGCAGGGGGTGTGCCATGGAACGCTTTGGCATCAACCCTGAAAAAATCCCGGTAGTGGCAACTTTGTAAGTGATGAATTTGAAAGACCTGTCAGGTGGGCGCCGCCAAACGCTGTTTTTTCGAGTGCCGAATGCGCCCACCTGACACCATGATTTTGCCCAAATTAGGCTACCCAGAACTTTTTATAACCGTTTTGAGCAATCGTTAGTTTCGTTTTTAT
>CAYUFY010000618.1:0-2378 GCA_964443795.1 uncultured Anaerolineales bacterium | reverse complement strand
CAGCCCCGAAGTCTACTTCGGGGTGTGGTGGACGCGATGCGTGCGCGGCGATGCTCATGCTCAAGCCCACGCGTTAGAGGCGGCGCGCTGGCGCGTGTCATGGCTGGCCGCCACTGGCGAGCTGTATGCCGTGGAACTGCGCGGGTCACGCCCCGACCGCTATCCGCTTCGCGTGCTCGGCCATTTCGGCGACGGCGGCCCGAAGTCGAGGCGGCGCGGGCCGGATGGGAACAGCCGACTCGCCCACGCAAGCGGTCACAACCTGAGCGCGCGGGTCAAGCGGTTGCCTGAGATTTAATGCCGACAGAGTTTTCACGAAAAAACGTGAAAAATGCTATACTCGCCCGTATTCAGGAGTTGTGAGCCATGACCGCCCAATCCACTCAAAACGTTACCCTAGCGCTGCCCCGGAGCGTCTTGCGCCGCGCCAAAGTCATCGCCGCGCATCGGCGCGTTTCGCTCTCGCGCCTGCTGACGGAGGCGCTGGATGACTTAGTGAAGCGCGAAACCGGCTACGCCCAGGCGCGCCAGCGCCAACGCGCGCGTCTCGCGCAAGGCTTTGACCTTGGCACGCGGGGTCGCCCCGCCGCCTCCCGCGAGGCCCTGCATGACCGCTGACCCCGGCTTGCAATTCGTGGATAGCAATGTGTTGGTGTATGCCTACGACCGGAGCGCCGGAGCCAAGCACCTCCGCGCGCGCACCCTGCTGGAAACGCTATGGGAAAGTGGGCAAGGCTGTGTGAGTGTGCAAACCCTCCAGGAGTTTTACGTCAGCATCACGCAGAAAGTGGCCCGGCCCCTGTCCCCCGCTGTGGCCGCCGAAATCATTGCCGACTTTGAGTATTGGACAGTTCACGCACCGCAAGTCAGCGATGTCGTGGCCGCCATTGAACTCCAGCAACGTCAGCGCCTCTCGTTTTGGGATGCCCTGATTCTTCACAGTGCCGTGCAGTTGGGATGCACGCAAGTCTGGTCGGAAGACTTCCAGGCGGGCCGCGACTATAACGGCGTGCGCGTCGTCAACCCGTTTGTCTGAGCGGAGGTTATTTGCATGCTTCACCTATGCGCTTTTTGTAGTGAACCACTGTCTAAAACTCAGCGCCCCGCGTCGTTAGCCGGGCGCGTCGAGGCCTGCCCGCGTTGTGGCGCGGCCTATACTGTCGCGCCGGATGAAGCCACCGGCCGCGCGGGCCTGGCCGAATATCTGGGTGCGGCCCCGGACCAAATCGAAAGCATCTCGCTGTCGCTCGGCGACGGGCGTTTCTTGTGTCTGGGGTGGAACCCGGACGAGATGCTCTCGGCTCTGGCGATTGCGAAGATTGTCCGCAAGAGCAAACAGTCGGTGCAGACGCACTTGCAGGAAGGCCGCTTCGAGGGGGCGGTCAAGGGCGTGACCCCGGGCGGCGCGCGGGCCTGGCCGGGCTGGGCCGTGCCCCGGCGTAGTGTGCGGGCGTATATGCTGGCCGGGCGCAAGCCGTATGCGTTGTCTGATGAAGGTAAGGCGCGCAAGGGCCGCCCGCCGAAGAAGAACCAGGACTGAGGCCGTCATGCCCGTTCCAGCTTGGCAACCCCGTTACATTCTCACGCCCGCCATCGCCCGCGCCTTGATGGAGATTGAAGCCGCGCGGGCGGTGGTGGAACACACCCCCCTGCCGCCCACCGTGGAAGCCCAATTGCGTCATCGCGCCCGGGTGCGCTCGACCCACTACTCCACGCGCATCGAAGGCAACCGCCTGACGCTTCAAGAAGCCGCGCAAGTCATTGAAAGCCAAACTGCCATTCGGGGGCGCGAGCGCGATGTCGCCGAAGTGCGCCACTATTGGAATGCGCTCTTGCGAATCGAAGACTGGGCCGCGCGCTCAACGCCGCTCACCGAAGACCTGATTCGCCAGTTGCACGCGCTGGTCGAAAAAGGCCCCCGCGCTAAACCTACGCCTTATCATGACGGGCAAAATGTCATCCGCGATAGCGTTTCGGGTGAAATCATCTACCTACCGCCCGAAGCCAACGACGTGCCGGCCCTGATGACCGCGCTGGTGGCCTGGACGCGCCGCGCCGAAAAAGACAACTTACCGCCGCCGCTAATTGCCGCCCTGGTGCATTACCAGTTTGTGACCATCCACCCCTACTACGATGGCAATGGGCGCGCGGCCCGCCTGTTGGCGACTTTCATGCTGCATCGGGGCGGCTATGGTTTGCATGGTTTCTTTTCGCTGGAAGAACATCACGCCCGCGATTTGGCCGCCTATTACACGGCGCTCGCCGCTCATCCGCATCACAACTATTACGCTGGCCGCGCCGAAGCCGACCTCACGCCTTGGGTGGCATAGTTACCCGTTTCATAGACAACTATGACACGGATGTTAAACCGGACTGAT
>CAYUFY010000617.1:0-2379 GCA_964443795.1 uncultured Anaerolineales bacterium | reverse complement strand
CCGGCATCTCGCGCAATTGAACCACCCCCACGGTCATGACCGTCAGCGCAATGACAATGACTAAAAACCGAAAATTCAAACTTGATTCAACAATTCCGCGAATCATTCTTGAAAGCCTCCACTAAATTTACAAGTTACGGCTGATGTGAGTTCAATTGGTTGACAAAACGGGGAGTACCCTCCAAGATGGAAGTAACCCACTTCAAATCTCAGAGGACATCCCTATGCCAACGCTTTGCATAACCTTTTCCGATTTATTGACCACGATTTATGTTTTGGTAGACGATTGGTATCTCACTTACGGTGTTCGATACCTGAACGGCAAACCCGGAAGCAAGCCGACGTTCAGTGACAGCGAAGTGTTGACTTTACTGCTTGCCATGGACTATTTGCCCTTTCCGGGGGAGACCCAATTTCTGGGCTATGTGCGCGCCAACTATCTGGCGCTCTTTCCCAAGCTGGTGGATCAGAGCCAGTTCAATCGGCGCGCCCGGGGGTTGCGGTTGGTGTTGGAAGCGTTACGCCGCTATTGGGCGGTCAGTCTGGGCGTGACCAATGAGACCCAATTTCTGCTGGATTCCAAGCCGGTGCCCGTGGTCGGCTATAAACGGAGCAAACGGCACAGCCAGTTTGCAGGGAGTGCGGGCTATGGGCAGTGCGTTAGCAAGAAGCTGCACTACTTTGGCTACAAGTTGATGACGCTGACGACCTTGACCGGCCTGCCCGTCATGTATGAGTTGGTGGCCGCCAACACGGATGAGCGCGACGCGGCGGAAACCATCGTGGCGTATCTGGCCGACTGCGATCTCTTCGCCAACAAAGGTTTTCTGGGCGGCGACTGGCAAGCCGAAATCCGGGCCCAAACCGGCAATCGGGTGTGGACGGCGAAGAAAGTCAATCAAGCCCAGCAAAACCCGCCGGCCTTTGACCGCTTAGTGAATAGCGTGCGCGAACGCATTGAAGGCACCTTCAATGAAATTCAGAACACTGGGCGGAACGTGGAACGCCTGCTCACCAAAACCATTGGCGGGTTGTGTACCCGTGTGATTGCTAAAATGACAAGCCACGCCTTGAAATACCTGTTGCGCCGTGACTTCGGAATTGATGTGCAAACTTTTGAAGTCGCCAGCGTGTAATCAATTAGAACTCACATCAGCCGTAAGTTGCATTTCGGTTAGGACGGGAGGAGATTACTACAATTTATGAGTAAATGCAACTCTGGCTTTAAGATGAACCACCCGCGCGCCAAAATGAAGGCTGGTTTACAGCAAAAGCCGAGTCGCTTCTCCTTCTTCCTTTACTTCTCCACCCTCACCTCCCCCAACCACGGCCACCAGCCTTGCGCATTGAAGCGCAGACCGGTGACTTTGGACGAAGCCATATTTAAGTTCACGTAGTCGCGCAGGGGGATGAGGAGGCTTTGCTTGTGGATGATTTTTTGCGCGTCGGCGTAGAGGGCGGCGCGGCGGGTGGGGTCGGTGGTGAGGAAGCCGTCGGTGAGGGCCTGGTCGAGGGCGGGGTCGTTCACCTTGCTCCAGTTGTTGAAGCCGGTGGAGGTGAACCACGGGCGGAGTTGGTCGGGGTCGGAGCCGAAGAATTTGAAAGATCATTCGCGTGAAAGCGTTGTTGGGCTGGGGAGGAGGACCTCTTCAGTCGGATACACGGGAAAGGCATTGATACCTCACGATGGCCGATACCCTTCGACATAGACGGGCTGACCCGTGATTTGGCTCTCCAAAGCCATCTGGTACGTCTCGGCCACCGTGGCGGCGCTGGGCCACGGTGCTCCATCCATCCCCATTAGGATTGCCGTCTCACGACATATTGGCGGGTGGACGACGACGAGGCGCGCGTCTGGCAGATCGAGCGCGGCACTTCGCACGAACCCCTCTATGCCCGCAGCATCCATTGTCATTACAGAGGTTGTGGGCCAAGGGTCGAAGGCAAACGTCCCCCCTGTGAGGATGAAGACGCCACCTGGCCGTACGTTGGAGAGGCCTTTGCGTACGAGGTTCACCTGTCCCATTAGTCTATCCCTAATCCCGAACTGGAAGTCCTCGTCGGATACCTCAGGTAACGGGCTATAGCCAACGACAAGTGTCCCGCCACATTGATGATGGCATCAACTTCGCCAAGGCTCTTGTAGAACGTTTCAATGGATGCAGGATCGTCTATGTTCACGCCCGGTTGAGTATTACGAGAGACCCGAACGATTTCATGGCCTTTATCAGTTAGCAGTGTGGTCACTGCTTTTCCAAGCATTCCGGATGCACCAACAACAACTACTTTCATTATCTTCTCCTTTTTTAAGTTGCGCTAAATTGACGTAAGCGTTCAGTTGGTATCCGGCTAACCGAGTCAATCACCCTGTTTAGGGAT
>CAYUFY010000616.1:0-2394 GCA_964443795.1 uncultured Anaerolineales bacterium | reverse complement strand
GGGGGGGGGGTGGGGTACAAGTCATCATGCACCTGACTCAGAACTGCCGGGACGCTGTAATAGTCTGATGTAAGGGGCACGGTCAATGTGCGGGCCGGGCGATTCGCGGCGAGCGCGGCGAGACGGGCGAGGAAAATTTTCGGGAGCGGTGAAGCCGCCATGGATCAGACCATCGGCGCGGGGCGACGCAGTTCGCCGTGGGTCAGCCACACCACCGCGCCCAAAATCAGCGCGCCGCCGAGCAGGGTCAGCGGTTGGAGCAATTCATTCAGAAACACAATTCCTAAAATCACCGTCACCACCGGCTCCAGAGTCGAAAGCATCGCCGCGTTGCTCGGGCCAATGCGTTCCAGCCCGGCCAAAAAAGTGACGACCGGCAAAACCGTGGCCACAATCACGATGGCCGCAATCGCGCTCCACCCCGCGCCCGAGGCGGGCCAGTGCGGGCCATTGAGGAGCATGAGCAAACCCGACATCGCCCCCGCCGACGCAAAGATGACCGTGGATGATTGCAGGGCCGAGACTTCTTTGAGGACGTGCGTGCCGACGATGATGTAAATGGAATAGATGAGCGCGGCCCCGAGGGCCAGCAGGATGCCGGGCCACTGGCCGCCCGCTGGCCCGACGGTGAGCGCGGTCCCAGCCAGCGCCAACCCGAGCGCGACCAGCTTCCCGCGCGAGAGCGGTTCACGCAACAGCGTGGCCGAGAGTAATGTGACGAACAATGGATAGAGATATAGCAGGAGCGCGACCAACCCGGCTGAGGCATACTTGAGCGCGGTGAGATAAGCAAACGCCTGCCCCACATACCCCAGCGCGCCCATGCCGATGAGCGGCCCCAGCGCCCGCCCGCGCGGCAGACCTTCGCCCCGTAGCCCCAGCCAACCCACCATGACCACCGCCGCGAGCGAGAAGCGGAAGAATAGGATGGTCAGGGCGTCCATCCCATCGGCATAGGCATAGCGCCCAAATAGCGCCAGTGTGCCAAACGTCGCCGCCGAGAAGGTGACCAGCAGGATGCCAGAGAGGCGGTCAGACACGAATTAGGTGACAGCCGCTAACCAGTGGCAACCCGTAATGATCGGTTGTATGTTGGGCTGAGCCGCCCCTGATTTTCACGACTTTTCTTTTGTAGCTAAATCAAAAGAGGCTTGGATAAACACCTCTGCTTCTCGAAGATGCTCTAGGCTATCTATTGCAAATTCAATATTGCCAGCGCCCCAATGACCTATATTTGAAACATCCCTTGCATAAGTGATGGATGTCGGAATATCACTTGGATTCAACTTTAGCCACATCTTCAGCCCGCCTTGAAGAAGATGCGCAGAGCAGTAGACAGATTTGTCTAATGCCCAAGCGATATATTTGGCAAGATACCGGCGCGATACTTTGCCAGGGGCACGGTCTTGGCAGAATCTATCCAGCGCTCGATAAAGTTCAACTACTTCCACAGGCCTTCCCTGAGTGTGATGTGCTTCCCCATAATCTAGCTTGTCGCGTGATACAGATTTATTTCTGAGGGCCAGCTTTTTATTGTACTCAAAGCCCTTGGCCGATCTTGTCGGCGTTTCTCCATACCATATTCTTGCGAGCGCATCTTTAATCTGCGTGGGCGTTATGCTGTCATCATCTATTGACTTTCGAACAACACGCAAAAACGAATCATCTTGCCCTGTGAAGAGCCTGTCCAGTGATTTGCGAACTTTTGCCGTAGTGAAGATTTCTTCTCCAAGTTCATCTAATACTCCAGTTGTCATTGATCTTTTTGACAGCCGCGACAAGTGCGAAGCCATTTGCTCAATCGATTGCTCCGATGTATTTTCCGGATCAATCGAAACTTCAAATAGGAGTTTGTCTGGGGCTGGCACTTTTTCCGAGCTACGATAAATCTTGTAAAGGATGCCATTGGTAAGCACACACCAGTCTATTCCGGCGTTAGTGGCATACCCAACAACCTGCGTAATTGCTTTGACATCATCAAGTGAATCGTCCAGGGCTTTAGCTTCTAACAAGATAGCAGGTTCTTCGCCTATTTTTAGCGCGTAATCAACAGATTTTCCGTCAATTGTGGGATATTCCAACTCAACCTCGTCGGGGTCGCGCACATCCCAACCGAGAGCGCCGAGCATGGAGTCAATGAAAATAGTGCGGGTGGGCAATTCTTTGAGATTTGAGCGGCGATGCTTTTTGAGTTGTACTTGCAGTTCTTCGATGCACTTCTTGATTTCTTTCATTCGTATGCTTTCACTCTCTTGTGTTTGCAGTGGCGCTGGAATTGAAGCAAACCGCCCAACAGCCGCTGGGGCTATTCAGTTTGCAATCAGTGTGGCCAAGCCACCTCGGCTCTTTGGTATTTTGCGTGGCGGAGCCACATATGGTGGTACGTTGATCAGG
>CAYUFY010000615.1:0-2418 GCA_964443795.1 uncultured Anaerolineales bacterium | reverse complement strand
CCGTGCAATCCCGCTTGCGGCCAATGGGTAAGTTATTTAATTGGCGTTCCTAAGTGACTCCGATTGCCCGTCATCCCGCGTGCCTTTAACGGGCATCCAACTGCCCAGGCCATGTAGATGCCCGCCACGAACACGCGGGCATGACAAATGTGCATCGCCGCGAATCCCGCGCAGGCCCTGAAAAATTATCCTTCGCACAATTCGCTTCATGCGCGGCAAAAAGATTTTCGGCTTTTTGAACCCTCGCCTTCCTTCATCAGTATCCCTACAATTCCCATTTCCGAGGATACCTATGCCCACCAAAACCCAAACCCTCACCATCAAACGCACTATCGCCCGTCCCATCCACGAAATCTATCAAGCCTTCACCCGCACCCCGCTCGTCCGCACTTGGTTATGCGATGCCGCCCAAGTTGACACCAGCAAAGGCGGGCGCATTTTCCTCCACTGGAACGTCGGCTACACCGTCGTCGGCCAATTCACCGCCAACGACCCCAACAAAAAAATCGCCTTCACCTGGCACGGCGATAGCGACCCCGGCCCCTCTACCATTAAGGTCACCTTCAAAGAAAAAGCCGGCCACACTACCGTCACCCTTGCCCACACCCTCGGCACCGGCAAAATTTGGCAACCCACCGCCGATGGCTTCACTTCCGAATGGCCCAACAAACTCGAAAACCTGCAATCGGTCATGGAAACAGGCGAAGACCTCCGCATCATCCGCCGCCCCATGCTCGGCATTGCTGGCTTCTCCGAACTCACCGCTGAGACCGCCGCCAAACTTGGGGTCCCGGTCAAACAAGGCATCCGCATTGGCGGCACCGTGGAAGGCTTCGGCGCGCACGCCGCCGGGTTACGCGCTGATGATGTGGTGGTGCAAATGGGCAAAACCAAAACTACCAAATTTGCCCACATCGACTCGGCCCTCGGCCAACACCGCGCGGGTGACACCCTCCCCGTCACCTTCTATCGCGGCCCCGACAAAAAAGTCGTCCCCATGACTCTCTCGCGCCGCCCACTCCCGGCCCTCCCCGCCACCGCCGCCGAACTCGCCAGCCAACTTATCGAGAATGATGCCAAAGACCTCGCGGCCCTCACCGAGCTTTTCAAAGGCACTCCAGAAGAACAAGCCGCCCGCCGCCCTGCCCCAGAAGAATGGAGCGCCAAAGAAGTCCTCGCCCACCTCCTCATCAGCGAGCGCGGCAACGCCGAATACGCCTCCGAAATGCTTGTCGCCGCCGAGCGCTGGTACGACAACTTCGATAACGAAATCAACGTCTACCCCGCCGCCCTCATCGCCACCTACCCCACCAGCGCCGCACTCCTCGAAGCCATCCGCCTCGCCCAAGCCGAAACCCACGCCTTCTGCGCCGCCCTCACCCCCGCCGCCCTCGCCAACAAAAACTTCTACTGGCGCTTCTGCTTCAGCCTCTTCGCTGGCCCCTCCCACATCGCCACCCACCTCGACCAAATTCGCGCCGCCCTGCAATAACCCCCCGCGCGCGTTTGCTATAATCGCCGCATGACCTTCCGTCACGCGGCGATTTTTTTATTCTCAGTCTGGTTGATGGCCTGCATCCCGACCACCATTCTGCCACCGACGGCTAACCCGCCCCCCACGGTGAACCAACCCCCGACGGCCACCCCGGCCGCGCCCAGCGCGACTCTGCCCCCGAGCGCCACCGCCACCCCAGTCGTGTTCGCCCCCACCGCCCCGACATCGGAAACGCCCTGCTTTAACGGCGCGACCTATGTTGAAGACCTCACCATCCCCGACGGCAAACAATACCTCCCCGGCCAGACCGAAAACAAAAAGTGGAGCGTCACCAACACCGGCAGTTGTGATTGGAACTCAGGCTACCGCATGATTCTGGTTAGCGGCGACTCCCTCGGCGCGCCCAGCGAAGTGGCGCTCTACCCCGCCAAAGCCGGGACCGCCGGGGTGTGGGAAATCCCCATCACCGCCCCACTCGTCCCCGGCGTCTATACCGGCAAATGGCAAGCCCGCGACCCCGCTGGCAATTTATTTGGGGACACGGTGTTCATAAAAATCGAAGTGATCCCCTTGCCCACCGCCACGCCCGCCCCATAACTTGCACAAGACACCCTCCCGCAGGGTTGCGCTTTGGCCCCGTGGTTGAGACCAGCCCCCTTCGGGAGGGTGATAGCTTTTATGTTTAGCGCAAAGTGATATAAAAACTGATACAAACGCCCAAAAACCTTGCCCCATACTGGCAAAAGTGCTAATCTGAAAACCAGAGCATTACTCTCCAGTTTTGAGTTTTAAGCAGGAGGCCAGGATGAGCACTGAACAATCTTTTGGGCAGTTGGTAAAAAATCTCCGTCGCAAGTTACGGCTCACGCAAGATGAGATCGCCCGGCGCGTGGGGTGCGCCCCGGTCACCCTCCGCAAAATTG
>CAYUFY010000614.1:0-2420 GCA_964443795.1 uncultured Anaerolineales bacterium | reverse complement strand
ACACTCCCCCGCGTGACCAACCCCACCCTCACCCCCCAAGCTTTCGTCGCCAAATGGCGGCGCGCCGATGTCAAAGAGCGTTCCGCCTACCAGGAACATTTTATAGACTTGTGCCATTTGGTCGGGAGCGACACCCCCCTCGAAGCCGACCCCACCGGCCAGTGGTTCACCTTCGAAGCCGGCGCCGATAAACAAAGCGGCGGTCATGGCTGGGCCGATGTGTGGAAGAAAGACTACTTCGCCTTTGAATACAAAGGCAAACACGCCGACCTCGACAAAGCCTTCGCCCAGCTCCAGCAATACCGCGAGAGCCTGCACAACCCACCCCTGCTGGTCGTGTGCGACCTCGACCGGCTCTTCATCCACACCAACTTCACCAACAGCGTCAAAAAAGTTTATCCCCTCAGCCTCGCTGATCTGCTGACCCCCACCGGCCTCGACACCCTCCGCGCTGTCTTCTCCAACCCCGCCGCCCTGCGGGTGGCCAAGACCACCGAGCAAGTCACCCAAGACGCGGCCATCGAATTCTCCCAACTGGCCGACCTGTTGCGGAAGTATGGGGCCGACCCCCACGCGGCGGCGCATTTCCTCATCCGCATCCTGTTCTGCCTGTTTGCCGAAGACATCGGCCTGCTCGAAAAAGACCTCATCCAGACCATGGTCAAGGCCGGGCGGTCCCGCGTCGCGCTCGTCACCGAACAACTCCGGCAGTTGTTCCGCGCCATGCACGGCGGCGGCTTCTTCGGGCCACTCCCCATCCTGCACTTCAACGGCGGCTTGTTCGACGACGACACCGTGCTCGATCTGGATAGCGACAGCCTCGACATTCTCGCCCGCATCAGCCGCATGGATTGGTCCAGCATCGAACCGTCCATCTTCGGCACGCTCTTCGAGCGGAGCCTGGATCCCGCCCTGCGGAGTCAGCTGGGCGCGCAATACACCGCCCGCGACGACATCCTGCTCATCGTGGAGCCGGTGCTCATGGCCCCCCTGCGGCGCCAGTGGGCGCAGGTGAAAGCCCAGGCCCAGGCGTTGGCCGCCCAGCGGGACGCGGCCAAAGGGCGCGCCAAGACCAAGGCCCACGCCGAACTCAAACGCCTGTTGTTGGGGTTTGCCGACGAACTGGCCGCTGTGAAAGTTCTGGACCCGGCCTGCGGGAGTGGTAATTTTCTCTATCTCTCCCTGCGCCTTCTGCTCGATCTGCAAAAGGAAGTTATCACTCTCGCGGGTGATCTGGGAGTAAAGCTGTTCTTCCCCACCGTTGGCCCCGCCCAAGTGTTGGGTCTCGAGCTAAACGACTACGCCTACGAACTCGCCCAAATCACCATTTGGATCGGTTACATTCAGTGGCTTAAGGATAACGGCTTTGGCTTCCCCAGCGAGCCGATCCTAAAGCCCCTGCACAGCATCGTGCAGATGGACGCCATCCTGGCCTTTGGCCCTGACGGTCAACCCATGGAACCCGTCTGGCCGGAAGCGACGGTGATCGTCGGTAACCCGCCGTTTTTGGGTGACAAGAAAATGCGCTCGGAGATGGGCGACAAATATGTGGACGCACTTCGCAAACTCTACGATGGCCGTATCCCTGGCCAAAGTGATTTAGTCTGCTACTGGTTCGAAAAGGCGCGGGCGATGATTGAGAAAGGACAAATCCAACGAGCGGGGTTGTTAGCCACTCAAGGTATTCGTGGTGGGGCCAATCGCAAAGTATTAGAGCGCATTAAGCAGACCGGAGATATTTTTTGGGCACAGTCTGACCGCGAATGGGTTTTGGATGGCGCAACAGTCCATGTATCAATGATATGCTTTGACACTGGCGCTGAAAATAATAAGAATATTGATGGTCAAATCGTTGAGTCTATTAACCCTGATTTATCCAGTACAGCAAACGTTTCTTCTGCTAATCAACTTAGTCAAAACTCAGGCATAAGTTTCATCGGCACTCAGAAATCCGGTCCATTTGACTTAGACGAGAACCAAGCGAAAGCAATGATAAATATTAAGGGAAACCCCAATGGCCGCTCCAATAGTGATGTGATAAAACCCTGGATGAACGCTATGGATGTCACCCAAGGCCCCCGACATATGTGGATAATAGATTTTGGCGTTGATCTGCCCGTAACAGAAGCGGCCAAATATGAAGCTCCATTTGAGTATGTCAAAGCCAATGTAAAACCGATGCGTGATGGAGTGCGCCGCAAGAATCATCGTGAAAAGTGGTGGCTTTTTGGTGAAAGCCGTCCGGGAATGCGGAAAGCAATTGGAAAACTCTCTCGCTATATTGTCACACCCATGGTTTCCAAACATCGCATTTTTGCTTGGGCTAATCCAGAAATTGTATCTGAAAATCTATTAGTAGTTTGACAATGTGACATGGGTGCATCTCTGAAACTGAGAGGCATTTTGACATAACCGTCAAG
>CAYUFY010000613.1:0-2423 GCA_964443795.1 uncultured Anaerolineales bacterium | reverse complement strand
GTCCAGCACCAGCGGCAGGGTCAGCAGGGCGAAGCCAATGAAAGCCTCTAACCTAAGTTTCGCAGGATAACCGGCCTTATCCTGCGAAACTAGCCCCACAGTGGCCCGTTTAAGCCCCTCGGGGGGCGATTATCTGCCAAAAAGTTCGTAGGATAATCTTTTCGGCGAGTGATGGTTGCGCCTTTCGCGTAGCGGCCAGGTGCTCTAATCGTTTTGGTCGCCGCCGCGGGTGCCCCCCTCCCCCATGGCGGCGGCGTTTTAAAGACGCGGCGCGGCGCTAGTCGACACACCCACCGCGCCCGTTGACGAATACCCATACGAAGACTAAAGTGTACACACTCAATACTGCGGAGATTGTCATGCGAACCAACATGGTGATAGACGACAAACTGCTTCACGCCGCCCTGCGCGCCAGTGGCTTGCCCACCAAGCGCGCGGTGGTGGAGGAAGCCTTGCGCGTGTACGTTCAGCTCAAAGCGCAAACGGGCATACGCCAACTGCGGGGGAAGGTGAAGTGGGAAGGTGATTTGCACGCGTGCCGCCTGTCCCGCCTCGGGTAAGCCATGGTCATTGTAGATAGCCCGGTGGGGGTTGATTATTTGCGCGGAGCGCAGACACCAGAAGTCGCCTGGCTGGACGCCGAGTTGGATCAACAACGGTTGGGCCTAGTTGGCCTCATCCCGTGCGAAGTTCTGCAAGGCGCATCGGACGCGTACCAGGCCGCCGCCATTCGCCGCCACCGGCTCCCAGTCACCGTCTTTTCCACGGGCGGAGCGCCATTGGCGATGGAAGCCACCGCGAATTACCGCGTTGCCCTGCTCGTGGGGCGGGTGTGCGCGCCAAGGGCCGCACCGTCCGCAAGACGATCGATTGCCTCATCGCCACGTTTTGCCTCCAGAACGGCTGCGCCCTCTTGCCCCACGATGCCGACTTCGAGCCATTTGAGAAGTTTCTCGGCTTGACAGTCATCCACCCCGCGTCGTCGTTCAGCGAGGGTCAGTCGAATAGGGGCGCCCACCACCGGCCAACCAGGCACGCCACGTACGCCTCGGGCACTTTAATTGTAATTTCAAAGTGGCCCGCGATACGCCCCCTTGGGGAGCGACTCTAAAAATTTACACCTCAAACTATCGCCGTGAGCCGTTATCAATCGGCCAAGCGTGTTAAACGAAAGCTTGAATGCCCAACCCATTCTTTGTCGCGTTTGAAATAATGCTGATGCTACTATTCGCGTTATGCCTGCGTCACGCCGCTCGCCAAGGCCCAGTGGCGGTTTGGCAATTCGGCGCGGGCGTGTTGTTTGGTCTATTGCTGGAATGGGTCACCCTGCTGCAATTGCACACCTATCACTACGGGCGTTTCTTCTTGATGCTGGGCCAGGTGCCCTTGATGGTGGGCGTTGGCTGGGGGGTCATTATTTATAGCGTCCGGCTGTTCTCCGATGCGACCAGCCTGCCAGAATGGGCCCGACCGGTGTTGGATGGCTTGCTGGCCTTGACCATCGACTTGGCGATGGATGCGGTGGCCATCCGGTTGGGGATGTGGGACTGGGGCCGAGGCTGGCAGGCCCAATACTTCGGTGTGCCTTACGCCAACTTTTGGGCTTGGTTTTGGGTCGTCTTTAATTTCTCGCTCGGGCTGCGGGGCTTGGCCCAGCCCGCCACTTGGGCTGGGCGGTGGCTGGCCCCCGGCGGGGCCATCCTGCTCGGGCTAGTCAACCTCAGCGCCATGAATACGCTCATCACCATGGATATACCGGAGGCGTTTTATATCCCGACCATCGCCTGGATGCTTGGGATGGCGGTGGCGCTGGTCTGCTGGCTCCGCCCTCGGTTCTTCATCTACCGGAGAGACCGTCTCGTGTTCTGGGTGCCGTTGGCATTTCACGCCTACTTTTTGGTGACCGGACTGCTCACTGGGGTCATCCTGTATCCGCCGGTGTTGTTACTCGTGAGTGGGTTGCTGTTGGTCATGACCCTGTATCTACATCGCGGGGCCTTCGGGGTGACATCATTTAATGACGATGTCTGAGACTGGATCAGCCGGTGGCCAATGCGTAGGCCTTTCTTCGTGGCCTGCGTTCCCCCCACCCGGCCATTGAAGTCCCCAGCTTCCGAATGATACCCCCGCTAACGTTTGACTCATTCCACACATGCCTCGGGGGCCTTGTCGGTGCGGAGGTCCTCGAACCGCGCGGCCCACAGTTGTCCGTTCTCAGTGCGACCTTGCGTTGGCACCGTCACTACCCTCTGTTCGCCCGCCATGCTACGCCGCAGCATGTCCTTTGTGTTCTCACGCCCGCTTCGGATTTTTGCTTGCATTGTGCAAGCATTCATGCTATCATCGCGCTATGGCTACGCTCTATGTGCGCGACATCCCAGACACGCTTTACCAACAAGCCCAGAAAATTGCGCTGGCTCAGG
>CAYUFY010000612.1:0-2424 GCA_964443795.1 uncultured Anaerolineales bacterium | reverse complement strand
TCTTCATCTCGACGAGTATCCTGTATGCCCTCGCGTTTGCCATGACCTGGGCGTTCTTCCGCCATGCCGAGACCCAGCCGCCCACCGCACCGGTGCTGGAGCCAACTTCGGCGGAGGTGTTGGATGAAGTGGGCCTGCCGAGTCTGGAAAAGCAAATGGCGCGGGTGGAGTGATGAAGTGTGGGGGTATGGGAGTGTGGGAGTCTGGAGATGTGTAAGTCGGTGAGTGGATATACAATTTACTCCGTTGCTATTCTTAGCGCTCTCATCTAATATCTATCAGGTTGCGCCCGTTCAATGACTCAATGCCCCAATCTCTCAATCTCTAATCCTCCAATCTCTAATCCCCTATGAAACTTAATCTCTCCCTCGGCCAAATGCACTTGCATCTCGGCGACCCCGAGAAAAATTTCGAGCGCGTGCGCGACTGGACGCAGGAGGCCGCCCGGCGCGGCTCGGCGCTGGTCGTGTTCCCCGAACTGTGGTCCACCGCCTACGATTTGGAAAACTGGCAAAAGCACGCCGACCCGTTGGGCGAAGGGATGTTCGCCCGCGTCAGCACGCTGGCTAAAGAAAATCACATCGCCATCGCCAGTTCACTGTTGGAAGTGAAAGACCAGCGCGCCTACAACACTTTTGCCTTCTACAACGCGCGCGGCGAACTGCAAGCGCACTACCGCAAAGTCCACCTCGTGCCGATGCTCGATGAACCCAAATGGCTGGCCCCCGGAGATAAACTGACCCTGGTCGAGACCGACTGGGGCATGGCCGGGATGGGCATCTGCTATGACCTGCGCTTCCCCGAGATGTGGCGCAAGTATGCGGTGGGCGGCGCGCGCATGTTGCTCATCCCCGCCGAATGGCCCAGCCGCCGCGCCTATCATTGGCAAACCCTGCTCTGCGCCCGCGCCATCGAGAACCAAGCCTATGTGGTCGCCTGCAATCGCGTGGGCGAAAGCAAAGGCGAGGTCTTCGGTGGCGGCTCGGCCGTGATTGACCCGTGGGGCGAGGCCGTGGTCGAGGGCGGTAGCGCCGAGGTTTTGCTTACCGCCGAAATTGATTTGGACAAGGTCGAAGATATCCGCGCCCGTATCCCGGTGTTCAAAGACCGGCGGGCAGATTTGTATTAACCCCTATTCATGCTAACCCATCCCGATCCGACTCTACCAACGACTGATTCAAAAACCGCCCCCGGCGCGTATACCCCCACCCCCCGCGTGGCGCGGGACCCGGAAGGCGTCTGGCACATCCGCGGCTATGCTGAAGCCAAAGCCCTGCTATTACTCGAAATGGAGCAAGCCGGTTTCGCCGCCGACGATGTGAGAAAATCCGGCCTCGACCCGGTGCTCTATCAATCCGGCGAGCCGCATCGCCAACAGCGCGCGGCCATCGCCAAGTTTTTCTCGCCCACCACCACCCACCAAAAACATCTGGCCATGATTGAGCGCGTGGCCGATGAAGTGCTGGGCGGTTTTATCCGCGCCCAACGGGCCGACTTGAACAACCTGACCGTGCATATGGCGGCGGCGGTGGCGGCCGAAGTGGTGGGGCTTGAACCAACCTCCGGCCTGATCCGGCGGCTCGATGCCATGTTGCACGCCCCGCCCCCGCCAACCAACATCTGGGAAACGCTGGTTCGGCCGGTGATTGGCAATTGGCTCCGCCTGCAGTTTTGGTGGTTCGACGTGCGCCCAGCCATCGCCGCCCGGCGGCGGCAACCCCAGGACGATGTGATTTCCTACATGCTCTCCAAAGGCAAAGGCGATATCTCCATCCTGGCCGAGTGCGTGGTCTACGGCGCGGCCGGGATGGCCACCACCCAGGAATTCATTAGCGTGGTCATGTGGCACTGCCTGCATCGGCCGGAGTGGCGCGCATTGATGCTAACCGCTGAACCAGAGGCCCGGTATGAATTTCTGCATGAAGTCTTGCGGCTTGAGCCAGTGGTGGCCACGATTAAACGCCGCCCCTTCCAGGATACTTCCGTAACCAGTGACGGCCAAACCTTTACCATCCCCGCCGGAGCGTTAGTGAAGTTCCATGTGTATGACATTAATGCGGATGCCCTGGTGCTCAAACAAGACCCCTTGCAACTGCGCCCCCACCGCGAATTGGAGCGCAGTGTCTCCCGCTCCGTGGTGAGTTTTGGCGCCGGCCCGCACCGGTGCGCGGGCGAATTCATTGCGCTCGTCGAAACCGATGTGTTCGTGCGGCGCTTGTTAAGCCTGCCCGGGCTTCAAATCGAAAGCGGGCCGGATTTTAACCGCAACGAATTAATTGAGAGTTACGAAGTCCGGCGGTTTATCCTAACTTTGAAACCAGCAACGCCAACCACCGTTTAATAGTCAGCCCCTCTCGGTCTATGTCCAATTTCTTCCTCGAACAATTTGTAGATGAAGCCCTCGGCAACTCGGCCTACCTCGTC
>CAYUFY010000611.1:0-2435 GCA_964443795.1 uncultured Anaerolineales bacterium | reverse complement strand
CTGTTCGCCAACTATAGCCCAGGTGAGGGAAGTTATTAATTTACGAACCCTTAGGATTGCCGCCCCTCGCCGAACAACACCGCATCGTCGCGGAGGTGGAACGGCGGCTCTCGGTAGTGGCGGCGCTCGAGCAAACCCTCGCGCACAATCTCGCCCGCGCGGAGAGATTGCGGCAGTCCATACTCAAACGGGCGTTCGTGGGGCGGCTGGTGCAAACTAAAAACGTATAAATTTGCGCGCCCGTGCTTCCACGATTACAATCCCCGCTATTCACGAGGAGATAGCCCATGCCCTTACCGTTCCCACATCAGGATGATGTGCCACTGGAACGCGCTCCCGTTGCCGAAGTCGTCTGTCAAGTGCGTTTCCCACCCATCCTCCGCATTGCCCGCGAAGAGCCGAGCGATTTTCAGGAGAAAGTACGCGGGCGTTTCCCAGAGTTGGAAATCGAGCAAAGCCTGCGGGTCCGGTTGCCCAATGGCGTATCCGAAGGGCTCCAAGCCGAAGCTCAGCCCAAAATCTACCGCTTTCATGCGGCGGATAAACAGGCCACCGTGTCTTTGGGTGTAAATTTCTATTCGCTCTCCACCACCCGCTATACACATTGGCTTGATTTTCTCAATGATTTGATGCTGGCCCACACCGCCGCGCAAGCGGTGTATCAACCGGCGTATGCTACCCGCATTGGATTGCGTTACATAGACCGGTTTACCTTAGCCAACACGGGTTATGCCACGGTGGATGATATTCGGTCTTTGTTTCGGCCTGAACTAGTCTCCCCCATTGCAGGCGAACTATGGGGGTCAACCGACAACTATCTCTCGCAACATTTGCTTCACGATGAGGACGAAGCGTGGCTGGCTTTGCGTTTCGGTTATCGGGTTGAAGAGGCCAAACCGGGTTTTATTTTGGATTTTGACTATTACCAAGAAGGCCAACTCGCATTAGATGATTTGGCGACGCGGTGTGATCGCTACCACGCCGCTATTTACAACGCCTTTCGATGGTGCTTACTCCCTGAGGCGCTTCAAGTATTCAAACCATCCTAAAGGGCAAACGACCATGACCCTGCTTTACTCGACGACTACTTTTTCAGAGCCAGTTGATGTCTCGCCGCGCGCTACGGAGAAAGACTGCCAACCACCGCGTGCCCGCGTCAACGCCACGCTGGCAGATTGGCCTATGTGGGAGAGTGGCACTTCAGACAAGCGCCCAGACTATTGGGCGATGCTACTTGCGCCCACATCCGCCTCTGCGCCCGACTATCAAATGGCGCTCCTGCAACTCGCCGCCGACCAAAGCAACGAAGCGGGTTATTTGGCCGCGTATCGGCAAATAGATTGGGCGATGCGAACCGCCGCTGATATTTTGTTGGCGGTGCAATGGGCGTTACAAGCGGAGGCGCACGGCTTGGCGCGGGAGTTATCGCAGTTAGGGGCAGAGCGTTACCCAACCCATGCCGAACTGCAAAAATATGCCCGCGTGTTAGCGCCGCCCAAAATAATCGCCCGCGATTTGCCCCCCCGCCCTGACCTGCGCGCTAATCACCTGTGGATGAAACAGAACTCGGCCTTGTATCGCGGGCAATGGATTGCCTTACGGAATGGGCAATTGCTGGCTACCGCCCAGTCGTTTACTGAAATAACCGAACGCTTCTCCGCCCCTCAGGGCATCTTCTTCACCAAGATTTTCTGATGACCCTTAGGCGTTTTGACGGAACAGATTTTACGACGGGAGCCATGCTCTATGAGTATCGCCCAGCTACCTCTGCGGAGACAACGCCTCGGATTGTACTTCCGATTGTGGTTGGGAAATACGAAATCTCCGCGTTCATAGATACGGGCGGGGTGTTTTTTATTTGTCCGCCTCCATTAGCTCAGAAACTTGGCCTTTCGCCTGAAAAAGGCATCCCTGCCCAAGATTCGATTGGGTGGCGAAAGATGTCGTTAAAAGGGACACTCCACAATATCTCGCTTGAGTTTTTAGCAATTGAAGGTCAGGGCATCATCCTTGAAGTCACCGCTTTCGTCCCGAAACTGCCTGCTGATCAAGGGAAC
Source organism: uncultured Anaerolineales bacterium (assembly GCA_964443795.1). Taxonomy (GTDB): domain Bacteria; phylum Chloroflexota; class Anaerolineae; order Anaerolineales; family UBA6663; genus DATDRS01. Next base: position 378 of record CAYUFY010000611.1, on the reverse strand, counting down.
GATGAATTGCCATGTGTATTGGGGATGCAGGGCTGTTTAGAGAAAATGCGTTTTGCAATTGACCCAGAAAACGACAGATTTTATTTTGGGGCCTTGGGGGAAGGATGAGCACCGCCATCGTCCAACGCGTCTGGAACTACTGCAACGGCCTCCGCGATGATGGCGTTTCCCATTAGGTCTTGAAAAGCGCATGAACTTATCGCCGCTCGTCACGAATACGGCTGACCTCGATGAAGCCCTCGTTGTCGAACTGCATCGGCTTGGCGTGCGCCACTTGGCGCGCTTGCGCCCCATCGAGCCGCCGCCGCCCTTTCCCCCCGTCGCCCTACTCGTCGAATTGGCGCGGCATCCATTGGCGCGGTTGCGCGCCGCACTCAT
>CAYUFY010000610.1:0-2435 GCA_964443795.1 uncultured Anaerolineales bacterium | reverse complement strand
TACACCATTCGACCCAATCCAAATTGATTAACTTATTTTTGGACAAATCCTAAGCCATCCGCCAACCTCGGCCAGTCATCGCTTTGGTCGGCCTGCTCGGCCCAGTTGCGCTTGCCGCTCCAGCTCTCCACCTGAATGGCATACACGCTGGTGCGTTGCAACTCTTTGTCGGTGATGGGCCGATACTCGCGCCCGGGGTGCATGGTCGGAAAGTATTTTTCAATCAGGCCGTATAACGCCCGCTTTTTATCCTCAGGGTCTTCCAGCACCCGCGCCGTACCGAACACTACCGCGCTTTCATACTGAATGCTAAACTCCAACGCGATATTGCTCGGCAACAACCGCCCGTATTCACAGGCTTCGAAACACACCCGCGCGTGGTGGTCGCTGTTGGCGCGCACCCGTCCGACAATATTCGAATGAAAATAAATCGTGTGCCGCTCGGCATCGTACCAAAAATTGGTGGGCGTGATAAACGGCTGGTCGTCCCACAGTGTTGCCATGTGGCCGATCTGGGCGCGGCGCAAAAAGTCGCGCGTCCACTCCTCACTCTGGGCATTCTCGGCGCGGCGTTGCGCGTTGGCGGGGGTTACTTCCAAACTGTAATCTTTAGGCATACGGTCTCCTTTTGGTTGCATCAACATCCCGCATTATAATCCCCCATCATGCTGAACCGTCTCAAAGACTTGGCCCTCGGAATGTTTTTCAGCTTGTTCGTCGTCGGGGTGTTGCTCGTCGCCGCCAAGCGCCCGGCCGGTCATCCGGCGGAATTGCTGGAGCCGCCCACCCCGCGCCTACTGCGGGTCCACATCACCGGCGCGGTGGTCAACCCCGGCGTTTACGCGCTGGCCCCCGGGAGCATCGTGCAGGAGGCCCTCGCCGCCGCGGGCGGGGCCAGCGCCCGGGCCGACCTCGCCCGCCTCAACCTCGCGCAAACCGTCGTTGATGGCATGGCCCTTGTCATCCCGGAGATGCCCCCGACCCCGACCAATCCGCCCCCCACGCGGACCCCCGCCCCAACCGTGACCGTTGGCCCCAGCACCCCATCCCTCACCCCCGCGCCCACCGCGACTCTCGCCCCCCAACCCACTGCCGCGCCTGCCGCGGTCGGCGGAAAAATTAATATCAACACCGCCACTCTCGCCGAACTCGAAACCCTCCCGCGCATCGGCCCGGCCCTCGCCCAGCGTATTATTGACTACCGCACCACCAACGGTCCATTCACCAGCATCGAACAAATCAACAACGTCCGTGGCATCGGCGATGTCATCAGCAATTCCAAATTTGGCACATTCGACGATTAGCTTCCCCCACTCGCGCCATAGAAAACCCACAAAATTGGGTAGCGACCTTGTAAATGAGCCTCCAAATGCCTACCCTCCCCCACAAGTCATTCAAATTTGGAATTGCTGCCTTCGGCCTGCTCAAAGACCTCATCACCGTCGGGCCGTAAACTGCTAACCCGAAACCCGGAACCTGAAACCTATGTCCCTCCACTACATCAAACGTCTCTGGCAAAAGCACGTCCTCGCCGAAAACCGGCGCTCGGTGCCCGGCCTGCTCGACACCCTCTGCGCCAACCCCACCTACATCCTCATGGCCACCGGTGAAACCTTTGCAGGCCGTGACCGAGTGACATATTTCTACACCAGCCTGTTCGAGGCCGTGCCCGATGCCAATTTTGAGTTGCGCGATCAGTTCATCGGCGAAAACGGCGTGGTCGAAGAATCGGTCCTCACCGGAACCCACACTGGCCTGCTTTTCGGCATCCCCCGAATTGCATCACGGGAAATGTTACTATGAGGAGGTACGTTGCATCAAGAAAGATGTTACTTTCCGAGCGGCGATTCAGCCAATCGGAGGAGCGACATGATGAGCCTGAAAAGCAAGCGAGAATTATTAGACATGGTGCGGCCCAGATACCTGAAAGCGAACAAGACTGAAAAGCAGAAAATCTTGGATGAGCTAGTCGCCAGTAGTGACTACCATCGGAAATATGTGATTCGCGCACTCAAACACGCTAAACCAAGTCAAAACCTCTTTAAACGAAAAACCACGACCTATCCCGCCCGCTATCGGGGGGAGGTGGTGACCGCTTTGGTGCAAATCTGGGAAATCTATGGGCATCTGTGCTCCAAACGGCTCCAACCCTACTTGCCCGAAGCGATTCGGGTACTGGAACGCTGCCAAGAAATCACGCTCGCCCCAGAGACCAAAGCCCGCCTGCTGACGATTAGCTCCGCCAGCATTGATCGCTGTTTACGCCCGTTCCGCCTCCCGTCAGCTCACGGCTTGAGTACCACCAAACCGGGGAGTTTGCTCAAAGCGCTCATCCCCGTCCGCACCTTTACCGAATGGGATGCCCAACGCCCAGGGTTCCTGGAAATTGATCTGGTCGCGCACTGCGGCAACAGCACCGACGGGCAATACCTGAA
>CAYUFY010000609.1:0-2436 GCA_964443795.1 uncultured Anaerolineales bacterium | reverse complement strand
AACGCGCGGTGTTGGATGGGATTGTGGCCGGGGCGACGAATGCCGAAATTGCCGCCCGCCTCGACCTGAGCGTGAAGACGGTCAGCAACTACGTCTCCAATATCTTCAGTAAGTTGCAAGTGGCCGACCGGGTGCAAGCGATTATGCGCGCGCGCGAGGCGGGGTTGGGGCAATGAAAATCGTCATCACCTCCCACGGCACGCGCGGCGATATTCAACCTTATTTGGCGTTGGCCGTGGGCTTGCAAAGCGCGGGGCATCAAGTCACGCTCGCCACGTCCTACAGCTACACCGAGTGGATACAGGGCTATGGCGTGCAGGCGCACCCCACCCCTTTCGATATACAGGAGTTTACGCAACGGCCAGAAACTCAGGTCGTGATCAAGAGCCGCAATTTTATCCGGCTGATGCGGGTCATGCGCGACATGACGCGCGAAAACGCCGAAGGGCAAGACGCGGTGTGGGCCGCCATCCAAGGGGCGGATTTGGTCATTCAAAGCCCCACTTCCAGTGGCGCGTTGGAGGCCGTCAGCCTGCGCGGCGTTCCGGCGGTCTTTGCCGTGCCCCTGCCGTTTGCGCCGACCCGCGCGTTTCCGTCCTTCTTCTCTCTGTCACGTTTTTCGCTGGGCGGTGGCTACAACGCCTTCACGCATTGGCTGATGCATGGGGTCTTGTGGAGCGCGCTGGGCAGACCGATAACGAACCCGTTACGCAAAAAGTTGGGCTTGCGGGCGTGGCGCTCGTTTGGGGAGGTGCTGGCGCAGACCCGCGCGCTGGGTACGCCCTGGGTCTATGGCTTCAGTGCCCACGTCATCCCCAAGCCCGCCGACTGGGATGAATATCAGCACGTCACGGGCTATTGGTTTTTGGACAGCCCACCGGATTGGCAACCCGCGCCGGAGTTAGCGCAATTTTTAGAGAGCGGGTCGCCGCCCATTTATATCGGCTTTGGGAGTATGGGCACCGACAACCCCGAACGGCAGACCCAACTTGCTCTGCGCGCGCTGGAATTGAGTGGCCAGCGCGGCGTGCTGGCCGCCGGGTGGGGCGGCCTCACGCGCCAAGCCACGCCGCCCAATGTATTGTTTGTGGATAACGTGCCGCACAACTGGCTGTTCCCGCGTGTGGCGGCGGTGGTGCATCACGGCGGGGCGGGCACCACGGCGGCTGGATTTCGCGCGGGCGTGCCCAACATCGTCACCCCGTTTGCGGGCGACCAAATCGCGTGGGCGGAGCGGGTGGAGATGTTGGGCGTTGGGCCGCGCGCACCGGAGATGAAAAAGCTCACTGCCGAAAAATTAGCGGGAGCGATTAACGTCGCGGTTAACGACGAATCCCTGCGGGCGCGGGCCGCCGCGCTCGGCGAGAAAATCCGCGCGGAGAATGGCGTGGCGCGGGCGGTGGAAATCATCGAGCGGCACGCGGCGGAATATCCCAATCGGAGTAAATGAAAATGACATCACCGGCACCCTCCATGTTCAAAACCCCCGCTGGTCAAGCCCGCTACTTCGCCGCCTACGATGCGACGCTGGCGTTGTGGCCCGGGCCAGTGGAAGCGCTAACCCTCTCCACACAGTTTGGCCCGGCCCACGTCAATGCCTGCGGCCCGCTGGACGCGCCGCCGCTGGTGTTGTTGCCGGGCGCGGCGGTCAGTTCCACCATGTGGTATCCCAACATCGCCGCGTTGAGCCAAACGTATCGCATCTATGCGCCCGACCTCCCCGGCGATATGGGCAAAACCATCAGCCTCCGCCCGCTCAAACAACAAGCCGTTTTTGTGGACTGGTTGCGGGAAATATTGGCGGGGTTAGGCCTGAAGCGCGTGTCCATCGGCGGCTTGTCAGCGGGTGGGGCGCACGCACTGGCGTATGCGGCCGCCGCGCCCGAGCGCGTGCGCAACCTCATCCTGCTATCGCCGGCCTCGTTGTTGCCCTTGCGACCCCAGTTTTATATGCGGATTGCGGCGGCGATGTTCACGCCGTTTCTCTCGGCCCCCACGCGGCAACGGTGGATGTTAGGGGCCGCTTCCCCGCACCTTGCGCCGATCATCAAACAACTTTTTACCCCGAACGATTTTCAGTATCAAATGTTTTCCCCACCCGTTGCCACGGAAGCCATGCTAAAGCAAATCGCCGCACCCACGTTGCTCTTGCTCGGCGAACGCGAAATTATTTACAACCCGCAGGCCGCGCTCAAACGCGCGACGCAATTCATCCCAACGCTCGAAACCCACCTCATTCCCAATGCGGGTCATGCGCTGAACTTTGACCAACCCGAATTGGTGAACACGCGCATTTTGGAATTTCTCCAAAAAGACAAACAGCTTTCGTAGCTGGGAACAACGACCAAGTTGGCTGGCTCAATTACGATATACTCTATCCAGTGTAACTGCCTAGCCATTTAACTGCGGCATATACGGCTGGCCCGTAAAAACGCT
>CAYUFY010000608.1:0-2446 GCA_964443795.1 uncultured Anaerolineales bacterium | reverse complement strand
ATGCGCCCACCTGACAGGTCTAGCGCACCATCACTTACTTTGTTACCACTACCCAGACTACAGGGGTACATCTTTACGCTGGCGCTGGGCCAAGCCGAACCCCAGCGCCAACCCGTACAAGCCGTGAGCCAGAGCGAAATGTAAGGGCGCGATGACGCGCAAGGCCGAGACCGCGCCGGGCAGGAGCAAAGTCTGGGCCAACCCCAGCAAGAGCAGGCCGTAAACTAAGCCCGCCAGCCAAACGAATCTCTGCGGCCACACCCGGCTTATCGCTCGCCAACCGAGGCCGAAGATTGCGCCATATACGCTGGCCACGGCCAAATGCGTGAACAAGCCCACAACCGGCGAGGCGGCGGCCTGTGGGTCAAACCGCGCCAGCATGGTTCCCAGCGCCTCGCCTTGCACGACGCCGGCCACCACCAAATAAGCGGCCATCACTGCGCCCGCCAGCGCTCCGGCCAACAGGCCATCTACCGCGGCGTCGCCCATCGTTCCTAATTGTTGTTGAGTCTGTCTTTGAATGTTAGACATGGTTTACCTCCGGGTCTATGCTTGCACTTTACTCCCCAAGCGTTCCGATAACGTTACGAGAAGCGTTACGAAAGTGGATCCATCCGGTTTGATTTCAAGTAAAATGGCGCTATGCTCAAATCGCGCCTGACGTTTTATTTCCTGGGTGCGCCGCACATCGAACTCGACGGCGTCCCCATTGACGTAGACACCCGCAAAGCGACGGCGCTGGCCGCCTATCTCATCGTGACGGGCGAAGCCCAAAGCCGCGAGCGCCTGGCCGCGTGGTTCTGGCCTGAAGCCGAGGCCACCAAAGCCAGCGCCGCCCTCCGCCGCACCCTCTCGGTGTTGAACAAGGCGCTGGGTGGGGAGGCGTTGAAGATTGACCGCGAACTGGTGAGGCTAGAACGTGGGGAGGCCATCTGGGTAGATGTGGACGAGTTCCACCGCCGCCTGGCGGAGTGCCAGTCGCATGGGCATCCGGCCCACGCGGTCTGCGCGGCCTGCCAGCGCCCTCTGACCGAAGCCGTGACCTTGTACCGCGATGATTTTCTTTCCGGCTTTACCCTGCGCGATAGCCCCGCTTTCGACGACTGGCAATTTTTCCAGGGTGAGAGCTTGCGCCGCGAGTTGGCCGAGGCGCTGGAGAAACTCGTCCGGTGTCACGCTGAGGCGGGCGACCACGCGACCGCCATCCAACACGCCCGGCGCTGGTTGGCGCTTGACCCCATGCACGAACCGGCCCATTGCCAATTAATGTTGCTCTATGCCCAAGCCGACCAGCGGGCCGCCGCTCTGCGCCAGTATCAAGAGTGCCTCCGCATCCTTGACGAAGAACTGGGCGTGCCACCGTTGGAAGAAACCACCCAGCTGTATGAGGCCATCAAAGCGAATCAAATCGCTGAACACGCGTTACCGTCACCAACCACCGATCACCGCCCGACCGCGCCGGAGAGCGGCCAGGCCTCAACCGTCGGTGGTCAACCGACGGGCTATCCCCTCGTCGGTCGCTCGTCCGAATGGGAGACGTTGCTCAACGCTTACTCAGCCATTCAGTCTGATGGGCGCTTGATTGTGTTGGAGGGCGAGGCGGGGATTGGCAAGACGCGGCTGGCAGAGGCATTTCTGACGCACGCGCGCGAGCAAGGGGCGGTGGTGGTGACGGCGCACTGTTATGAGGGCGAGCGCAATCTGGCCTATGGGTCATTCGTCGAGACCCTCCGGTCGGCGCTTGGTCAGCCCACCGCCCGGGCGCGGCTCCAACACCTCGACGCGCGCTGGTTGAGCGAGGCCGCGCGTCTGCTACCCGAGTTAGCCGACCTGCGCCCCGGCGTGCCGCCTGGGCTGGCGCTCGACGGCCCGGGCGCGCAAAGCCGGTTCTTTGAAAGCGTGGCGCAGAGTCTGTTAGCGCTGAGCGCCGCCCAGCCGACGGTCGTGTTCATGGATGACATCCACTGGATGGACGAAGCCTCGCTGGACTTGTTCACCTACCTGACACGCCGATTGCGCGGCCAGCGGTTGTGCCTCCTGGTGACGTGGCGCGTGGAGGGCACGCCGGGCTATCAGCGCCTGCGGCGGTTGTTGGCCGAAGCCCAACGGGCCGGGCTGGCGCAACACATCGCACTGGAGCGGCTCAATCCGGCGGCGGTCGCAGAATTGATTCAGGCCACCCTCCCATCGGCGACCAACGCCGCCCTGGTCGAGCGGTTGTATCGTGAGACCGAGGGATTACCGCTCTTCCTTGTCGAGTATCTCGCAACTTTACAACGCGCGCACTTAGACGACGCGTGGCCTTTGCCCGCTGGCGTGCGCGGTTTGCTTCAGGCGCGGCTGGCAACGGCGGGCGAGGCCGGTCAACAACTGCTCAGCACGGCGGCGGTGATTGGCCGCTCGTTTGACTTCGACACCCTGCAAGCCGCGAGCGGCCGCAGTGACG
>CAYUFY010000607.1:0-2446 GCA_964443795.1 uncultured Anaerolineales bacterium | reverse complement strand
TCCTGCTCGTGGGGAACAACGGGATGGCCTCGCTGGGCATTGACTATAGTGGTCAACAATGGGTTGACACGCTCTCGGGGGCTTTGCTTGAAATGAGCAAAGCCGCGCTGGCGTGTTTATTCATCGCCCCGCTGGTGGCCGCGCTGGCCGCGTATTGGCCCGCCAAGCAAGCCGCCGCGATGGATGTGATGGACGCGACGCGCTCGGAACAATTGACTCTGCAACCGGCCTCCGCGCTCCGCGAAGAAGGCGAACCGGAACGCGACCTGCCCACCTCGTTCACGCTCTTCTTACTTGCCCGCGTCATCCAAGAACAGCGCACGCGGTTTCTGCTCTCGGTGCTGGCCGTTGCCATCGGCGTGGCCACCACCATTGCCAGCGATTACATTGGCGCGGCGGTTCTGGGCCTCATTCTCCAAAATGAAGACGTACACACCATCGCCGCCGCGTTTGGTGAAATCGCGTCGTGGATAAAAATGGTCGGGGTCAGTATCAGCCTGGCGGTGGGCTTCCTCATCTTCAATACCTTTGCGATGTCGTTCACCCAACGCCGCCAGCAACTCGGCACGCTCCGAACGCTCGGCACCACCCGCGCGCAAATCCTTCGCCTCGCGTTGGCCGAGGCCACCCTCATCGGCGTGTTGGGCACGGGCGTGGGCTTGGTGGTGGGGCAACTCATGGGGCGCGGGTTCATCGCCTTCCTGCGCGCCACCAGCGATTTCTTCAACACCTTTGTCGAGCGCGCGACCTCGCTGGAGACGTATGCGCTGGCGATTGGCCTCGGCCTCGGCGTGCCGCTCCTCGCCATGCTCGTACCCGCGCTCAATGCCGCGCGTGTCTCGCCACTCGCCGCCCTCAAAGCCCCCGAAGCGACCGCTCGCCCCACGCCTCACGCTTCACGCTTTACGGTTCTTCTTCTCCTCACGCCCTTCCTCTTACTCATCCGCCCGCCCAACCTCGCGCCGCCGTTGGATATGTATGGCGTGCTGTTACTGTCGGCGTTGTGGCTGGGCCTGTTGGCGGTGGCGCTCCCCGCCGCGCTTGACGTGTTCTCCGCCCTCAGCCGTTTACTCCTCCAACAGGCAGGGGCCACCGGCTTGCTCATGGCCGATAACCTGCGCCGGGCGCGGGCCCGCACGCTCATCACCGCCGTTACCCTGACCGTGAGTATCACGCTTATCATTACCCTGACCGGAGCCAGCGTCTTTTACGCGCAAGAATTGGTTCGCCCGAAACTTGAAGGGTTAAGCGCCCAGCGCATTGCCGTCATCACCACGTTCGATATGCAGGCGGGCTTGGCGGCCTACAACACCGAGGCCTCGCTCCGCCTGTTGCCCGCCGACATCACCGACCTGCAAACCGAATTCGCCGGGCGCGCTTTCATCGTCCCGACCGGCTACGTCAGCGTCCGCGAATTATCCGGCATCGGTGACGTGACCTCCTCGTTTATGCTGAGCCCCGTCGCCTTGCGCGACCATCTCAAAGACATCTACTTCACGTTCACCGAGGGCGATTGGGAACATGCCTTCCCGCTCATGGAAAACGGGTGCGGCGTGTTGGTCGCGCCGTTTGTCGCCCAGCGCAATAACGCCCAACTCTACGACACCATCACCGTCACCTCGCCGCTCGGCAAAAATGTAGCGTGTGTCATCGCCGGTATCGGCCAACCGGCGGCTGGTTTGACCCTCATCAGTGAGGCCGCCCGCGACGATTTTGACAGCGGCTCTCCGTTTATGCTCACCGTGCAAGCCCAACCCGGCGCCGACCCCGACGCGTTCTTTGCCGACCTCGAGACGTTCATCCAACAGCGTGGTCTCTACGTCATCGAGATTGACGACCTCAGCCACGTCATTCTTCAGGTCTTCGACCTTATTCCGGTGTTGTTCAATGGCATCCTGCTCTTTGCCGTCCTCGCCGCCGCGTTGGGCGTGTTCAACACCACGCTCATCGGCTTGCACGAGCGCCGCCGCGAGCTGGGCCAACTGCGCGCGGTGGGCATGACCCGCCGCCAAGCGACGTGGGTGGTGGTGGGCGAGGCGGTGCTCATCGGCGTTTTTGGTTCGGTCATTGGCATCGTCGCGGGCGCGGGCTTCATTCTCATTATCACGCTCACGTTTGGCGGCAACGCCATGGGTTTCGCGGATTTTCCCATCTATGCCGCCACGTTCCGTACCCTGCGCGCGGGGATGGTGAACGGCGTGGCGGCGTTGGTGATTTCCCCGCTCCTCTGCGCCCTCGCGGCCTATCTGCCCGCGCGCTCCATGTTGCGCGGCGCGGCGATTGACACGCTCAACCCCGAACAGCCACAACCCCTCACGCGCCAACGCATCGCGGGCGTGTTCAATCGCGGGAGCATCCAAACCCGCTTTGTCTTCGGCACCACGGTGTTGTTGCTCGTCGTCCTCGCCAGCCTCATTCAAGTGGTGGTCGGCCACGCGCGCAACTA
>CAYUFY010000606.1:0-2450 GCA_964443795.1 uncultured Anaerolineales bacterium | reverse complement strand
CTTGAAGCCGCGCGCGTGCCACTCCCCGCGCTCATCCGGCGCGCAAATCAGATAAACGGCTTCGGGGTAATACGCCTGGGCCACATCCGTCGCCGAGGGCTGGGGTGGCCCGTTGGGATGCGAGTGAAAAATACCCACCAATTCCAAATCTTCGGCGTCCATCGCCAGCATGGCGCGCACTTGCGCCGTTGGCTCCATGCGATATTCCCACGGGGTGTGTAATTCGTTTTCGATCAGGTAAACCTTGTGGACCACCCCCGCCCGGCCACCGAGCAAGCCGCAGGCTTCGTTGGGCAATTCGCGGCGCAAGTGTAGCACGATCGTTTGCCAATGCGCCGCCGAGATCGTCAACATCTTTCCTGCTCCTGAGCGCCACCCCCGCCGGGTTGGTCATCTGGCCGGGCAACCGCTTGCTCCAGTTTTTTCAGCATGCGTGTCATTATACTCACTCAAGCGTTCCTTCCAAATTCTGCAAACCCTTCCGGGAATCGCCGACCAACTTCAACCCCGGTGTGCTCGGCCCTCGGTAAAACAAGCGTTTGACCGTGCCCATCTGGCAGGTCGCTGGAACCCCCTTGACAGTCACAAAATTTCGATTATACTAATGAATAATTTAGCCTAGACTAAATTATATCTTTGCCATACAGAAATATCCGGAGCGCCCTCATGCTGTCTCATGCTGTCGAAGACTATCTCAAAGCTATTTACGAACTGGAAGAAGATTATGGTCAGGCTTCCACCTCGGCGCTGGCCGAACGCCTGAGCGTCAAACCCGCGTCCGTCACCGGCATGCTCCAAAAACTCGCGGACGACAAGCCCAAACTGGTGCATTACGAACGGCATCGCGGGGTCTCGCTCACCCCGGCGGGGCGGAAAATCGCACTCGAAATCATTCGCCATCATCGCCTCATCGAGCTTTATTTGGCGGAGTCGCTCGGCTTTGAGTGGGACAAGGTGGACGCCGAAGCTGAAAAACTGGAGCATGTCATCTCAGAAGAGTTCGAGGACAAAATCTGCGCCCTGCTCGGCGACCCGACCATTGACCCGCACGGCGACCCGATCCCGGCCAAGGATGGCACGGTTGTCCAGATCAGCCGCCTCACGCTTACCCAAACCGAAGCCGGGCAAATCGTCCGCGTGACGCGGGTGAGCGACTCCGACCCGGCCTTTCTGCGTTATCTCGCGGAGTTGGGCATCACCCCCAAAGCCACCCTCACCATCGCCACCAAAGCGCCCTTTGCCGGGCCGCTCCATGTGCGCGTTGGCAAAGAGACCAAAACGCATGCGCTCGGCAAAGAAGTGACCGACCAGGTGTTTGTGGAAATCAAGTGAGCCAAGGAATAAGCCATGTGGATTGAGTTGATTTTACTAACCGGTGTGGTGTTCGGCATCTTTCTGGTCTGGCCGCGAACCGGCGGGCTGGCGCGCTGGCGCCAGCTGATGGCGCTTCAACATCGCGCGCAAGTCGAAGATGCGCTCAAACATTTGCACACCTGCGAATGGCGTGGCCAGCGCGCCACGCTCGAATCGCTCTGCGGCGCGCTCCGGCTCACACCAGCGAACGCGGTCAAGCTGGCCGCCCAAATGGAACAAGAAGGCTTAGCCCAGTCGGTGGCCGATGGCTTGCGCCTCACCCCCGAGGGGGCGCGGGTGGCCCTCGGCGTGATCCGGGCCCATCGGCTCTGGGAGCGCTATCTGGCCGACGAGGCCCGCATGCCCCTGACCCAGATTCATGCCGAAGCCGAACGCCGAGAACACGAACAGGCACCGCAAGCGCTCGAAGCGTTGGAGGCGGCCCTTGGGTATCCCACCCTCGACCCGCACGGCGACCCCATCCCCACCCCGACCGGTGAACTCGCGCGGCTCCCTGCCCAACCGCTCACTGCCTGGCCGCTCCACACCGCCGCCCGCGTCATCCACATCGAAGATGAACCGGCCACGCTGTTTGCCCAGATTGCCGCCATTGGGTTGCGCCCCGGCCAAATCATCCAGGTGTTGGAAGCCACGCCGCAACGGCTAGTCATCACCGATGGCAATGCGCTGCACACACTCGCGCCGGTGGTGGCGGCCAACATTGCCGTCGCCGCCGATGATCGTCCGCGCCTCAAGAATCTGAAGCCGCTGAGCGCGCTCACGCCCGGCCAACACGCCACGATCCACACGCTCGCCGATTCCTTGCAAGGTTTTACACGCCGCCGCTTGTTGGATCTGGGGCTGACGCCGGGGGCGGGCATCACCGTTGAGTTGCCGAGTATGTTCAATGACCCGGTGGCCTACCGGGTGCGGGGCACCCTCATTGCCCTGCGGCGCGATCAGGCCGAACAAGTGCTCATCCAACTTAATTAACCATGTTATGCACGGTCATGCCCGCCCGCCTTTAGCGGGCATCCAAACGGGGGTAGTGGTAACTTTGTAAGTGATGAATTTGAAAGACCTGTCAGGTGGGCGCC
>CAYUFY010000605.1:0-2459 GCA_964443795.1 uncultured Anaerolineales bacterium | reverse complement strand
TCGTTTGAAAACTCAGCAATTTCATGAGGATTCAGGCTAATCTAACATTGTCGAAATAGTTGTACTTACAAATGGAAGGAGTAACTCCCATGCGCTGTCCAAAATGTGACAAAACCATCTCGCAGAAAGATCATTTTTGCCGTTATTGCGGGCAGGTCATAACGGCCGAGACTATCTATGCCAGCCACTTGCGTGAGGATGAGCAACATCACAGCTTGCTCGCCCAAGGCATCATCGCTCGCTGTGAGCCACCCTCTGGCACGTGGGGCGCGCATATTTATAAGAGCGCCGCAACCGACAGCTACCCACGCTCGCGGCCCAAAGGTTGTCCGGAGTGGGTAGAGGCACCAGATTGGAGGCGCTGGTTCCATGAAGGCTTGGTGGTGTGGGATAACCTCAACCACCGGATCGGGGCTATAAACTCGTCCGAGGCTGTCAGATTGATTGAGACCGTTCTCAGTCATCAAGAATGGAAGGTGACGGGGATTCCGGTGATTGAGCGCACGACGCGGCTCTCCTTAGAACCTGTTTCAAGGTCTAAAAACCCCAAGAAGCCGGTAGCGCCGCCAGAACCATCGGCTGAGAAGTCGCGCCGGCAGGAAATTCATGAGGATGAACGCCTCCGGTTGACCAACGAGGCCGCAGAAGAGTTCTATATCTTCTTACGGACACATGAAGCAATTTTACGGAAAATGATGGCTGACCATGAGCAACGCGCCCAGGAGGCGCTAGGCCAGGTTTGGGATAGATTGATTCAGTTGCAGATCGAGCAGGAAGTGAAAACGATTAAACTCACCGACTATACGTTTCCGTGGCAACGGAGGGAAACCGGGGAATTTGTAGCCGAGGTGCCACCTAACCGGGCCACGATCAAACTCCAGGCGCACGGACTGGGGTGGCAACCCATCATCGAGCGGCCGGGGCGGTTCAAATCGGATTACAACCACTTTGTAAGCTTAGCGAAAGCGATGCACTGGGTTGAAGCCGAGATTCCACGATTGCAGGCTGAAGATGAAGCACTGGATCAGAAACGGGATCAAGCGGCCGCGGAAGACCAGGCGCGCGTGGCGGCCCTGCCAACACCAGACTTGACTCTTTATTGGATTGCGCCAGCCGCCTTGGAGCCGGAACAGATCACGTATCGGATATACATTGACCTGGAGTATGGGCCAGCGAAGAGCAAGCAGTATGAGATTTCGTTTGGAGAATTTTTGGAATTTGAGACGGAATACTACACGGCCACCCAACTCGCCCATGAAATACGCCTGAACCCAGCTCAATTAGATATTCAACAACTCGCGCCAGAATTTGGCATCTATCACATTTTTTCTCGAGCGGCCTACCACGATGCCCCGCTGGCGGCGGCCGAGGCCCAGCAGGTGTGGAGTCAGAGCGCGATCGCAGAGAAATTTGCTGAAAAGAAAATCCTGCGGGCGCGCTATGGTTATCAGGAAATTGAGACGGAATATTGTGTTTGGCTAGGACGGCTAGAGCAAACCCCCTGGGAACCTTGGGCGCGCCAGAAGAGTCGGGCCGAATTTCTCAGGGACCAGGCCATGGACGAGACGTTGAGCGCCGCGTTGGAGGTGAATGGGTATCGGAAATACTTCCAGGTTGGTTATCGGTCCCTGTCGGATGAGGCGCTCCTTTGGAAACTGCATTACCATCGAACCCAATCGAAGTTCATACCACCGCAGCTGCGGGCCGAAAGTTGGCTGTGGTTACGCGATCATCCCAAAGAGGCGTTGAACCAGGAAACCGACACACAAGTAAAACACAAGTGAGCGGCTGACTGAAAACGCTGTTAGACAAAGACAAAACTAACGACGGAAAACCTCCTGGGTGGGAGTGGTTTTCAAACGGCCGGCTTACTCCTTCTCAAATCCCTGGCTGGTGAACTTCAGTGTCCGGCTATTTTCGGTCACGATGCGCACCACGTTGTCGGGGGCGCCCTCGGGAATATCAGCTTCGATTTCCAAGGTCACGGTCACATTGGCATTCATCAAACCCACTAAATGCGCGATGACTTCATCGGCGATCCGACTGGCGTCCCGCCCCACGCGGGTTGGCTCCAGCGTAACGCTCCCATGAAAGCGTTTGGGTTTTGTGGTTTCGGGCGCGGGCTTTGGCGTTGTCCCGGTGGGCCGCGGCCCAGTCGGCGGGGAAACCGGGTCACCCGGCGGGGGAGTTATCGGCGGCACAGCGGCCGGTAATTCGGCTTGTTGTTGCTGGAAGGCCACGGCGGGTTGGATCAGCAGTCCGCCCGAATTGTCGGCGGAGATATTGAGGCGTTGCCCACAACGCAGGCCCAGATAGCGCCCTTTGGTGGCATCATAGTCATCAGCATAGGCAAAAGAATCTTGTCGCCAAGTCAGCAGGGCCAGGCCTTCCCGGATGGCCTCCAATAAAACACTTGAATCACGCAGACGGGGCAAATAGATATAGCGCGCGAAATCTTC
>CAYUFY010000604.1:0-2467 GCA_964443795.1 uncultured Anaerolineales bacterium | reverse complement strand
GGAGAGGGGGAGCAGGGGAGAGGGTAAAACCTTTGTGGTCTTTGTGTTTCTTCGTGTTCTTTGCGTTAGAGCTTTTCCCTCGTCAATCGGACTCGTGGTGAGGATGTTCATGCTCATCCCCTGAGGCTTTCACCTTAATCATCTCCTCGGCCATCTTTTGCGCAGTGCGAGCCAACTTGGCGGTCTCAGCATCCCCCAGGCGCTCACTGGCTTTGGCGCGGGCCGCATGGGCGCGAGCAATGCCCGGCCAGTTGTTCAGCGGCCGCAAAATCTCCAGGGCCTTATTCGCCATCTCCAACGCATATTGCGGCTCAGTTCGCGCCAGGTTGCCATTGCTGATATCGGCTTGAATAATGTACCACCACCCCAAACCTTGCCGATGGTCGAAATCCTCCTGATGCTCGAACATCGGCTTGGAGTCGTCGAGGAATTTCAGGCCGCGCTCAATTTCGCCATTCGAGAGGCTGGTGGCCCCGAGCGAGAACATGGCCCGCGCGATGGACAGCGAATCGCCGGAGGCCATGGCCGCCTCCAGTTCGAGATGGCCGAGCGGCTCGGCCTCGGCGGGCCGCCCGAGGGCGCGCCAGGCGTTGGCCTCGCGCAAATACAAGTAGGCCCGCAAACGCCGCGCGTTTTTATACGCCTCAGCCGCCCGGGGAATTTCCAACGCGTCAATTTCCGCGCCCGCCCGCTGATAAACAGCCAACGCCTCGGCCCACTGTTCATCTTGCTCCAGTGAGCCGAGGGCGTCGTCGGTGCGGTGTTCTAAGGCTTCAAGTAGAGAAGTGAAATCGGTCAAGGGTTACAAATTACGCAATACGTATTGCGTATTCCGGGCCAGTCGGTGCTATTTCTTCCGCCGCCATTCGCGTTTATCTTTGACAAACAGGCTCAAGACCACGCTCACCACACTGACCACCAGCGCGCCAAAAAACGCGGCCCAGAAGCCATCCACCGTAAAGCCAATGGGATACCTAAAGTTGGTCTCAATGGTTTGCGAAATGGCGCTGGTAAGCCAGAACATGAGCGCATTGACGACCAAGGTGCCGAGGCCCAGCGTCAGGATAATCAGCGGGCAGGTGAGGAATGTGATGAGCGGGCGCACTAACGCATTGACCAACCCGAAGATGAAGGCCAACCCGAACACGGTCAGCAATCCGGTGGCGGCGGCGTTGACGGCGGCTTGCGAGGGCGTGCCGGAGAACAACTCCAAAATGGCGCCGATACTCCCCGGCGAGTGAATGCCGGGGACGAACGAAATGGCCACCCACAAAGCGATGGCGTTAATAGTCCAGCGAAGTAAGAGTCTCATGCATAACCTCCGAGAGTGAATAATGAAGCTTGAAAAGTAAAAAGTGGCGGCTCGGGTGATTACTCTTTACATTTCACTGTTTATTACTACGTCCCATTTTACTCTCGGTTGCTCTTAGCGAGGCGGTTCACTGCCCTCGGCACAACCGCGCAAAAAAGTCCGCTGGCCGGTGTAGCCCACGGCAGTACAGGTAATCCGGTAGCCATCAGGGTAAATCACGGTTACATCGTAGCCTTCGGTGGAAATCCGCGACGGACGCGCGGTTAGAGAATAAGTTTGGCCCGCATGCGCGGCAAATCCTGGCAAAGCCGTGAGCGCTGATTCGGTCTGCGAATTTTGCGCGAGTTGGTGGACAAAATTTACGGTGGCGTGCCCCTTCTCGGGCAGGCGCGCGGCGGCCCCCGGCACCGCGCCCAGGGCCAGCGCCACCGTTAGGCACACCGCTATCGCGCTGGCCCGGGCCACGCCAGACTCCTTCAACGCGGCTTCATGCTTATCCGCCAGCCAGCGCAGGACGAACACTAGCGGGAAACACACCGCGGCCACCGGGCCGAGCGCAAAAAAAGTCAGCACCAAATTGGTGACCACCGCGCTCGAGGCGGTGAGAAGCGTGCCACCAAACGCCACCAGCGCCAACACCAACGCCCCGATGATGACCCCCCGCCCCCGCTCGCACGACCACGCGGTGATGGCCCCGAGCAACGCGAACCCGCCCCCGGCGAACACCATCAAACTCAGCATCCGGCCTCCATCTACCGTCAGTGGCAGATCGCGGATGGTGAGCGCGTCAATGGTCGTGGTCAACACCGCATAGGTCGCGCCGCCGAGGAAGCCATACAGCACCCCGGCCAACACCCGCGCGCGCGGCCATTGAGTGAGGGCGGCATTGGGGGAAGTGACACCGGATGATTTCGTCTCAAGAACCATGGAACACCTGCTTTCTTAGCCAAACGTAATCTTAGTGTGCGTCTGAATATTCGCTGAGCGCCCTGAGCGGAGGCTTGGGCGCGTTCCTCGACTGCACTTCGCTCCGTTCGGAATGCGCCCAAGCCGTAGTCGAAGGGGCGTTGACCGACAGCCAAGTAATTTTCAGACGCACTCTTAGGAACGCCAATTAAATAACTTACCCATTGGCCGCAAGCGGGATTGCACGGT
>CAYUFY010000603.1:0-2470 GCA_964443795.1 uncultured Anaerolineales bacterium | reverse complement strand
AACAAGTCGTCGAAGCCGGAAGCCACCCGCTTCTAGCGGGTGGTAGTTCACTGTGGCCCCGATAATGAACACCGCCCGACGGTCGAAACGCTTATCGCGCAAATCGGCGTGCGCCCGGTGTGGGTGGGTGGCCCCGAAGTGCTGCCCACCGTGGATGCGCTCGGCGCGCTGTGGGTCACGCTGGTCTTCCAGCGCAAAATGAAGCGCGGGATTGCGCTCAAATTATTGGGACAGTGAACGAGCCTATGAGCAGGTTGGTTTTATTGAAAGCTGATTAGCCCCGCCCCGTGGTTATGGCCAAAGACCGGTATGGGTGGCCAGATAAATCTCGGTGCTCTCGGCTTTGTCAACTTCCCAAAAAAGAAAATAAGTATTGTCCTGGTACAAGCTGTTGGTGAACCAGAAATACTGCGCCCCGTTCACGGCTGGGGTCTTGAGAATTGGGTTAAGCAACGACCTTTGCCAATGGATGCTGTCGGCGCTGGTGGCGTAACCCAAGGCCATGCTAGTGCCATTGGCATGCGTGCCGCGATAGAGCATCACCCACCCGTCGCCGTTGGGATGGACGCGCGCTTGATGTACCCATCCATCATCCCACGCGCCTTTGGCGTCGGGTTGCAAGACCGGGTCACTTTCGGCGTATAACCCGGTCGTGGTGGTGGGGTCGTCGTACTTGGTCCAATGAATGCCATCGGGGGAGGTGGCGCGTCCGATTTGTTGTTGCCCACTTAAACCATAACCGCTGTAGTACATCACATAACCCGTCTCGGTGCGAAAGACATCGGGCGCTAACACATGCCGACCATCCCACGCGCCACTCGCGCCGGGTTGCAGAACAAGTTCCGGGTCAACTGTCCACGGGCCGGTGGGCTCGGGGGCGGTGGCGCGCCCAATGCCGCCCGCGGACGGGTAATTCTTGGATTGCCACGTATAGAAATATAAAACCCAGGTGCCATCGTCTTCGACGAGGACGCTGGAAGCCAACGCCGCCACACCGGCATACGGGACATCGTCAGTTTTCAAGACCGGCTCATCATCTTGTTTTGTCCAAGTTAAACCATCGGGCGAGGTCACATAGCCAATTTGCACCGAAGCAGGCCAATCACGGAAACCATTGCGGAACATGTGGAATAGCCCAGCATGGAAAACCACCGCGCCGGGGTCGGTATAACGGTCATCCCAGGCGCCCGAGGCGCCATGCGGCACGATGGGCGCATCACCATACACGGTGAACAGAGCGGGAATAGGCGTGGGGGGCGGCGCAATCGTGGGGGCAGAACCATCCGCCGGGGCGTGCGTGATGATGAAGATCAAAAGTCGGTCGCGCAACTTAGCCCCTTGGTCAGAATTAAAAATATCGGTGCCGTGCGCTGTGCCGGGATACACTTCGAGTTCTTTGGGGTCGCGCGCGAGGGTATACATCTCTTTCAAAGCGGAAGCGGCGACCGTCTTATCGTTCTCGCTGGTGATAAAAAGTTTGGGCGCAAGGATGGCTTGCAGTTCGCTTGACTCCACGCGCAAGTTGATGCTCGGGGCGCTCAGGGGCGAGCCGAGCATGATGACTGCGTTGGCTTTGGCGCTGGCGCCCACTTTGGCAGAGGCCATGCCGCCTAAACTCGCGCCAACCAACACCACTTGCTCCGCGCCTTGGTCGCGCACAAAGGTCACCGCTGCGCTCAAGTCATCGCCCACATGTTGCGCCAGGGCGTTATCAATTTTGTTATTGACCCAATAGCGAAACTCATAGGTGAGCGCGAGATAGCCCGTGTCGGACACAACTTGCGCCATCTCGGCCCACGTGTCTTCGTGACGGTCGCCCATGTTGGAAAAAATCACGGCGACTCGGCCTTGACCGTAGAGTGTTCCGGTGAGCGTCACTCCATCGGGGGTGGTGAAAGTGACGGCGCGTTTACCCGCCGGGGCGGGGGTAACTGTCGGGGGAACGCGAGACGCGGTGGGTGGGATTGGAGTGAGCGTGAGGGTTGCGGGCGCGGCAGAGGCGCACGCGGTCAAGGCTAGGATCACGGCTAGGTAAATGGCTCGATAAAGCCTAGAGGAAAATTTAATTAGCATGGTGATTACGGAATGTGTTGGTGAAGCCACTGCGTCAACGTGGGATCGTGCTGTTCGGTAGAGCCTGACGAGTAGGGGGTTTCGGCCAGTAAGGTGAGCCACAGACTGGGGTGCGCCGCGCATATTGTTGGTCGTGTCAATCAGAATCTTGCCAGTGAGGTGTGGCGCAAGGTGGGCGATGGTCTCCCCCATGGCGGCAGGGAGGGCGAACACCATGTTTGCCCAACGTGCCGCCGATGTTGCCGGTGCCGAGAAAGGTGAGGTTTATAAGTGGAACTCCTGATGGCGCGATCATAACATGGGTCAGGGCGAGGACTGACTCAAAAACGCTACGATGGCCGACGCGACTTCATCGGGTTTCTCGATGTGCGGGACGTGCCCGGCTTGCTCAATCCAG
>CAYUFY010000602.1:0-2473 GCA_964443795.1 uncultured Anaerolineales bacterium | reverse complement strand
CGACTCGATTGCGCTGGAAGATTTGCCAATCGTGAACCTGGCGCGGAATCGCCACCTGTCTAAGAGCACGCGAAGCGTGGATGCGGGTTGGGGTTATCTGAAATTGCATCTCGCGCACAAAGCAGAATACGCTGGGCGCGAGTTGCTTCTGGTCAATCCCGCCTATACCTCCAAGACTTGCTCGCAGTGTGGCGCAATGTTTGAGCATCTTTCTCTCGCCGACCGTTGGGTGCAATGCGCGTGTGGTTTGTCGTTAGACCGCGACCACAACGCTGCGCTCAATATACTTCGTCTTAGTCGAAGTATGCAACGTAGCCAACAACCAAGTACGAACTGGGCTGGACAGGCCCAGTGGGACAAAACGTGGGCCACTGGGCCGAGCGTGTCCCAAGAAGCCCCGCCGCTTTAGCGGCTGGGGAGTGTCACAAACAGGATAATCATTATGAGCTACAGCATTTACGTTGGCAAAAATCTAAGCGCCGAAGGTTGTGTGCTGGTGGCGGGCTACGGCGACGAGCCTTCCAGCCACTGGCTGGAAATTGTGCCAGCGCGGAAACATCCCCCGCAGGCCACCCTCACAGTGGGCGTCACCGACCAGGCGAATTTCCCCGGGCGGCTAATTCAAATCCCCCAAGTGCCGGAAACCGCCAAATATATGGGCGTGAATTATTCCTTTTACCGGGGCTTGCCGGCGCCGTTGATTAATGGCGGCCTGAATCAATATCACGTCGCCGGGCGGGATGTTTGGTCACCCTCGCGCCAAGAACTCCGGGCCATGACTCCCAATCCGCAAACCGGGTTAAATTATAGCGATCTGGCGCGGCGGGTCATGGAAAGGGCCAGGACCGCGCGCGAGGCGGTGGAGCTTGTGGGCCGTCTCATTAATCAATACGGCTACGCCACCTATGGTGGGAACTCACACCTGTTTGCCGATAACCACGAAGGCTGGGTCGTTATCGAGTTGGCGGGCGGGCAAGGGCTGTGGGTGGCCGAAAGACTCGGGGCGGATGATCTTCGCATCTCCCGCCCCGGATATATTGGCGAGATACCGCTCGATTATCAGCACCACCCCGATTACCGGGGTTCGCCCAACTTGATAGACTTCGCTGTTCAGCAGGGTTGGTACGACCCCGCCAGCGGAATCCCCTTCAATGTCAATTCAATTTATGGCGACGGCCAAATGCAGTGGGCGGGCGCCGCGTGGATACAGCAAGAGTTACGGAAGCGCGCCCAGAGCGCCAGCAAAATCACCCTGCGCGACCTGATGTGGGCCTTGCGCACGCCCCAGCTGACCGGGGACACCGCGGGCTATGGTCAGGTGATCCAGTTGCGGCAGAATTTACATCCCGACCTGGGGATGCTCTGGCACACCCAGTCGCCCGCTGTGTCCGCGCCCTTCGTCCCATTTTATTTGGGCGTCAGCGCGGTGCCGCCGGAATATCAAAAACACCGCTACCTGACCGCCGGCGAATCGGCGCTTTCCATCAAAGCGGTGGCCGATGCGTCCGACAAACAATCCACGGTATCCCAAGCCATCGAATCCACCCCTTCCGCGTTCCAGGTTTTCAAGCGCCTGTTTTACCTGACCATGCAACATCCCGCGCGGTTCTTGCCGGAAATCACCGAAGTCTTGGAAGCCTTTGAAGCCAAGCTGATCGGCCAGCAACCGGCGGTTGAAAAAACCGCGCACACGCTCTACGCCGCCGGGGAAGCGGCCTTGGCGCGCCAGTATCTAACCTACTACAGCCACACCGAGGCCCTGAACGCCTTGCGGCTGGCAGACACACTGGCCAACAGCCTGGAAGCCCGCACCAAACTACTCTTTGGAATTGACGAAAATTCCGAGGCCGGCTCGCCGAGGGTGCTGTGGTAAAGCGCCGCGCCAGGGCAGATGTTTAGGGGAGACAGTTAATGCATTTGACCCAATGGCGGTATACTCATTGCCACGGTAACAATTGACCGGGCGTCGCCCCCCAGCGAACGCCCCAGTGGAAAATTATTTCTTGTGGGAATCAGGGCATGACCAACAACTTCTCCGAAAAAGCCAACTTCATCTGGACCGTCGCGGACGACATCCGGCGCGGCGCGTTCAAGGCGCACGAGTACGGGGATGTGATCCTGCCGTTTGTGGTCTTGCGCCGCCTTGACCTGGTGCTCGAACCCAAAAAAGATGCTGTTATAAAACAGCATGGACAATTCAAAAAGAAACTCAATGACGACCAAATGCTTCCCGTCTTGCGTCAGGCGGCGGGGAATATCAACTTCTACAATCACTCATTCTTTGACCTGCGCCGATTGGCTCAAGATTCAAAGAATATCGAACTCAACTTCGGCAATTACCTGAACGGCTATTCCAGAAACGTGCGCGAGATTATCGAAAACTTCCAACTCGAAAAAATTCTGACCAAACTCTCGAAAAATGATTTGCTGTATCAGTTGGTGGAGAAATTCGCGGAAGTGGACTTAAGCCCGA
>CAYUFY010000601.1:0-2475 GCA_964443795.1 uncultured Anaerolineales bacterium | reverse complement strand
AAGTCCATAGCCACATCTTGCAGGTGGTCGTGCAGGATTTGGACAAAGCCTTTGCCGCTTTCTTTCGCCGGGTGCAGGCGGGGGAAACGCCGGGCTATCCGCGCTTCAAGGGGCGCAACCGTTTTGACTCGTTTGGCCTGAAAGAATATGGGAATGGCTTTCGACTCGATGGGCGGCGCTTGAAACTTTCCGGCATTGGCCGGGTGCGCGTCCGTTGGCATCGCCCCCTTGAAGGCGCAATCAAAACAGTTCGCCTGGTTCGCAAGGCGGGCGACTGGTATGCCTGCTTTGCCTGTGAAGTCGAACCCCACCCGCTTGCGCCAACCGGCCAAGCCGTTGGCATAGACGTAGGTGTGCATCACCTATTGGCGACGAGCGATGGCGAGACGATTGAAAACCCACAGTGGTATCGTGCCGAGCAAGCGCGACTCCGCATTTTGCAACGGCGGGTGTCGCGCCGCACCTTGGGCGGGCACAACCGGCGCAAAGCGGTCGCCGCGCTGCAACGCCAACATGAAACGATTGCCAATCGCCGCCAGGATTTTCTCAATAAACTCGCCGATGGCTTGATTGAACGCTACGACGTGATTGCGTTGGAAGATTTGCCAATCGGGAACTTGGTAAAAAATCGCCACTTGGCTAAGAGCATTTTGGATGCCGGCTGGGGCTACCTGAAATTGCAACTCGCGCACAAAGCAGCATACGCTGGGCGCCAGTTGCTTCTGGTCAACCCCGCCTATACGTCCAAAACTTGTTCGCAATGTGGCGCAAAGTTTGAAAATCTTTCTCTCTCAGATCGATGGGTGCAATGTGCTTGTAGTTTATCGCTCGACCGCGACCACAACGCCGCCATCAATATCCTGAATAAAAATTGGAACTGGTCTGGACAAGACCAGTGGGACAAAACGTGGGCCACTAGGCCGAGCGTGTCCCAAGAAGCCCCCACACTTTAAGTGCGCGGGGAGTGTCACTGTTGAAACCCGCTACGAACACATCATCTTGAACGCGACTGAAGTGCCCCTGATTGCCGAGACGAACATGAAGGTGATTGAATTGGTGCTGGCCCAACTGGCCTATGGGTGGAGCCCCGAGGAATTGCATTTCCAGTTTCCGTATCTCACCCTCGACCAGATCTACTCAGCCCTGGCTTATTATTGGGATCATCGCGAGACGCTCGACCATGAGATTGAGCAACGGCTGGCAGCGGTTAATCAGTTGCGGGGGCAGTTGGGCAACTCGCCACTGGTGACCCGCTTGCAAGCCGAAGGCTTGGGCTAAGCCAGCCGACCTGGTGGGTCAGATGCAATGCCTGCCCTTGTGAATGGCTCACGGTTCGACGCTGGTTGGGGTAGCGGAACGGCAAAGCATACTCAGGTGTATTTCTCTCAAGATAGCATTCGACCATTGTTCCCGGCGATTCAATGCGACGCGAATTGCAACACAAGCCCCAAGTCTTTGACCGACGCGGGCTAACCCAATCGCATTGGCACTTTTAGTCCGTGAAGGCGAACTTCAGGGGTTTTGTAGGCGCGGTTTTAACCGCCAGCCGAATTACCAAATCATCTCGTATCCTCATGTCATTTGAAGTTGACTTACAACCAGTCTCATTAACCCCAGCCGACCGGGCGCGGCTGAACGGCCATGCGCCCGCCGTGCTGTGGTTCACCGGCCTGTCGGGCAGTGGCAAGTCCACGTTGGCCAACGCGGTGGAAGCCCGCTTGCATCAGCACTTCCGCGCGCACACGTATCTGCTCGATGGGGATGTGATCCGCACGGGCTTGAATAGCGACCTGGGCTTTACCGAAACCGACCGGGCCGAGAACATCCGCCGCTTGGGCGAAGTGACGCGGCTGTTGTATGCCGCCGGGTTAATCGCGCTGACCGCGTTCATCAGCCCGTTCCGCGCCGACCGCGCCCGGGCGCGGGCATTGGTGCCGCCGGGCGGGTTTGTGGAAATTTACGTGCAATGCCCGCTGGCGGTGTGCGAACAACGCGACCCCAAGGGGCTGTATCGCCGCGCGCGGGCGGGCGAGTTGCCGCAGTTCACCGGGGTGTCATCACCCTATGAGGCCCCCAGCGCGCCCGAACTGGTGGTGGACACGGAGCACCAGTCGGTGGCGCAGGGGGGTGAGGCGGTGTGCAGGTATTTGGTGGCGCAAGGGATTGTGCAGGAGCGGGCCTAATGGATCATCTGGAGCGCCTCGAGGCCACCAGCATTTACATCCTGCGCGAGGCCCACGCCAACTTCAAAAGCCTGTGCATGTTGTGGTCCATCGGCAAGGACAGCACGGTGTTGTTGTGGCTGGCGCGCAAAGCCTTCTTCGGGCATGTGCCGTTCCCGTTGGTGCATATTGACCGATTGAAACCCGCCGCAAGCCACAGGGCTTCCAGCCCTGGTGGATAAGGCGGGTTTTTGACAAGCTTCAGCCAAAGAACCCGACCCGATTTTCCAAAAGGCATTGCTGGGATAAGAAC
>CAYUFY010000600.1:0-2480 GCA_964443795.1 uncultured Anaerolineales bacterium | reverse complement strand
TTAGTCCGCGCAGGCGGGTTCACGCTATTCATCGGCGCGCCAATGCCACATCAAGAATAAACATCCCGCTACCATCACCAGCCCCCACACTTGCGCGGCGCGCAGGCCATTGAGGATGAGAAAACTATCACCCCGAAAGGCTTCGAGGCCCACCCGCGCGCTGGCGGTGAGCGCCACGACGAGCAAAAAATTGAAACCGGGGGAACTGCGGCGCGCCCGCCGCCAGGCCCACACCCCCAGGGTGCCAGCCGCCCCCGCGAGTTCGTAGATTTGCGAGGGGTGGCGATAGTCTTCCCACAGGAAAATGCTCCACGGCAAACGGGCCGGGGCGCCGAAAGCATCGCCGCTGGAAAGGTGCGCGAGCGCCACCGCCACGCCCATGGCCGCGAGGGCCGGGGCGAGCGCATCCAGGGTGGGCCGCAGGGATAAAGCGCGGCGCGCGCCATAGACAAAGGCGGCGAGCAGGCCGAAGAGCGCCCCCTGAGCGGGAGCGAGGGCCGCCGGGTTGAGCGAGAAGACGCCGAGCGGGTCAGCGAGATAAGCGGCGGGATAGCGCCAAACGTAAACCAGGCGCGCGGCGACCAGACCCACGACGAGGCCGATGAAAACCAGGTTGTAGAGCCGGTCGGGGTGGAGATTGAAGCGCGGGGCTTCTTGCTCGGCGAGGGCCAGGCCCAGCCAGATGCCGGCCAAGATGAAAAGGCCGGGAAGTTGGAGCGCGAGGGGGCCGAGTTGCAGGATGGGAAACATTAGGGCACGGCCAGCAGTTCTTCCACCTGAGTTTGCAAGGTAGCGGCGCGCATGGGGCCGCCAATGATGACGGCCTGAATGAGGCCATGTTTATCAATGAAAAAAGTGCTGGGCAGAGCGCGGAGCAGGTAACGCCGACTGACCGAGCCGTCGGTATCGAGCAGGATGGGGAAGGTGAGGCCGAGTTCGGCGACAAACGCCTGGGCGTCGGGCAGGCTATCTTGAAAGGTGCTATTGACGGCAACGATGATCAGCCCCCGGTCGCGGTTGGCGAGATGGATTTTTTGGAGTTCGGGCATTTCGGCGCGACACGGGCCGCACCAACTGGCCCAGAGGTTGAGGATGACCGCGCGGCCACGCAGATCAGCCAGGGTGACACGGGTCCCATCGAGCGCGGATAAATCGAGGTTGGGGGCGGGAAAGCCCACGCGCGGGCTGGGCAGGCGGGCGGCGCCCAATCCGTCGGGGACGCGGGTGAACCAAGTCCAGGCGCCGCCGACAAGCAGCGTGACGAGGGTAAAAGTCCACCAGCGGGCGGGGGTTCGCAGGAGCCAGCGCATGCGCCGATTATCGCACGAGTGGGGCGGACCTCACCTCCTCGTCCATCTCTCCCGGCTCAAGGCAAAAAGCATTTTAGCCCGAACCTGAAATGCACCCAAGTGGGAACAAGCCGGTTGCGCGGGGGAGGGTCTTACAGTAAATTTGTTGTTATCCGCAATTCATACAAGATACAACATCCACGAAGGGAATCACCCATGCCCACTTATCTTTTGCAACCTCGCCAAACACCCACCCACCGGTTCGCCTATATCGGCCTACCGCACGACTCAGCCACGAGCATCGGCAACCCGGGCGCGCGCTTTGCGCCGGCGGCCCTGCGCGAGGCCATTCGCGGCGTGTTCGATTGGCGCTTGCGCGATGGAAAGTTCGCGGATGTTGATGAGGGGATTGTGGATTTATCGCCGGTGGAAGTGGCAGATTGGGGGGATGTGGAATTGACGTATGCCGAGACCGAGACCATGGTGGCCGAAAGTTGCGCGGCGGTGCGGCAGGCGCTGGAGGCCGGGTATGTGCCGCTGATTGTGGGCGGCGATCACAGCATTAGTTATCCGTGCATCAAGGCCCTGCACGACACGCGCGCCGGGCGCATTGGATTGATTCAAGTGGACGCGCACAATGATTTGATGCACAGTTCGCGGCGGCAGGGCATGTATTCGGGGAGCAGTGGCATGCGGCGCGCGCTGGAACTGGAGCGGCTGAAAGGCCCCAACCTGGTGCAGATTGGCTTGCGCGGGTATGCCACGGTGGAGCAATACACCATTGGGCAGGAGTATGGGGTGCGGCGCATTTCGGCGACCCGGTTCGCGGAGTTGGGCGCGCGGGCAGTGGCCGAGCAGGCGTGGGCGTGGGCGAGCGAGGGGACCGAAGCGGTGTATTTGACGGTGGATTTGGATGTGATTAACCCCGGCGAGGCGCCCGGCACGGGCTGGCCCGAACCGGGTGGCCTGACGACCCAACAGGTGCTGGATTTGGTGCGCGACCTGGCCCCCCACATGGCCGCCTTAGACATCGCCGAACTGAACCCGCTGTATGACACCCGCGCCCGCGCCACGACCTTGAT
Source organism: uncultured Anaerolineales bacterium (assembly GCA_964443795.1). Lineage (GTDB taxonomy): Bacteria > Chloroflexota > Anaerolineae > Anaerolineales > UBA6663 > DATDRS01. The sequence continues at coordinate 109 of CAYUFY010000600.1, read as the reverse complement.
TGCCGCGCGGTTGATGCTGGATTTCATCACCACGCGGGTGAGGAGGAAGGCTTGAGGCGCAGGGAAAGTGATTGGCTCGCGAAAAAAAAGCGGTAGTGGTAACTTTGTA
>CAYUFY010000599.1:0-2486 GCA_964443795.1 uncultured Anaerolineales bacterium | reverse complement strand
TCTTGAATGGCTGACCAAGAAATGGGTAAGTTATTTAATTGGCGTTCCTTAGTGGCATAGACCCGCCAGCCGAGCCGCCGAATAGCCTGCGCCAACGCCGTGGCTTTGACTTTCACTTGCAGCTGATAGTCGGTGGTCGTGAGCGTACGGGCCGGCCAGTCGCCATAGGCGCGCACGGTTCGTTCGGTGATTTGCGCGTGATACGTGACCTGCAACAACTCGGTCACTTCGTATTGCGTGAGAATGGCGGCGGCGGCTTCCTGGAGCGGGACCTCTTCCGGGTAACTGCGCCGACCGCAGCCGCGCTGGTCCAGCACCAGTAGCAAATAGTAATCGCCGCTGTGCTGGACGTAGGCCCGAGTATCCAGGGCGCCCATTTTGCTGTCACCGATGTGTGTCACCCCGCGCTCGGTCAAGCAGGCCTGTGCCTGACGGATCACCGGCACATACAGCGGATCATCACTGCTATTGCCAGGCACAATTTGGGTGACGAGTGGCAAACCCAGCGGGTCCAGCGTCGTCAGCTTGATCTTGACCTGCGGCAAATCCGGCCGATGGTCCTTGCTGTGGCCAAACTGAAACAGGCCGTCAGGCGTTACCTGTCCGTAACCGCTAGCGCTGGTGCTATCCACCCGGTGAAAGCGTGGCGTCAGCCCGTAGGTGCACAACAGGCTCGGCGCACAGGCCTGCTCGAAACGGGCCCAGTGCTCATCGTCACTGAGCAGGTCCAGCAGATGCGCCAGGTGATCATCACTGGCGTCTTCCCGCCGGGTTTCGGCACCCAAACAACTGGCGAGCGTCAACCGATGGGCTTCCCACCACGGCTCAAGCTGGTTGAGCCGATGATCGCCCTCGGATAGGATATATGTCAACCACAGCACGCTCAGTTCGCCCGGCCTCAGACCGCGCCAGTTGCCATGTGGCGTGAAGTGCTTGTCCAACAGGGAAGCCAATTGCATGTGGCGCATTTGAGCGATCAGCCATGGAATATCGTCGACGCGTTCTGAAATGACTGTAGGTTTCTTGGGCATCCGCCAATCGTACCCGATTGGCGGTTTCCCATGTTCAAAATGAGCGAACCATGAGCCTTACGCAGTTGAGCGTGTTTTGTGACTGTCACTCCGAGCGGTAGCGAGGAGTCTCTACGCTAATTGTAGACGCAAAGCGTCTCGCTTCGCTCGCGCATCACTTCGCGTGACAGTGCGTAAGGTGAGTTATCCACTCAGGAGTTATTAGTCCATGAATCCCCCAACTACTTCCCGGTCTACGTCAAATCCAGTCAAGAGATCAACCTATGGGTTGATATTGGCATCTTTGTGGCGATGGTGCTGGTGCTCTCGCCCAACAGCACCCGCCTCGCCATTCACGAATGGCTCAGCCTCGCCCTCGGCGCGACGGTGATTATCCACTTGCTTTTGCACTGGAGTTGGATCGTCAACACCTTTCGCCGCTTCTTCGGGCGGCTTTCTGGCGAGACACGGTTTAATCTCTTTTTGAACCTCGCCCTGTTTCTTGATTTTACCGTCGCGGCGTTTTCGGGCGTGATGATTTCGCGCGAGGCCCTGCCGCTCTTGGGTTTCACCCTGCCCGGCGGGGGCGCGTGGCGCGGCGTGCACGAATTGACAGCCAATCTGGTGCTCATCATCTTCGCCGTGCATCTCGCTATTCATTGGAAGTGGATTGTGGCGAGCGTGACGCGCTTTATTTGGAAGCCGCTCTTTGGGCGCATGGCGACAGTTAAAGAAGTGCCAAGCGCCGTGTCACAAAAATCATAATCTCCAGAAAGTCATCCCATGTATCTCATCAAACGTTTACTCATTATTCTTATCGCCGTGGCCGCCGTGATTGGCGCAACCTATGCCGTGGTGCAAGCCCGAGGCGGCGCGGGCGCGGGAAACTTCCGTGCAGGACGTGGCAACCCGCCGGGCGGCGAGAATTTCGCGCCGGATGGGCAACCGCCCGCCGGGGGTCAGTTTCCCCCACGGGATGCGCGTCCCGAAGATGACGGCGCGGGGCGCGGGGCATTCTTTGGCTTGGGGCAAGTCATTCGTAATTTATTCGTTATCGGGGTTATCACAGCGATCGTCATCGCCGGGTCATTTTTCTTTGGCTGGTTCCGCGAGACAGTACTCGATAATCCCCCGGCTTAAATCTCGGATAAAATTTTCAAGGAGTCTCTTTTCATGTCTAATAAAAATATGGCGGTCTTTGGCTTGGGCGGGTTGCTGGTCATTGCCCTGGGCGTGTTTGCCCTAACCAGTTATTTGCTCCGCGACACGGTGGCCTCCAGCGGGCCGATTACGGCCGTGCCGTTGGTCCTCAAGACTGCTACACCCGCCCCGCTTGCTAGCGCCGAAATCATTGGCAACCCCACGGCGGCCCCCGGGCTAGTCCCGAGCGTAACTCCGGCGCCCCAAGCGAGCGCGCCCGTCATCTTTCAAATCGTCGCCAGCCAGTCGCAAGCCAGTTTCTCCATTCACGAAGAG
>CAYUFY010000598.1:0-2496 GCA_964443795.1 uncultured Anaerolineales bacterium | reverse complement strand
GCCGAGCGTGTCCCAAGAAGCCCCGCCGCTTTAGCGGCTGGGGAGTGTCACACTATTCAATGTATTGCCGGATAGTTTCGGCGCTGACACCGTTCGGGCCGTCTCGCACCGGCGTGCCGCTATAGTAGCCTTCAGTCCACAAGGTCGCATTTGCGCCCCCATACTGACGACGAAGGCTCTGGAACTCCTGGGTGAGTCGGCGCGACGTGAGGCCTTTGAAGTAGCGCCCAATTTCAGCCGGAGAAAACTTGGGCGGGGCCGAGATGAAGAGATGCACACACCTGCCCTTGCGGGCGGTGCAAGGGTGGTCAGGTATAACCTCAACGGCCACGCTTCGCGTTTCAAAACCGTATTAAGTGGCAATTTTGGCCAGCAGTTCTTTCAAGCGCGTTTCGATTATCCCGACCAGCACTTTCTTTCGATAGCGCCGCGCCAGCGTCCAAACGAGATGATAGTTAATCACATAGACGCAGTGGGAGCGGCGGTGAATCGTTTTATCCATATATCCATTTTAGCCCGGCGTGGTTTGCCTGTCGGCGGCGGTGTTCGCGTAGCGTCCCGCCGCTTCAAGCGGCGGGTTTCCACACCGCAAAACCCATGAACGTCCGCCGCCTAATCCTCTACCTCTGCCTCAACGTCATTGTCTCCGCCGCCACGGTGCTCACGGTCTTATGGCTGTGGGAGCGTTATCGGCCCGCGCCCGTGGCCCGGCCCGCGCCCACCGTGAACCCGCTCACCACCCAGTTCGCCATCGTCCCCACCGCCGTGCCCGGGGTCGTGCCCTCGCCCACGCCGGCCTTGCCCCCAGCCTCGGCCACGCCCACCCTGCATGTGGTCCAATTCGGCGACACCTTGGGGAGCATCGCGCAACAATATGATGTCTCTATGGAAGCGATTATGGCGGCCAACGGCCTCACCGACCCCGACGCGTTAAGCGTGGGCGAGAGTTTGCTCATTCCCCTGGCGAACCTTACCCCGACCAGCGCGCCCACCTCTGCCCCGGCGGGTTCGCCCATCCCCACAACCACCCGCGACCCGAACGCGCCGCTACCCAAGCTCACCATCCGCGAAGTGCAAGCCCCCGGCACCCTGACCGACGAACACCTGGTGATTTTTAACGCGGGGGGCCCGGTGGATCTGGCGGGCTGGACCCTGCGCGACGAGGCCGACCATGTCTACACCTTCCCGGCGCTCACGCTCTTTCAAGACGGCGCCGTGAACCTGCACACGACCACCGGCACCGACACGGTGATTGATTTGTATTGGAACCTCACCACGCCCCTTTGGTCGGCGGGCCAAGTCATGCTACTCAGCGATCCGCAAGGCAACCTGCAAGCGCGCTTTACCGTGCCGTGATTAAGTGTGCGGGTCAGTGTTTTCATCTACCCACTTACCCGCCTTCACACGTACATCCGCCGCCTTTCGCGATACAATTTCTGATGGAGAGCACACCATGAGCAAATGGGACAAAATCATCGAAGAGAAAATTCGCGCCGCGCAGGAAGAGGGGAAGTTCGACAATCTCAAAGGCCACGGCCAACCCCTGCCCCTGGACGACAACCCCTTTGCCGACCCGGCCTTGCAAATGGCGCACACCTTGCTCAAAGACAACGGCTTCCGGCCCGACTGGCTCGAAGACGATGTGCAACTGCGCGCAAAACTTCAACAAGCTCGCACCAATCTCGCCCGCGCGGCCGAGTGGCGCGCCGCCGAACTGGCCTTGCTCGGGTCACGCGCTGACGCGGCGGCCACCGACCAACGCGCCCTCATTAACAGCGAATGGTTGCGGGCCGTCGCCCAATTCCGCGACGCCATCACCGCCATTAATCGTGGCATCGCCCAGCTTAATCTCAAAGTCCCCAGCCCCCGCTTTCAACGGCTGAAAGTGGATGCCGAAGCCGAGTTGGCCCAGGTCGTCGCCTGAGCGTCGGCCGGGATCAAGTCCCGGCTTAAAACAAAACCGCCCGGATCCCGGGCGGTTAAATTTTAACCGGCTGATTATTACTGGCCGTTCGGGGTGTCTGGCTTGGCCTCTTCCGGCTTAGTTTCATCCTTCTTCTCATCGCCCCCCCCGCCCAGTCCCCGGCGGAACTCGCGGATGGCGGTCCCCAATTCACCGCCGATTTTGCCTAACCGGCCCACGCCAAAGACGAGGAGAACAATGCCAAGAATAATCAGTAATTCGGGGGTTCCAAAACGCATCATGCTCTTTAGCCTTTCTTGTCCTGATTGGGCGCGGTTTCATTAAACCCGTCCCACTGAAAATTAGCATCCGGAGACTGGGGGGCCGCCGGGGCCGGAGGCGTCGCGGGCACCGGTTGCTCCTCACCCTTCACACTATCGCGAAATTGCCGGATGGCCGTGCCCAGCTCGCCGCCCATCTTGCCCAACCGGCCCACGCCAAAGACCAGCACCACCACCACCAAGACAATCAATAATTCAGGCATGCCAATGTCCATCCAATGTCTCTTTCTGCACTCTCCTCTAAAGAGTTAA
>CAYUFY010000597.1:0-2508 GCA_964443795.1 uncultured Anaerolineales bacterium | reverse complement strand
CCCCCCGTCAGCATGAATTGACTCGCGACCCGCCCCTGAGCTTGAATACCCCGGTGACACAAACGCTATTCCTGCCGGTTATCTTCCGCGATTACATACCACCCTATGTGGGCGCTTTTGAGATTGAGCCGAATAACACTTACACCGAGGCCACCGGGCCATTGCAGAGCGATCAAACTTACCTGGGGTATGCCACGGATACTGATGATGACCCCCTCACTCACACCGATCGGGATTACTATAAAGTTTACCTGCCTACCGGCGGCGCTTTTGCGGTCATGGCCAGCAACGTGATAACGCCGGCCCAACTGCATTTGTATCAAGGTGTTCCGGCTTCCGACACTCGCCTTGATTATCAGACAGGCGGCCCGACCCTCACGGTCACATGCCCCTTGAATTGTACCGTGCCGGGGTGGTACTACATCCTGGTCTATTCGGGGGTGGTGGTAACTCCCAGCGTGCCTTACTCCCTGACCTTCCAAAATAATGCTTACGAAATTGAGCCGAACAACGTCTACACCGATGCGAATGGCCCACTTCAGAGCGGCAAACTTTATCAAGGCTTTGCCACCGACACCGATAACAACCCTTCAACGCAAACTGATCGGGATTACTATAAAGTTTATCTCCAGGCGGGAGGTGCGTTGACGGTTGGCGTAACCAATACGGTTGCCTCTGCACAATTGCATCTCTATCAAGGCCTACCAACTGTTGATAGTCGGATTGGTTATCAAGTGGGTGGCCCGAATCTCACGCTTACTTGTCCCATCAGTTGCACCGTGCCGGGGTGGTATTACATCCTGCTGTTTTCTGGATCAGTGGTCACGCCAACCATTCCGTATTCTCTCACCGCGCGGTTTCCCTAACCCCCCAGCACCACGCCCCACACCCAATCCACCAGCGTGTGGGTGATGGCCGCGGAGGTAATCTTGCCCGTCTTGCGCCACGCCCAGCCGTAGGCCAGCCCCGCTAAAGTGGCCATGAGCATATAAGCAAAGTTGGGCACGGGGTAGCCGGTGGTCGCGTTATCCAAATGCGCCGCGCCAAAAAATGATGGAGGCCGCGACCAGCGTTGGCCAACTGCGCCCCCAGCGTTGTTCGATGAGATTTTGGATGATGCCCCGAAAGAGCAGTTCCTCCGGCACGGCGATGAGTAGATAAATGGCAATGAAGCTCACCAGCCATTGGATTGCGTCCCACCGGGCCACTTGAAACCCGATGAACTGGAGCGCGAACCCGAGCGGCAACCCGATCACCGCAAAGGCCGCGAAGGCCTGCAGGGGGCCAAGGCCTTCAACAACGCTCGCTCTTGCGTATAGGCGTCTTCGCACGGGATCACGGCTACCACCAACTGCGCCTCCGGCGCCAACACTACCAGCGCCCAGCAATTCCAAATTTGAATGACTTGTGGGGGATGGCAGGCATTTGGAGGCTCATTTACAAGGTCGCTACCCAATTTTGTGGGTTTTCTATGGCGCAAGTGGGGGAAGCTAATCGCCGATTGGGCCAAATTTGGAATTGCTGGGCTTTGCTCTACTACCTGGCGGTCACGGGGCGACCCCACACTCGCGCCGAATTGGCCGGGCTGTTTTGGGCCGATATGCCCGAGACGGGCGCGGCTATGAACTTGCGTCGCGCGCTTCACAACCTCAATCAATTAGTGGGTGACCACCTGAGCGTTACCCGGTCAACTGTGGCGTTTAATTTTGAAGCGGCGCATTGGCTGGATGTGGCCGACTTCCAAAACCACCTGGCCGACTCGGCCCTGACCCCGGACCCGGGGCCGTTGCGGGCCGCCGTCGCCTTGTATGGGGGCGATTTCTTGCAGGGCTTTTTTGTGCGCGAGGCGGCGGCCTTTGAAGACTGGCAACTGCTGGAGCGCGAACGCTTGAAGGCGGCGGCCATCAACGCCTAGCAAACACTGACAGCCTATCATGTCGCGCGCCGGGAATGGGCAGTGGGCCTGGATTGCGCCGGCCAATTGTTGGCCCTCGACCCGTGGCGCGAAGAAGCTCACCGACAAATGATGGAGTTGCTCGCCCGCAATGGGCAACGCAGTGCCGCCCTGGCCCAATACGCAACCTGCCGACAGATTTTGCAAACCGAATTGGGCGTGGAGCCTTCCCCGGCCACCACCACCCTCTACGAACAAATTCGCGCGACCGCCCTTCCGCCGCTGCACAATCTCCCGGCCGCGCCGACCCCCCCTCGTGGGGCGCGCGGACGAACTAACCGAACTGGCGCACTTGCTGGCCCAACCCGATTGCCGCCTGCTCACCCTCGTGGGCTTGAGCGGCATCGGCAAAACCCGGCTGGCATTGGAATCCGCCCACGTACAACTCCCCAACTTCCCGCACGGTGTTTTCATCGCCACCTTTGATGCCGGGCGCGCCACCGAATTTATAGTGCCCACTGTGGCCGAAGCCGTGGGCCTGACGCTCTCGAGCGGCGACGCGCCCGCGCGCCAGTTACTCCACTATCTGGCCGACAAACACCTCCTGCTCATAC
>CAYUFY010000596.1:2397-2509 GCA_964443795.1 uncultured Anaerolineales bacterium | reverse complement strand
GACATGCTGTAACCTTTACTATTTTCCACAAGTTATACCCCCTTTATATGGGGGGGGTACCACGCGAACTACCAGAGAACCAGAAACCGATGCGGCGCTGGTCAGTTACGCC
>CAYUFY010000596.1:0-2297 GCA_964443795.1 uncultured Anaerolineales bacterium | reverse complement strand
GAAGCCTTGCGCTTGTTCCGCGCGGTCGGGGCCAAACTCGGCGAAGCCAACGTGCGGAAAGCCATCGGCGACGTGCAACAGTTCCGTAAAGAAACCGATGCGGCGCTGGTCAGTTACGCCGAAGCCTTGCGCTTGTTCCGCGCGGTCGGGGCCAAACTCGGCGAAGCCAACGTGCTGGCCGCGCTTACCCGGGTGTCATTGGGTAATGGTGATGTTCCAACAGCAGAGGCGCAATTGGCTGGAGTCATTGCCATGCGCCGGGACATTGGCGACCTTTATAGCGAAGGCGCTGACCTCGGCAACTTTGCCATCGCCCTGCTCAATTTAGGTCACAAGGCCAAAGCCAAAGACTATGCGCTCCAAGCCCGCGCTATCTTCGAGCGCATTCAACTGCCAGCGATTGTGGAGATGATGGACCGCGTGATTGCGGCCAGCGAGACCTAACCCCCCGGCCCTGTTAAACCTGACAGGTGGGCGCACGAGCGCACATGATTAAAACGATTCCATTGCGCCCACCTGTCAGGTTTTAATTATGGGTTCACCGCCGCCACACAGGCCCGCGCCACCGCTGTAATTTGTTCAAACGCGCCCGTTGCCACGGCCTGCGGCGCGATGAGGTTGCCGCCAATGCCCACCGCCACCGCGCCCGCCTGCAAAAAACTACGGGCGTTCTCGGCGCTCACCCCGCCGGTGGGCATGATTTTGAGAAACGGCAAGGGGGCCAGCACATCCTTGAGATATTTTGGCCCGCCCACATGCGCCGGGAAGAGCTTGACCAACTCCGCGCCCGCCTCATGCGCCTCCAACAGTTCGGTGGGCGTGAATCCGCCACACGCAATGGGGATGTTCCGGTTGACGCACACGGCGATGACTGGCTTCCGCACGGCGGGCGTGACCACAAACTCGGCCCCGGCGGCAATGGCGGCCTCGGCGTCCTCCGCCCGCAGGGCGGTGCCCACCCCCACACAGACGGCATCCCCCAGCGTTTGCCGCACCTCCGTAATCGCCGCCAGCGCCCCCCGCCCCGTGAGCGTAAATTCCAACACGCTAACGCCGCCCGCCAACAGGGCGCGGGTCACCGCCACCGCGCGGGCGTAGTCTTCCAGCCGCACAATCGCCACAATTTTTCGGGCCAGGATGGTTTCGAGGGTGGTCATGGAGTCTCCTTTTATAAAAACCTGACCGGTCTTAAAGACCGGTCAGGTTTTGAGCGCTGTCACCTTGATACATCCACTTGCCCCTGCGCCAACACCGCGTTGAGTTCAGCGCGGGAGGTCAGCACCCGGTCGCCGTGTTGCGAGAGGGCGATGGCCGCCAAAGCCACGCCCCGGCGCAGGCCATCACGCGGGTCACCGTCCAACACGCCATCCAGCGCGCCCGCCGCAAACGCATCGCCACTGCCAATGCGGTCCACAATGACCACCGGGAGCGCGGGCTGGTGCGTAAATTCTCCGGCGTGCCACAGCGCCGCGCCGCGTTCGCCCAGCGTGAGAAAAATGGTGGCCGCGCGGGTGAGCGCGCTCAGTTGCGCCAGTTGGTCGCGCGGCTCGCCCACGCAGTTGAACAGGTTGGCCGCATCGGCGCTTTTGCAAAACAACACGTCGGCCTCGGCCAGCAGGGGCAACAGTTGCGCCCCGGCGGTGGCGGCGGGCCACAGTTTGGCGCGATAGTTCACGTCGAAACTCAAGCGCACCCCGGCGGCGCGGGCGCGGCGGGCCGCCTCCAACGTGAGGGTATAACAAGTGGCGCTGAGGGCGGCGGTGATGCCGGTGAGGTGCAGAATCCGCGTGTCGAGCAGATACTCCCAATCCACATCATCAATCGTCATCCGCGCGGCGGCGGAATCGGCGCGGTCGTAGATGACTTGAATAGCGCGCGGGGTCGAGGCGTATTCGATGAAGTAGGTGCCCAGGCGCTCGTTGGGCACCCGGCGCACGGCGGCGGTATCCACCCCATCGGCTTGCAGACCGCGCACCACATACTGCCCCAGCGCGTGGTCGGGTACCCGGCTGACCCACGCGGCCCGCCGCCCGAGGCGACTGAGGGCGACACACACATTGCCCTCGGCCCCGCCGATTTCCACATCGAGTGCGCGCATGTCGTCCAAGCGGCGGCCCTGCGGCACGCTCAGGCGCAACATGGCTTCGCCGAGGCTGGTGAGATCGAAACGGGAGGGTGTCGTAGGGGCGGGTCTGAGACCCGCCCCTACACCCACCCCTACGACAGGTGGAAGGGTAGACATTTACTGTCCATTCGCGGAAAATATTTTGAAATCGTGAATTGTTTGGTAAGCTCAA
>CAYUFY010000595.1:0-2520 GCA_964443795.1 uncultured Anaerolineales bacterium | reverse complement strand
TCGGCTGGAAGCACAGAATCATGGCGGTTCCGGTTAATCTGACATTGTCAAATTACCATTTACCAATTACCGTCATTCACACTTCGGCTGATTTCTGCAATAGGCTCGTCAACGCCGCGTGACAATTGAACCCCTGACAGCGCCCTTGCATCGCCCGGGTGCGGCGACGAAGGCCATCAAGCGTGCGGGCGGGGATGGGCGCGCGCGTTGCGTCCATGATTTCGCCCAGGGTCACGCGCTCGCAGTGGCAGATGATTTGCCCATAGGCGGGATTGGCCGCGATGCGCTCGGCCTGTTGATAGGGGCGCGGGTTGGCCTCGCCAATGTTGGGCAGGCGGATGGTTCTGAAATCGGCTTTGGGCGTGAGGGGCAAGCCCATGTCTTTCAACGCTTCAACCACATATTCGGCAATGCCCAACGCCGCCGAAATGCCCGTGGAGCGGATGCCGCCGACGCATATGTAGCATTGCGCGGGGTGGGCATAAATCTGGTAATCGCTGTGTTCGGTGGCGGCGCGGAGCCCCGCATAAGTGGCGGTCACTTCTTCGTTCATCAGTTCCGGCACGATGGCGCGGCCTTTGGCGAGGAGCGATTGCAGACCCTCGGCGGTGGTGTTGGTGGCGGTCTTGTCGGGCAGGTCTTCGGCAGTGGGGCCGAGGAGAAGGTTGCCATAGATGGTGGGGCTGATGAGCACGCCTTTGGTCTTGGCCGTGGGCACCGGGAGCAGAATGTGATTGACCAGCGGGCGCGCGAGTTTGTCGAAGATGATGAGTTCGCCGCGCCGGGGCATGACGGTGAACTCAGTGTGGCCGAGCAGGCGGTTGATTTCGTCGGAGTAGAGACCAGCGGCGTTGATGAGATAGCGGCAGGCGACCCCACCCCGGCCCTCCCCATCGGGAAAAGCTCCGATGGGGAGGGAGAAAGGCTGGGAGGGGGTTGGAGTGAGAATGTATCTATCTTCTACTGCAACAATGCTCTGCACAGCATAATTCAATTTTAACATCACGCCGTTGGCTACGGCTTGATACGCACACGCGAGGGGTACGGAATAGGTACAGAGCAAGTGTTCGCCCGGGACCAGCATCCCGCCCAAGGCGCCGGGGCCGAGGTGGGGTTCGCGTTGATAAACTTCGGCGGCGGAGATGAGGCGCGTGTCGGTCACGCCGTTGTGATGGGCTTTGTCCAGGAGCGCCGGGAGCGCGGAGAGTTGTTCGGCATTCCAGGCGATGAGCAGGCCGCCGGTGCGCTCAATGGGGATGCCAAGTTCGGGCGCGAGGCGCTCCATGAGCGCGTAACTGCGCCGCATCAATTGGGCTTCGAGCGTGCCGGGTTTGGCATCGAAGCCGGTGTGCCAGATGGCGGTGCTGGCTTTGGAGGTGCCCATGCCCACGTCGGGCGCGGCGTCGAGAAGCGCGATGCTTAAATTGTATTGCGCGAGTTCGCGGGCAATGGCCGCGCCCACCGCGCCCGCGCCGATAATGGCGATATCGAATTCATTCGGCATTTGGATTTAGGCGGGTTTTATTGCCCCGCGATTAGGGCTTGAATGGTTGCCACCACAAATTGGCGTTGCTCCGGGTGAAACAATAATGAGGCATGGTCAGAACCCGGGATGACCGTGACCTGGGCGTCACTTGAGAGCGTGAGCAAGGCCGCGCGTAAGTTGGCGTCAAAAGCTTTCCACTTTTCCGGCTCGCCATCATAGGCCCAGTCGGGGAGCGAGGTGTCCGCCATAAGCACGCGCAGGGGCCGGGCCGCCAGCGAACCCGCCTCGCCGACCTGCCCCACGTTTATATCCCAATCCTGCCATTCGGCCAGATTGGTTTCCGCGGCTTGGGTGGGGGCATAAATGGCGTCAAAGGCGGCGCGTTGTTCGGCGCTCAGGTAGCGCAGGTTTTCACCAAACGGTTGGGGGTTGCCCAAGAGGCGCATCACCCCCAACCGAAAGAGCCAGGGTTGTAGACCCAGGAAAAAATCGGTGCCAACTTGGGCGGTTTTCGGCAGACAAATGCTACCGGGGCAAATTTTAAAAGCTTCGTCGGCCACACCCCCATCCACCAGCACCAGACCGGCCACCTCGGCCGGGTATTGGTCGGCATAAACTTGCGCGCCATTGGCGCCCCAGGAATGGCCGACCACAATGAACGGGCCGGAATGATGCGTCGCTTGCAAGAGGGCGTGTAATTCGCGGGCATTTTGGAGCGGCGAGCGCGGGCGCGGGCCGGGGGCGCTCCACCCGTAGCCCGCGCGGTCATAGGCACACGCGGTGGTGAACCGGGCCACTTCGGGTTGAATCAAGGCCCAGTGATAAATATTGCCGCCCAACCCGTGCAAGAAAATCACGGTGGGGCTACCTTGTCCCAAACAATATAGATGCAGGCGATACCCGCCCACATCAACTAGTTCGCCGGGCGGCGGGTACTGCGCCAGTTGAAGCCGGGTGGCGATGGATTGATAGGCGGCCCCGCTTAGGAACGCCAATTAAATAACTTACCCATTGGCCGCAAGCGGGATTGCACG
>CAYUFY010000594.1:0-2542 GCA_964443795.1 uncultured Anaerolineales bacterium | reverse complement strand
CCGGTGATTAAATTCGTATACACGGTCAGCTTCTGCCCCGTCGCAGAGCGCGCCAGCACTTGAAGCATTACGCTCAAATCATCGAGCGTCGGCACCAAGCGCTCAATGCCCATCAGCGCCACGTGCACGCGCGGGAGCGAGGTGGTCATGCGCCCATTACCTTCGTTGGTGACGAGACAAATGGTTCCGGTTTCGGCCACGCCAAAGTTAACGCCGCTAATCCCCATGTCGGCGCTCAAGAAAACTTGGCGCATTTTAGTTCTAACCCCGGCGGTCATTTCCGCCGGTTCATTCGTCAGCGGCAGGCCCAGTTTGTCATGCAACACCTGCCCAATTTGTTCTTTGGTTTTGTGAATGACTGGGGTGATGATGTGCGAGGGGGTTTCCTCCGCCAGTTGAATGATGTATTCGCCCAAATCCGATTCGACCACGGTGAGGCCCGCCTGCTCCAAAGCGTGATTGAGATGCAGTTCCTCGCTGAGCATGGATTTAGATTTGACGATGGTGCGCGCACCCACTGTCTCTGCAATCTCGCGCACGATGCGTTGCGCGGCTTCGGCATCCACCGCCCAGTGAACCTGCCCACCCGCCGCTTCCACCGCCTCGGCAAATTGCGCCAAATACTCATCCAGCCGCAAGAGCGTGTGGGCGCGAATGAGGCGGCCGCGGTCGCGGATAGCCTCCGCCTCAGGCAAGCCTTGCAACGCATTTTGCCGAAGCGTGGTGAACCGGGTCGTGGCGCGGTCAAACGCGCCGCGCAGTTGCGGGTTGTTCAGCGCGTCGTCCACGCGCTCATGAAACGTCACATTCGGAACGCGCGCGCTCATGGCCCCACCAACACTTCGGCGAGATGTTTGGTCTCCATTTTGGACCCGCGCCGATGCAAGCCCCCGCCGATATGCAACAAGCAACTCACATCGCACCCGGCCACAATGTCCGCGCCCGTCTGTTCAAGCTGATTGAGTTTGCGTTCCAGCATCGCGCTCGAAATATCCCCCATCTTCACCGCAAAGAGGCCGCCAAAGCCACAACACTCGCTGGCCCCCGGCACATCGGTCACTTCAATGCCGCCGACCTTCGCTAACAATTGTTGTGGGCCTTCGATAATCTTCAAGCCGCGCAACAAATGGCAAGAGGGGTGATAGGCCACTTTGCCGCCCGGCTGAAAATGCGTGTGCAAGTCTTGCACGCCCAACACGTCGGTGAGGAATTGCGTAAATTCATAAGTGCGCGCGGCGATGGCTTGCGCGCGTGGGCCATACACCGGGTCATCCGCCAGCAACTCAGGATAGTGATGAATCAACATATCGGCGCACGAGCCAGATGGCACCACCACCGGCGCGGCGGAACGCGAGAGCACATCAAGCGTGTGTTGCGCGATGGGGCGGGCCTCGGCCCACGCGCCCGCATTGAAAGCGGGTTGGCCGCAACACGTCTGGGCTTCCGGAAATTCAACGGTCACGCCCAAACGCTCCAGAATGCTGACGACCGCCAACCCCGCTTGTGGCCGGAGGGTTTCGACGAGACAGGTGACAAAGAGTTGAACCGTGGTGGGGCGTGGAGATGCGTTCATAAGTTTAGCGTAAAAAGGCTTCGTGCAAGCCACCATCCACCGTCACAATCTGGCCGGTGGTTTTTTTGAGGCGCTCGGTGAGGAGCAGAAAGAAAGCTTCGGCTTGGTCGGCGGGCGTGATAGGGCGCTTCAACAACGTGCGGTTGGCATAAAACTGGGCCAGCTTTTCGCGGAGCGCTTCGGTGGATTCAGCCTCACTGTAAGCTAGCTTGTATTTCGCCAGCGAAGCAATGACCCGCTCGCGCGGGAACATGGCACTCCCCTGCACCACCGAGGCGGGCGCGACTCCATTCACGCGCACCAGCGGCGCGAGTTCAATCGCCAGTTCCCGAATCAAATGATTGGCCGCCGCCTTGCTTGAGTCGTAGGCCACACTGCCTTTTTTGGCCACGGCGGCATTGGCCGAAGTGGTCAATACCAGATTCGCCGGTAGGCCTTGCATCTGCCACACGCGCGCCGCTTCATCCGCCACAAGATACAGGCCAGTGACGTTAATGGCAAACGTCAACGCCCACTTATCATCGGGGATGCGACCGGCCGTGTCGGGCGGTACAAAAATCCCGGCGGTCACGGCTACCGCATCGAGGCCGCCATAGGCCAGCATTACTGCCTCCAACATCGCGCGAATGCTATCGCGCTCGGTGATATCGGCTTCCAGTCCAATGGCCGGGCCGCAGTTGGAGAGGCCGCTCCCCGCCACGCCGATGCCCACCCCGTATTTATCGGTGATGGCTTGCGCGGTCGCGTGTGCCCCAGCTTCATCGCGGTCAACACACACGAGGTGTGCGCCTTCACGGCCAATGCCACTGCCCGCGCCCACCGGTGAGGTGATAATCGCCTCCGGCAAGGTCGGCAAATTCCGCCGTGCCCATCACCGGGCTGTTGTTCGTCACCACGCCGACGGTCGGAGTGAGCACGCCAGAGAACAGCGTGTTCCATGCCGCCACCGTGCCAGCCGTTTGTGAAATG
>CAYUFY010000593.1:0-2552 GCA_964443795.1 uncultured Anaerolineales bacterium | reverse complement strand
GCGCATAGCCGTGCATGGCCACCGCCGCCGGGTTAGCTTCGACCACGCGGCCCGTTTCCACATCGGTAATAATCATCCCCTCACTGACATTAGCAAAGATATTTCGATACACGTCGGCTATCGAAGTCATATTTTAGAGTTTACCCCAGTTGGCACGTTGGGCGATGTCTTTTCAGCGATTCTCAAGCTGACCTGGAATCGAGGCTTCGCGTAGCACCCGTTAGGGTTAGCCGGTGGCATGTGGGCGTGTTCTGAGATTGAGAATGGCTGACGCGGCGCATCTTTACCCCGGTGGGAGCAGGGCCGCGATGGAGGGGATGATGAGGTCGGCGTGGGATTGAAGGGCGGCGGCGGGGCTGACGCCGGACAGAACGCCAATGTTGAATGCCCCCGCCGCGCGGCCCATCTGCATATCGGCCAGCGAGTCGCCGACCATGAGCGTGCGGGCGGGCGCGACCCCAAGCCGCTGGCAGTGGGTGAGGATCATGTCGGGGGCAGGCTTGACCAGGATACCATCATCGGCGCAAATCATGGAATCAATAAAGTGGGTGACGCCCAGCGCGGTGAGCGTGGCTTGCGTGGGCGCGCGGTCGTCGGTGGTGGCGACTGCGATTTTGAGATGGTGTTGGCGGAGTTGGGTGAAGAGTTGGGTGAGATTGGTCAGCGGTCGGGCCAAGGCCACCGGATCGGGGCTGTACCACGCGCGGGCCACCGTCTCAGCGGCCACGGCGGGGGGCAGACCCAGGTCGTGGAGCACCTCCACCGCGAGGGTGCGGAGCAAGTGCATCGGCGTGATGGCTAACTTGCTGTTGGCCAGCACATGGTTGGTTGCGGCGTCATAGCCCATCGCCTGATATAAAGGCTCAGCGACCGGGCGCTGGAGTTCGACCTCCACCCGGCGGGCAAATTCAATCATCCACCCGGCCCACATATGATCGAAATCAATCAGCGTGCCGTCTTTGTCGAAGATGATGAGGGCGTAGTCGGAGAAGTTGAGCATGGGCAATGGCGGGCAAGCGCTGATTAGCGAGTCAAATGCAAAACAACATCCAATAGTTGGCCGGTCACGATATCCAGCGTGACTTCCATTTCCAATTGGCTTTTATCACCTTGCAAACGGAAACTGGCCCAGTGCGCGCCCTGGCTCGCCAGGACCTCGCCGAGGACACAGGGGCCGCCGAGAAGCTGTGCCAGCCGCACCTGATTCCAAATGATCTCGGCGGGAGAACTGCTCCCGCACAGTTGTTTGAGCGCCCGGCGCGTGGGCCGATTGATGAGCGCGGTGAGGCGCTCGGCGGTGGCGTGCAGGGTGGGCGTGGGCGGCACGATGGATTCGATGTGGAGGTATTGCACGCGCGGCGGCACGGTGGGCGTGAGGGTGATGAACACCCGGCAGGTGCCGCGTTCCCCGCGCATTTGCCAGCGCCCGCGCAACCAGTTCTCTACTTCAAATGCGCCCTCGGGGTGAAGCGCGCCATGTTGCACGTGCAGGTCGGCCAGTTGTTGTTGCGAATGGTCGCGGTCGGAGTCCAAAAAGAAATTGTCGGCGAAGAGCGTGTCGGCCAGCGCGTCATCCCAGGCGGCCATCAGGCGGATGAGGTGCTCGCGCGCTTCGCGCAGGGCCGGGCTGGGTTGGGCCGCGCGCGGTTGAAGTTGGCTGGCCTGCACCAACTCGGCCAGACCCTCCACGCAGGGAGTTTGCATGCGGGCATAAGTGACATTGCCCAACGCGACTAGCCCTACGCCATGCGCTGGAACCCAGCGCATATGCGTGCCCCATCCCGGCAGGCCGCCGCCATGCCCCACGCTTTCGTAGCGTCCGTTGTGCATGAGCGAGAGACCGTAGCCATAGCCCCCGGCGTTAAATTCCGGCGGAACCCCCAACCGCTTTTCAGTGAAGGCGGGCAGGTAGGCGCTCCGGATTTGTTGCATTTCGCGCAGGGAACTGCGCCGGAGCAGGCCGGCATCCGCGTCGTCGCGGGCGGGCCACGCCGATAGGAACAGCGCCACCCACCGGGCCAGGTCTGGCACCGAACTGCTCAACCCGGCAAACGCCGCCACATCGCCGCCCGAGGGCAAGGGAGGTTCCACTTTCCACTGCTCATCCTCCCAGCGATAGCCGCTGGCCATCTTGTCCGTTGGCACGGCGGTCGTTTGCCAAACCGTGGCCGTGAGGCCGAGCGGTTGCAAAATGGCGCGGGTGATGTAAGCCATGCACGCCTCCCCCGTGACTTGCGTGATGAGGCGCCCCAAGACCATGTAGGCGTAGTTGGAATATTCGAAGACCGCGCCCGGCGGGTTGGCGAACGTGACCCCCGCGCGAAACAGCTGGGCGAGGGCTTCGTCATCGAGATAAAGTTGTCGGTCGCCCCAGGGGTTGTCCTCCGGCCACCCGGCGGACATGGTGAGCAATTGCTGGACGGTGATGGGCGCTGAGTCGGTGGTGGGATAGCGCAGTTGAGCTAACTCGGGGAGGTAGGTGACCACTGGCTCGTCCAGCCGTACCCGGCCGATATCGCGCAGTTGCATGACCGCCAGCGCAACGAAACTCT
>CAYUFY010000592.1:0-2554 GCA_964443795.1 uncultured Anaerolineales bacterium | reverse complement strand
ACACCACCGGGCACGCCCCCCTGCCCGGCGCCCGTTCGGCTTACCCCCTCCTCGATGAGGCCCGCGCGCTCCTGCAAGCGCACTACATCAACCCCCTGCCCGATGACCAAACGCTCGAATATGGCGCGGCCCGCGGGCTGGTGCAAGCGGTGGGCGATCAATACACAGTCTTCATCGAACCTCAGGCCCACGAACTCGAAACCCAAACCCTCGCGGGCGAATATGGCGGCATTGGCGTAAATATTAGCCAAAACGCGGCCGGCGAAATCGTCCTCGCGCCCTTTCCGGACTCGCCCGCCCGTGAAGCAGGGGTGCAGGAGGGGGATGTATTGCTGGCCGTGGATGACACGTCCCTCACACCGAAGATGTCCCTGGACACGGTGGTGGCCCTGGTGCGCGGGCTTGTCGGGACCACCGTGACCGTGCGGGTGCGGCACCCCGCCGGGACGGAGTTCACGGCCACCCTCACCCGGCAAAACATCCCGCTCCCCACGGTCACCTGGAAACTCGTCCCCGCCCACCCCACGCTCGGCCTCATTGCCATCAATCTTTTCAGCGGCAAAACACCCGACGAAGTGCAGCGCGCCCTCAGCGAACTGCAGGCGCAGGGCGCGCAAAAATATATTCTCGACCTGCGCCACAACGGGGGTGGTATACTCGAATCGGCGGTGACGGTGGCCGGACATTTTTTAAATGGCGGCGTGGTGATGTATGAAACCCAACGCAACGCCCCCGAGAAAACCTATACCGCGCCCGCCGCGAGTCTGTTGCCCGACGCGCCCCTGGTCGTGTTGGTCAACCACAACACGGCCAGCGCCGCCGAGATTGTGGCCGGGGCGTTGCTGGATCGCAACCGCGCCCCGCTTATCGGCCAAACCACCTATGGCAAAGGCTCGGTGCAACTGGTGTTTAGCTTGTCTGACAATTCGAGCGTGCATATCACTTCCTATTTATGGTACACGCCCGCCCGCCGCGCCCTCGACAAGATTGGCTTGCCCCCAACAATCACCGTAGAGCCAGCGACCGATGGCAGTGACGCAGAATTATTACAGGCCATTGAATACCTAACTCATTGAGTCATTTTGCATTTGTCATTTCTTATGCCTTCCAAAGCCCCCGACGGCGACAAACTCGTCGCCACCAACAAAAAAGCCACCCACGATTACTTTATCGAAGACCGCCTCGAGGCGGGCCTTGTCCTTTTAGGCAGTGAAATCAAATCTGTGCGGGCCGGGCGCGTGCAACTGCGTGAAGCCTACGTGCAGGTCGAACGCGGCGAAGTCTTCCTGCTCAACGCGCACATTGCCACTTATGACCCGGCCTCCCGCCAAAACCACGAGCCGCTCCGCCCCCGCAAGTTATTGCTCAATAAACGCGAGATTGCCAAACTCGATGAGAAGGTGCGACAAAAGGGCTACACCATCGTCCCGCTCAAACTCTACCTGTCCAAAGGCCGCGCCAAAGTGGAGATCGCCACCGCCAAAGGCAAGAAGCTCTACGACAAACGCGAGAGCATCGCCAAGCGCGAAACCGAGCGCGAATTGCAACGCGTGATGAAGGAAAGACGATGACTTACACTCACTCCCGCCCCCCATTTGCGCCATATAAATTTAAAATCGCCGCGCCCTCGTGGACGCCACTGGGGGGCCCGAGGAGGGTAACCGCATGACTCATCCCCGCTCGCTCCTCGCCCTCAACGCTCTGCCCCTCGCCGAGCGCGAACAACGCTATGGCGCCGTCATCCCCCCGGCCCTTCCCCAACGCTTTAACCTTGACCCCCAATCTTTCACTGATTCCGCTGGTAATAAACTGCTCACCCTCACCACCGCCCCCGGCTCACCGAGTGTCGAAATAGATTTACGTTCGGCCCCCGGCGCGCCGGATCCGCTCTTTTACGCCCATCTCACCGAGAACCTCAACAATCAGTTGGTGGTGCTCCTCGCCATTATCAACGACCCAACTGGCCCGCGCTTTGACGTGGATAAACTGCCCGACGGCACTAAAACCCAATTCGGCACGTTCAAGCGCAACCTGCCCGCTGAAGCGGCCGCCCTGGGCGCGGGGCTCGCGCCGGGCCAGGTGCGCCGGGGCCTGCGCCTGATGCGCGAGATGCTAGTCACCTTCGATGCGTTCGTTAAAGACCTCGGGCGCGAGATGTTCTTTATCGAGCCGCTCACCTATCACAATGCCATTCTCTTCGAACGGCATGGCTTCGCTTACCAACAAGGCAAGCGCTGGATGGAAAGCCTCCATTTTCGGTTTACCGCCGAGGGTGACTTGCCCGCCAAACTCGAGGATGCCACCCCCTTCCGTCAGCCCGCCTTTGCCAACAGCATCCGCGGGCGCTCGTGGGCCATCCACGACGGCATTCTGGGCGAGCCTTACACCGGGGTGCATATGTACAAGTTTGTGGGGAAACAGACGGGGGTGAATACGTTTCCGGAGGGGGAATGGTAGAGAAAAATGTATGTAGGTTCTGACTTTCCATGAGAGTGGAGTAGCTATCTATTACCCACAAGTTGGGTTTTCCCGTTAACGACGATGGACCAAGTGT
>CAYUFY010000591.1:0-2595 GCA_964443795.1 uncultured Anaerolineales bacterium | reverse complement strand
CGTAGCGTCCCGCCGCTGGAAGCGGCGGGTTTTCACAGCGCAAAATCTATAAATGGAAACCCACCTCTGGGCAATTAAAACTCACCTCAGATCAGACAATTAATTTGGGTGCCCAATGGACACGCGCAATTATTTTCCAAACTAGTGTGACGCCTACAGTTGCATCAAAAATCTGGCTCTCTTTTGCTTCGACTGTCGTGCCATCGCTGTCTGGCGGCAGAGACATGATCTTAAAAGTGGATGGAGTTGAAGTTTTTGTCTCTTCAATAATGGGCGCATCAAGTTGGTATAACTTTAGCGGAACCACCCTGGTTGATTTATCCCCTGGGGCGCACCTAATTGTGCTTGAGATTCAAAGCGGCACAAACAATGACTCGGTTCTGCTGGCCGCTAATCGCACAGCGCTTACATATATCGTGATGAGCCAGTAATTGCCCAGCGTCGTTATTTGGAATAAAAGGCGTTGGTTAGATTGAGGGATAAATGGATGAGGCGTTGATGAAAACTGAAACCGCTGAAAGAATGCCGGACAATCACCAGAGTGAATATGGGCGTGGTCCTCATTTCGCGCAGTGTGGTCATTAGCGGAGCGAGTGACAATGCAAAAGCCCGGCCAAGTCACCCCAACATCAAGCTACCAATGCCTCGTCTCTCCCCTCTCCACTGGCTCATTCTCCTGAGTTTGGGCGCAATCACATTCATTGGCTTGCCATTGGCCGGCTATTGGGCCTGGGTCAGTCTCAACCCGCCCCTGCCCACCCTCATCCCCACCCAAGCGGCGCGGGTGATAGATACGCCCAGCCCCACCGCGACCCCGGTTCCGACACTGACCGCGTCCATGGTGGCGGCTCCGAGCGAGACCGCGCCGCCCACCGCGACCCTTACCCCGCCGCCGACAGACACATTGGTGGCGCCGACCCCCACGCCCAGCGCGACGCTTGTGCCCAGCGATACGCCGTTCCCCACTGAGACGGCCACGCTTACCCTGACGCCCGCGCCCAGCAACACCCCGGGGCCAAGTAATACCCCGGCCCCGAGCAACACGCCCGGGCCTAGCAATACCCCACGGCCCACGGCCACCCCCACGCTCAGCGGTCAACCGGGCGTCAATCACCTCGGCACCGAAAAAGTCGTCCTCGCCGATTACATGCTGTGGTACGACCCGTCGGTATTTGATGGCCGTATGACGTGGGAGGTGCCATCAGCGGGCGGATATAACTCGGATGACTTGACGACCATTCAACGCCATGTGGCCCTCGCCCAACAGGCCTGCCTGAATGGTTTGGCCGCGCACTGGTACGGCCCGCAAGATACGCGCACCACCACCAACTTCAACCAATTGCTCGCGGCTTCGGCGGGGACTAACTTGCGCCATGTGGTCGTCATCCAAACCAATATCCTGCCCGGCGTCACCGAGCAGACGATCATTGACGCGCTCACTTACGCGCTGGCCAACTGGGCCCAAAGCCCCAACTACCTGCGCCTCGGCGGGCGGCCCGTGCTGGTCTTCACCGACATGCCGCGCCCGTGGGGGAGTGAGGCCGCCGCGCTCGAAGGGTGGGCGCGCATCCGCGCCGCCGTGGATCCCAACCACACGGCCATCTGGTTCGCCGAAGGGTTGGTGACGACGTTCAATCCGCTTTTCGATGGCTTGTATGTCTATCGGATTGACCACGCGCAGTATCCTGAGTCATGGCTCAAGCAACCGCGCTGGGCCACGGCCTTGCGTGCGGTTGAGGCCAAGGGCAATCTGCCCATCGGCGGCCTGTACTTCGCCGACACCATCGCGCCCGGCTTCGACGACACCCGCTCGGTGAACGCGCCGATTGACCTGCGGTCGAGCGCTGAACACTTTGCCCGTGACCGGCGCAACGGCGGCTACTACGCCGACACCTACTCGGTCATCCCGCAAACGCGCGGTGATTTGCTGTTGGTGAAATCCCTGAACGAGTGGATTGAAGGCACCGAGATCGAGCCCGGCGCGAGTTATGGCGATTTATACGTGACCCTGACCTGCCAATACGCAGACAACTATCGCGCGCGCTGAAAAGCGCCGGCAGTGGCGACCAGCGTTACCCCAGCCACACCCGCCCGGCGGAAAAAACAATCGGCCACACCCCGGGCCGGACTGCTTGGCGGTGAAGGGATGGGCCGAAGGCTGGTTAGCCCCAGGGACTTGCCCAAATTTTTGGGCGTGCCGCCAACCCTTGGCGACCCTCGGGGCCAGGTAGCCGGACTTTAATCGGGTGAGGGGGGCACCCAAAGCGCTGACCCCGTTATTGTGAACTACCACCCGCTAGAAGCGGGTGGCTTCCAGCTTCAACGACTTATAAAGCCATGCCCGGGTATTTCCAACCAGCGGGGGTATAGTGAACTACCACCCGCTAGAAGCGGGTGGCTTCCAGCTTCAACGACTTATAAAGCCATGCCCGGGTATTTCCAACCAGCGGGGGTATAATAAGTCCAACCGGACATTAAGCCGAAACCCCCAGAGAGACCCCACCCGTATGAGTTGCGAAACCCACCGCCAGGACGCTTTGTCCAAAATCGTCGCCGCCCACCCCGGCCAAGGACTGACCGCGCAGAAGGCCGAGC
>CAYUFY010000590.1:0-2595 GCA_964443795.1 uncultured Anaerolineales bacterium | reverse complement strand
GGCGCGGCCGGCGGCGGGGGCGCAGAGGGGGGCGAGGTGGATCGCGGTTTGGCGCGGGCCAGGGCTTCCAGCGCCCGGCGGGCCTGCCAGGTGGCAAGGATTTGGAGCCAGGGTTTGGGTTGGGGCAAAACCCCCAGATCGGGTTCGCGGGTCACCAGCAAAATGGAGGCGCCCAAGAGGCCCGCCCCAAACCATTGCAACAGCGTAAATTGTTCGTGGAGGAATAGCGTGGCGGCAAAAATGGTGATGAGCGCCTCGCTCAAGCCGAGCAGGGCCGCTTGCACCCCGCCGAGGTATTTCACCCCGGTGAAGAGCGCCAGGCGGGAAATCACGGTGACAATGGTGAGCAACACGACAAATTGCCAGGCCGCGTTGGTGGCAGGCAGGGCGGGTTGGCCGCCGACGAGATAAGCCACCGTCACGGTGATGGCCATCGCCGTGATGGTGTACAACGCCACCGTGGGCGCGGGCATATCAAACAACACATGTTGATTGACCGCCACATGCACGGCGTACATGAGGCCACTAAAGAGCACCAATAGACCGCCGACCAAATCGGCGCGCCCCGCGCCCACCCCGGTGATGAGATAGACCGCGCCCAACGCGAGACTGAGCCGAAAAACGGTGAGGCGGGTGATGGGGTAGCCGTCGAGGCGCGCGAGGAGGGTGAGAAACAGTGTGTACAGCGTGAAGATGAGTTGGACCAGGGAGGCATTGAGGCGGCCCAGGCCGTCGTAATACGCCAGCGACCCAATGCCATTCAGGAAACCGGCCAGCAAACATCCAGCCAGTCCCACCGGATAAATGTAGATGTACTTGCGCAAACGCGGACTGACGAGATAGGCCGCCCATAAAACGCTCATGGACAGCACCGTGCGGAGCATGACGACCGTGAGGGGGGCCGTGCCCTGCAAAATGGCCTGCCGCCCAAAAATGGGGGGCAAGCCCAACACCATCGCCGAGATGAGCGCGGCGACGATGCCCTGGGTTTGCTGGGGTTTCAAGCGAGGGAGACTGCTCATGACTTGAGTTGAAAACCTGACAGGTCTATTGGCGGATTTACAAAATAATCACTAGATCTCAATAGTCACGACATCGTGCGCGGTTTTAAGGCTGATTTCTAACCGGGCAAGCACTCACGACATCGTGCGCGATTTTGGCGGAATTCTGGCAGTAAGGCATGAACAGTTTCCTTCACTTGGAAACGGCGCGTTTTAATCAAGCCCCAGTTGGCATTGGCATCAGCTTGGTGCCAAAAGGCAATGGTCTGTTCCCGCGTGTTGATGGTCGCGCGAACATATTTGCCGGCCCATTTCGTACCCAGCGACCATGGTTCGTTCAGGAGTTCGATTTGCCCAGCCTGGTCAACCCGTCGCATGAAATGGATGCGCCCAGCGGTAAGCGGCAAGCGATCATTGGGAATCAGTTCGGCCAAACGCCGCGTCAGCAGGCGCAGGGGGACGCCGCGCCGCATTTGTGCCGGGGTTTGGTCTTTGAGGGCCGGTGGAAAATAATGATACATATACCAGTGGCGAAAGGTGGGGAGCTCGGCACGCACTTCGGTGCAGTTGTCAAATTCGTGGCGCGTCCAAAAACTGGTCTGCCACAGACTGTGAAAACTTTCGATCTGATAGTTGCGTTTGGGATCGTAGTAGGGCGTGAACAACGGTTCGATGCCACAGAACAGGCACAGCCGCACAATATAACCGAAAATATGCGGGTGGGTGTGGCCGCCGCAGAAACTCGCTTCGTTGTCGAATTGGTGAATGGAGGGCAAGCCCAATTTTGCCCAGGTTTGCCGCAAATGCTGGCCGGTGGTGGCACTGCGCTTGTCGGTCTGGGGACTCAACCAGACGGCATAACTGTAATGATCGATGGTGTGGAAATTTTGGATTTCTGCGCCGCCGCGCAGATGTTTGGTAATGATGTCGGTGGCTTGAATCGCATTCACCTCCCACGCCACGGGCCACGGATAATAGGGGGTCGGTGCCCCCATCCCAGGCGTCAGCCCGTATTTCGCCAGAATGCGCTGAATGGTCGCCGCACTCGGCAACGGGTTCAGCCCCAACTGCTTCAAATGCCCCCAGATCGCACGGGCGCCAATCAACCCATAGCGTGTCGCCGGGGTCGCGGCTTGTTCCAGAACGTGTCGCGCCGCTATCACCGCTTGGATCACCTTCGGCGGCATCTGCTGAGGCGACGTGTTGGGGGCTCGCGACCGAGCGCCAAAATCGGTCTGGGGATGAGCCCGATATGCGGCCCACCCCTTGTCGAACCAACGCGGTGAACGATCCAACGCTTGGCAAATAGCTTTTCGGTTTTCGCCTTGCAATCGCCGTCGAACCGCTTCGCGCCGTACGGCTTGTTCGTTTAGGTGTGTATCCATATAGCCTCCATTGGCTTAGTATGGACACAACGCGCACGATGTCGTGAGGACAAAAACGGGTTAGAGAGCGTATCATGTCGTGATTGCTTTTAAGCGCACGATGTCGTGATTATTGAGAACTAGATGCTATTGGAAATAAGATTTTTGGACACAGAAAGCGTTTGGAAAGTTATTTCCAATAAAGCCTACTAATTATTGGTCGGCTGGTT
>CAYUFY010000589.1:0-2602 GCA_964443795.1 uncultured Anaerolineales bacterium | reverse complement strand
CAACTTCTTCAAGGCCGGTCGCCTCATCGTGCTGTATGTCGGCGATGATGCGCTCACCCTCGACCACCTGATGCAAGTGCTCGGCGTGCAATTTGCCGGAGGCCCCTTTGTGGAACAAGCGCCCACCTCCAGCGATGGTGGCGTGACCATGGGCGGCAGTATGCGCTTGCCCGCCGCCAACGCCGCCGTGCAAGCGCTGGCCGCTGAACGCGGCCTCGCCACCGACACCATCACCGTCCTCAGCGCCGAACCCGTCGAGTGGCCCGATGCCTGCCTCGGGGTAGCGAAGGCCGATCAGATGTGCGCGCAAGTCATCACCCCCGGCTACATCGTCGTCCTACAAGTCGGTGATGAGCAAGTGACTTATCACACCGACGAATTGGGCATGTCGCTCGTCTTGGTTCCGTAACTCTCAGAACTCGGAGTTCTTGGAGAACTCCGAGTTCTTTGTCCACCCACTATGAAACGCAAAGCCATCGCCTTCATCCTCCGCGCCGCCGACCGCCGCTTGCTCGCCCACTCCTTTGCCGAGATTCCAGCCGCGTTGTGGCGCTTGCCCGGCGGCGGCGTGGAAGCGGGCGAAGAACCGTTGGCCGCGATGCTCCGCGAACTCGCTGAAGAAACCGGCCTGCGCGCTGTGCGCCTCGCGCGCCCGCTCGGGGTGCAACGCTATTACAAAGCCTACATCCAAAGCGAGGTCGAGCGCCACGACTTTTTGTTCTTCGCCCCCACCACCACGCCCGACACATGGGCACATCAAGTGCAGGGCGCGGGCGATGATGCCGGCGATGTTTTTCACTTCCACTGGCTCACGCCCAATGACTTGGACAAACTGGATGAAGAGCATCGCGTGTTCCTCACTGCTCAGTATGTGCCAGAGTTCTTTGGGCTAACGCCCGCCACCCATCTCACTGCCTGAAGGTCACGCCATGTTGATTATTCCTCCACAACCGCGTCACGCGGCCCACTTGGTACAACTCTCGCAAGCGTTTGCGCGCCAATATGATTGGGCGGCGCAAATCCCGTCGGCCAAATCACTACAATTATTCGCACAGATCATCATGCCACGCCTTATCCTTTTTTTCCTCGCCAGTCTATTGCTCGTCGCATGCGCCGCGCCCGCCAGCGACCACAGCGAACCAACGCCTACCCCGCAAATTCTGCCCGACCCCACCGAAGCGCTGAGCCAGTTAATGAACGCTCTGCGCGCGGCGGGCGGCACGGTGGAACTCACCGCCGACACCGTGCCGCCGCTCATTGAGCCGCGCCTCGGCAAAATCCTGCTCGTCAACGGCCAACCGCTCGCCGTCTTTGAATTTGGCTCCACCGCCGAAACCGACAAAGCCGCGCTTGCCCTCCCCACCGATGTGAGTCCCGAGGCTCATTTCTTTCGGGCTGGGCGATTGTTGATTCATTACACCGGGGATGACTCCGCCCTGTGGGATGTGCTGACCCGCGCGGTGGGGCAACCCTTCGCGGGTGCGCGTCGCCCGATGGGCCAGTGCGGCGCGTGGCACACTGCGGGCGCAGTCTCCATCGCGCTTGCGCCATCGTTTTGCATCGTGTGGAGCGACCCCCTCGAAGACGAGACCGGCTTTCGCCTCACGCTCACTTATCCCAACACGCAGGAAGTTTTCACTTACACGACGGAGGCCAACACCACGGCCTTCATCGTGCCAGAAGCCGAAGCCGCCGCGCCCACCGCTTGTCAACGGTGGGGTTCCTTCAGCGTTGAAGTCACCGCGCTCACGCCCAACGGCGAAGTGCCGTATGGCTTGATGGCGACGGATAGCGAGTGTGCCGCGCCATAGCCTTCTCCATCAAACGTCGGATAACAATTCGGGCCAATGCCCGATGAGACTTTGTCGGCCAGCATTTATGATGTAACTATTCAACTCACACAGGAGAAAACATCATGCCCTTCCTTCAAGGCCTCATCGCCGGTTACGGCATCGCCATCCCCGTGGGCGCGATTGCCGTGTTGATTGTCAGCGCGGGTTTGCAAAAAGGTTTCCGCGCCGGGTTCATGGCGGGCGCGGGCGCGGCCACCGCCGATTTAATTTTCGCCGCGCTCGCCGCTATCGCGGGGCAAGTGTTGAGCGGCTTGCTCCTCCCCGTCGCGCTCCCGTTGCGCATGGTGAGCGGCGTGGTGCTGGTGGCCCTCGGCGGTTACGGCCTGTGGCGCTTGCGGCAAGCCAGCAGTGGCTCGGGCCGCGCGCTGACCACGGCCGCCGAGAGTGGTCGCATTTATCGCCAGTTCCTTGGCCTCACCCTCCTCAACCCCATGACCGTTGCGTACTTCGGCTCGCTCATCCTCGGTGGGAGTGGCGCGGGATTGGTGACAGCGCTCGACCGCACGTTGTTCGTGCTGGGCGCGGGTATTGCCTCGCTCTCGTGGCAAACCCTGCTCGCGGGCTTCGGCGCGTTCGCGGGGCAACGCCTCTCACCGCGTTTGCAACTGGCGACCAACATCTTGGGCAACGTCATTGTGGTGGGGTTGGGCATGAACATCTTGTGGCAATTGGCGTTCGCGGTTTAGAGAGCTATCTACTGTCCATTCGCGGAAATGAATTTGACTTTCATCAATTATCCGCAAGCTGAG
>CAYUFY010000588.1:0-2608 GCA_964443795.1 uncultured Anaerolineales bacterium | reverse complement strand
TAGCGTCCCGCCGCTGGAAGCGGCGGGTTTTCACAGCGCAAAATCTATAAAACGCTACTCCCCCCCCATTATGCAGGTTCGACCTCCAAACCACCTCACCAAACCGCCCCCCAACTTTCCAAAAACCTTCCAGTCCAGCGCGTGCGCTTGTGGGTGATTGCCTCCAGCGTAACCCGTTCCGCGCCCAGTGCCACTAGAAAAGCGTTAGGCGTGGCGCGACCTTCCCTGCAATTGAAATGCCATTCCGACCAGATCGGCTGAAAGGTTAACCGGGGGTTGGTGGCCGCGCTGAGCTAAAACCAGCGCCCTAGCAGGAGGCCACCCAAGGTGAGCAGGCCCAGGAGCGTGGCCAACCGGGCCAGCCAGGCCCGTCCCAGGCTGGGCAATCGGCGGGCTGCCACGGGTTGCGCCGGGGCCGGGAGCGGGGCGAGGTAGGCCCGATAGCGGGGGCATTCGGCCTGGCCGCCGGCCACACAGTACGCCGCCTGCTGTTCCGGACCCACCGCTTGCGCCACGGGCAACAGGTAACACCGGTGCCCTGGCACTGGAAAAGCCGCCCGCGTGGTTGGGTCATGGTCAAAACCCAGATAGGAGCAAAGCCCCGCGTCCGTTGGAAACTCGGGCTCTTCCCCAGTCGGCGTCTCGGTGCCAGCCAGATCGTCCCAGCGTAATGGCGCGGAGGTCACCACCGGCTCCAGTGCCAGCGGGGGTGGGGGCGCGCGGTGGGCGCGCCGGGCTCTTTTGGGGGCCGCGCGGGAGGGCGAGAGCGGCCGGGCGGGCGCCACCGCCAGGTTCTCCGTCTCCGGCGGGCGCGGCTGTGCCAGCTTTTGGGCCACCCAGTTTTCCACGGGGGGCGTCTCGGCCAGCGGGTCGGCCAGCTCGAGCGTAGGCTCGGCCAACCACAGCGTGTCCTGCCCGCGCAGGCTGAGGATCAACAACAGCGAGCTCGTCACCAATCCCAGCCGCACAGCATCAAACAGATCCAGGTTCACCCAGGTGCCGAAATAGTAACCCAAATGGCCGAGCGCCAGGGACGCCACCACGGCCAGCCCCCAGGGCCAACGCCGGTGCCGGAGCCCCACCACCCCGCCGCCGACCAGCAACCCAATCTGGCCCGCCTGCAAGAATTGCTCATGCGCCAGGCGTGTAGCGTCGGGCAACCCGGCCACCGCGCAATACGACCGCCAGCCAATCAGCGCAATCGCCGCCAACAGCGCCAGACCAGCCATGCGGCGCAAATGCGTCCAGGGCAGGTCAAAGTCAGTCGCGATAAAATTGAGGGGCAGGAGCGCCGCAAACACCAGCGAGAGGGAGGTGCTGGGCCGCACGCTGGTTAGCCCGCGCGCGGTGGCCCACCCAAACACCCCAAACGCAATCACCTCGGTCAGCAACAAACAGGCGGCTAAAACCGTCGAGTGCGGTGGCCGGGCAACCTCGGGCCAGCGCCGCGTGGTCCACACCGCCCAGCCCAGCAAACTCAGCAAGACGAGATGATACAGAAACTCGCCCAACGCCCCGGACCCCATAAGCACAGGAAACATATTATTCATTCACCCCACTTTCTAATAACAACCGGAGCACCAGCGTTCTTCTGATAGCCCATCGGCGATATAAATTGCGAGGATGGGACATAATTCATGCTATAACACTCCCCAGCCACATCCACCACCCACCAGTGGGGGAATGTTTGTCTCCGCCGGTTGGGGGAGAGACTAATGGAGATCCGGGTCGGTGGGGGCTTGCGATCCGGGCCGATCTCAATGAACTCAAAGCCCGCCGGACGAACGCCGTTGCGCCTCCACTCCTGTAAGCTCCCCCTGCGCCGCCGTGGCTCAACCCAACCGGGCCGAAAGGCGCGCAAGGAACTGAATCGCTTCGCTGTCACCCCACGGGGGTGGACAAATAAAAGTTCGATGTCCCCCCCGATGTGGGTCGCCACTTGGTTCTCAAATATGCTATTTTTAGTCTGAAATCCGGGGGCAAAACGAAATAACAGCTTGGGGCACTGTATCAATTCAGCCATCCACCTGATAGCCCAATTGATTTGACCCAACCAATTACTGTGTGAGAGCTTAGTGAGGGATGCTCTCAAATCCCCGAACCGAACACGTGCTGATAACCCACTCACCATCAATCCCTTCCCACTTGGATCAACCACTCAGGCAAACACCTGAATCACTATGTTGGCGAACAGCATAGGCTAGTGACAAAAATAACATGGATGAAAAGATTTGGCAAGTGCAAATCGGATAAATCTCTAAACTTATCCAAGCCCGCGGCGTTACGGACTATTGGCGACATGACGCTCATCAAACAACCGGGGCGACTCAAATGGCGCGTGCTGATTGCCGCGCCCCTATCGGCCAAAATCATAGACCGAGCGGGCCTCAGCGTCAGCCCACTGCTTCTATTTGAGGAGTTCCCAAACCCGCAGAGGTAAAAACTTGTTCTAACGCTTTTTAAGCGCAGTTTCTCGATATTTTTCAAGCAGCGATTATGCCTACCTCCTCGGGTTTGGGAACTCCCGCAGGAAGCAGATCGCATTATGAATCGGTTACCAAAACCCGCCGTAAAGCCCCCGCCTTCAGGCGTGGGGATATAAGGCGGC
>CAYUFY010000587.1:0-2611 GCA_964443795.1 uncultured Anaerolineales bacterium | reverse complement strand
CCCGCCCCCACCCCGGCGTTTAACCCGTTCCTGCTCCGGATGCAGATCCAACACCGGCTGGAGGCCTTTACCAAGGGCACAGATGACGTGCGCCAGACGCCGCACCTCGACCGCAAAATTGAATTGTGTGTGGAGGATGTGCTGACCCAGGGCAATTACACCCTTAAACCCGAGGAACGCCAGACCCTGCTGGTTGACGCCAAAAACGATGTGTTAAGTTATGGCCTGTTGCAACCCCTGCTGGAGGATGACAGCATCACCGAGATCATGGTCAACGGCCCGCGCGAAATTTTCGTGGAGCGGGCGGGCATGTTGGAGCCGGTACCCGCCACGTTTGAGAGTGAGGCGCATGTGGTGCGGCTCATCGAGCGCATGGCCGGCCATGTGGGCCGACGCATTGACGCGGCTTCGCCCATGGTCAATGCCCGGCTGGCACAGGGCTATCGGCTCAACGCCATCATCCGCCCGCTGGCGGTGGATGGCCCGGTGATGACCATCCGCAAATTTGCGCGCAAGCCCTTTACGGTGCAGGACCTCATCAACAACCAAACCATCACCACGCAGGGGGCCAGTTTTCTCAAAGCCTGTGTAGAAGCCCGGGTCAACATTATCATCTCGGGGGCCACCAGTTCGGGCAAGACCACCCTGCTCAATGTGGCGGCCAGTTTCATCCCGGCGCGCGAGCGCATCATCACCATCGAAGACACCGCCGAGTTGCAGTTTGGGCAGGCGCACGCGGTGCGGCTGGAGGCCCGCCCGCCGGATGAGGACGAGAAAGGCGAAATCTCTATCCGACAGTTACTTATCAACGCCCTGCGGATGCGTCCCGACCGCATTATTGTGGGCGAAGCGCGCGGGGCCGAAGTCCTCGACATTTTGCAAGCCATGAACACTGGCCACGATGGCTCGCTGGCCACCGTGCACTCCAATGGTCCGCGTGACACCGTGCGCCGCATGGAATTGATGACGGTCACCTCCGGCTTGGAACTCTCGCAACGCGCCTTGCGCGACATGATCGCGGCGGCGGTGGAGTTGATCGTGCATGTGGATCGGCTCCGCGATGGGACCCGCAAGATCACCCAAATCACCGAAATCAACGGCATGGAAAGCGACATCATTCGCATGACCGACCTGTTTGTGCTGGACCAGAATGCCAAAGGCCCGCCCACCTTGCGCGCCACCGGCTTGGTGCCCAAGTTCGAGCACAAGTTTTCCAAGAACAACGTGGCCTTGCCGAAAAGCTTTTTCGCGGCCAACCTGTAAATCGCCCAGATAACAAACCGTCCGCCGAGACTGTATGTCAGGGCGGACGGTTTTGTTTAACCGGATTAGGCCAGCGGTTCAATCGTCCCAGGGCCAGGGCAGGCGTTGCCAGTTTCCCCGGCTCGCCGCTGGATAGCCCCCAAAGGTGTACCAGATTTCCCGATTGCCCGGACACGCTACATTCGCATAAACCGTCATCGCATCGGTATCGCTTCTTTCAATCTCTGAGTCGGCCAGAATGCTCATCAAAGCCTGGGGCAAGCGCGGCGGGGTCGGTGCAGTGTATAACTGCTGGACAAG
The DNA here is from genome assembly GCA_964443795.1 of uncultured Anaerolineales bacterium. GTDB lineage: Bacteria > Chloroflexota > Anaerolineae > Anaerolineales > UBA6663 > DATDRS01. The sequence goes on along the minus strand of CAYUFY010000587.1, from coordinate 1,048 downwards.
TTGTTCCAGGCGGCGAAACCGGGTCTGGCTGCTGGAGGTTTCGGAGTCCAATGGGTCCGGGCGGAGACAAAAATGATTCGTCCCCACTAGCCAATTCGTCACGGAAGTACGGCGGAAGTGTTCGGTGCAGGTGCATTCAAACACTGCCGACTCGCCGGTTTTGCCATCCACGGCAAACAACACCATCCCGCCGTCGCGGTCTATGGCCTGTAAACGTGCTTCAACCTCGGCGATGGTGCGGCAGGTCTCCAGCGCTTCGGTGAGGAAAACATAGGCCGGCCAATGCGGTTTGCCGCCGGTCGGAGCATCACTCACCGGTAGGTAGTTGTAGTGAAGCCACAACCGTTCTTGGTTGATTCCGGTGGGGGTGAAGACATCGCCTTCCATGCAAAAGCTGATGGTCGGGATGTGTCCGGTTACGGCGCGGATGGTGACATAGCCCCACAGTTCCGGCACGAACAAATCATTGTTGCGCGCGACCCACACTTCATCGCCCATCATACAGATTGCGCCGCTACAATATGGGGTCGCGCACTCCTCAACGTAGGCCCATTCGGCCAGGCGTTGCAAGGGGAGTTGGGCCCCAGCGGCGAGGCCCGCGTATTCGGCTTGAAAGCGGGACGGGAGGCGGCGCAACCAGGGCAACGCGCCTGACCGCAGTTTATCCACATCAAGCGCATCGGGATAATGAGCGAGATAGTGCTGGATATTGTGTTCCAGTTTCGGGCCAAGCCGTTGCCCGATCGTCAGGCCAATGGCGTAGGGTTCGCCGCTCGCCTGATAAACCCGAGTCAGATGTTCATGCATTACCGTGGGGAAGCCGATTACCCAAACCAGCCCTGCGGGAGCGAGGCGATGCCCAAAAAGATGAGGGCGAACGCGCCGAGAAAGCAGAACAGCGTGTTGCGGAACCGGAGCGCATCGGGCGCGGTTTTCCAAATACGGGGCAGGTGCGCTATGGCCACAGCGACGAGCATAGTCACGGTATGCTCAATGCGATACATCGGCCACCCCCCGCCGGTGAGGCCCGCCCAAATAAGAAAGATGA
>CAYUFY010000586.1:0-2619 GCA_964443795.1 uncultured Anaerolineales bacterium | reverse complement strand
ACAGCCAGGCAATCACCGTGAGTGATTGGCCCACGTATTTCTTTAAGTCGGGCCGCTCCTTGACCATCTCTTTGGTAATCTCAATCTTCGGGTACAGGTGGCCAATGCGCTTCTCGGCCTCGTCGCGCATCCACTGGCCGTAGTAGCGCACATCCTCGGCCAAACCTTGCGCGCCCTTCCATTTCTCAGGCAGACCGAGCTTGTCGAGGTCGGCAGGATGCACCGGCGGCCGGCCCGCAAACTTAGGCGGGATTTCGATCATGGCTTTGTTGATCAGCACCGCCACCGGGTTCAGGTCGCTGGCGTAACTCTCCAGCCCCAATCGTTGGGCCTCCAGCGGCAGAGCGCCGCCGCCCGCAAACGGATCGTGAAAGGCGGGCAGTTTGTGGCGATCAAATAACTCTTTGGCGCGGGGGAGGTCAATGTTATCGAGACACGCCCGCCGCCAACTGTTCCAAATCTCATCGCGCGCGGCCTGCAACACCGTCTCGTTGGTGGTGTTTTCCCACAGCACCAAATCTTCGATGATGTGGAAGAGGCGTTGGCGTTCCTGATCGGCCAAAATCTCGTCGAGGGTCGGGGCCGGGCCGGGCTCGGGCGCGGTCAGCCCGGCGCGTTTGGATTTTTCGGAGAGCGCCCGGGCTTCTTCCCAAACTTTGAGGCGGGCCTTAAGCGCGGACTCAGCCTTGCGGCGCAGTTTCGAATCCTCGCGGAGCACGTCCACGTAGGTGGAGGGGTCATCCACCATTTGGGCGAAGATGACCGCGCGGGCGGCGGCCAGCGGGCGCCGCGCCCACCACAAATGCAGAGTCGAGGGATGCCCATGCCGGATGGATTTCTCGCGGGCGGCGGCGACGTTAATGGCTTCGAGCGGTAGGGCGACTTCGATGAGTTTTTTGCGGGTATTCATGCTTGAGCCTCCCTTTACAGCACGCGCCACCAGGGCGCGGCTAAGACGTTCGACGCGAGCCATTCGAGGGTGTCCCCGGTGTGCAAAAGTAGCCCGGCGCGAGCCCGCTGGCCATACTCAGCTTGGAACGCGCGCAAATGCGCCGCATCCGCCAACCGGGGGCGAGTAGTCGACTTGACTTCGATGGGCAAGAGACGCCCGCCCGCCTCGATCACGAAATCCACCTCCTCACCGCTGGCGGTGCGCCAATAAAACACCTCGGCGCGGTCCGGCTGGGCCTCGCGCCAGGCCAGCAGGTCGTGCAATACCAAATTTTCCAAATGCGCGCCGCCGGGTTCGGCGACCTCGGCCAGGCGCAGGGCCAGGCCGGTGTCTCCCCAATAGAGTTTGGGTGCTTTGATGAGGCGTTTGGTGCGATTCACGGCATAGGCCGGCAGGCGCACCAGCAAATAAGAAGTCTCCAGCAGATTGAGATAGCGGTGAACGGAGGCTTGGGGCAGGGCCACATCGCGCCCCAATTCCGTCTGGTTGATGAGTTGGCCCAACCGCAGGCAGGCGGCGCGCATGAGCCGGCGGAAGTCGGGCAGGGAGGCAATCAGCGAGAGTTGTTGCAAGTCGCGCTCCAGATAAGTGCGCACATAGCCGTCGAACCAGATCGCGCGATCTGCGGCGGTGGTTAAGTGGACGGCCGGATAGGGAAAACCGCCGCGCTGGGCCAGCGCGCGCCAATCTTCGGGTTCGGCGGGTTGTCCGGCGAGCAGATCAAGCCAGCCTTCATGGTCGGCCTCCAGCAACTCGCGCCATAGGCCGCCGCGACCAAGGCCACGTTGTTCCCGCCGGGTCATGGGCCACAGGGTGAGATAACTGGCGCGCCCGGCCAATGACTCGGAGACCTGGCGCATCAACAGGAGATTGGCTGAGCCGGTGAGCAGGAATTGGCCGGGTCGCCGCTGGCGGTCAATCGCCCGCTTCACCGCGCGCAGGAGTTCCGGCTCCCGCTGAATTTCGTCCAGCGTGATCGGCTGTGTGCCGCCGACCAGCGCCTCAGGGTCCCGCTGAGCCGCATCCATCACATCCAGGTCATCCAGCGAGTAAAAGCGCCGCGCACCGGAGGTCAGATGCTCGGCCAGGGTGCTCTTGCCGGTCTGCCGGGCGCCGGTCACGACAACGGCGGGCATGACGCGCATATGCTCGGCCAGGCTGGGTGAGACTAAACGGGGGAGAGTGTGTGTATCCATGTCGTGAATGATAACCATTCACACCGAGAATAGCAACCGGGCGGGGCGCTTGGGCCGAATAGCGGCCTCCCCCGCCGAGGCGCGGTTGAGGGCCTCGAGCGGGAGGGGGACTTCGATGAGTTTTTTGCGCATGAGGGGAGTAGTCGAGTCAGCAATTCCAAATTTGAATGACTTGTGGGGGATGGCAGGCATTTGGAGGCTAATTTACAAGGTCGCTACCCAATTTTGTGGGTTTTCTATGGCGCAAGTGGGGGAAGCTAATCGCCGATTGGGCCAAATTTGGAATTGCTGTAGTCGAGTAGTCAGGTAGTCGAGTAGTCGGATAGTCAGGGAGTCAAGTGGTTGGGCGAGCAGAGGGGCGGCTTCGACAAGCTACGCGTCAGTCGGCCTAAGCAACGCCGCTGGCTACACTGGTCTTAAGCGGCGGCCTTAACGATGATGTTGATATACGTCGGCTGGATTTCAAACACG
>CAYUFY010000585.1:0-2624 GCA_964443795.1 uncultured Anaerolineales bacterium | reverse complement strand
ACTAGGGAGACATTCATGCCGCTACTGCGCCTCACCCAATACACCGCCGACCAGCCCGACCACTATCGCGTGGAGGTGACGCTGGAGGGCCTTGGCGCGCGCCGCGCGCACACCACCACCTTTGAATTTAAACTGGCCGAGCACGAGCCGGAGGACGTACGCTGGTATCTCGAAACGTATTTGCAATATCCGTTCGAGCCGAACCCGCAACGCGCCGCCCGCATTGAGCAACGGCTGGAGGAAATGGGCGCGGAGTTGTTTGGCAAGGTGTTCGCGGGCGAGGCCTATAAGCTGTGGCTGAAATTAAGCGATGAGTTGAGCGCCACGCGCATTGAAGTGGTGGTGAACGATTTGGCGCAAGCCGCCGCCATTCCGTGGGAACTGCTCCGCGACCCGGAGGGGGGCGCGCCGCTGGCCCTGCGGGCGCAGGCGTTTGTGCGCGGGCACGGTAGCCCGGTGAACAGCGCGCTCACCCCCGGGGCCGCCGCCCACGTCCGCATCCTGCTCGTCATCTGTCGCCCGCAGTTGAAAGACGATGTGCCGTTCCGCTCGGTGGCGGCGCAAATTCTCAAGGGCCTCACCGCCGAGGCGCGCGAGACGTTTCAACTCGATGTCTTGCGCCCGCCCACCTTTGCGCGGTTGAAGCAGGTGGTGGACGAGGCGTTCAAGGCGGGCCAGCCGTATCACATCGTCCACTTTGATGGGCATGGCATGTATGCCGAACCGGAGGGGAGCGCGTCCGATTGGTTGCGCCGCCTCTCGCCGCTCATGCTCTCCGGCCCGCGCACGGGCAAGCACGGTTACTTGCTGTTTGAAAACCCCGATGACAAAGACAACCTGCAGTTGGTGGATGGCCCCACGTTGGGCCGCGCCCTGCGCGACGCGGGCGTGCCGGTGCTGGTGCTCAACGCCTGCCGCTCCGCCCATGCGGACGACTCCCCTCCCCTGTCGCGGGAAAGCGAAGCGACCGCGACGGCGCGCCAGCGGGGGCCGGGGGTGGGGGCCGACCCGCACGCCGTCACTCGCGCGTTTGGGTCGTTGCGCAGGAGGTGATGGACGCGGGCGTGGGCGGGGTGGTGGCCATGCGCTACAACGTCTATGTGGTCACCGCCGCGCAGTTCGTGGCCGATTTGTATAACGCGCTGGCGCGGGGCGAGGCGCTGGGCGAGGCCGTGAGCGCCGGGCGCAAACAACTGCACGCCGACCCCGTGCGCGAGATTGCCTTCAAGCCCATCCGCTTGCAAGATTGGCAAGTGCCGATGGTGTACGAAGCCGCGCCGTTGCATCTGTTCCCAGACCGGCGTGGCGGGGCGGCCCTCGCTTCGCTCACCCTCAACCCCGCCGCCGCGTCAACGGGCGCGGGCCTGCCCCCGCCGCCCGTTGTGGGCTTTGTGGGCCGCGATGAAACCCTGCTCGCGCTCGACCGCGCCTACGACACCAACCCATCGTGTTGCTCCACGCCTATGCGGGCAGTGGCAAGACCAGCACCGCCGCCGAATTTGCGCGCTGGTACCAAACCACCGGCGGGCTAAACGCCTCCCCCGCGCGCGGGGGAGGCCGGGTGGGGGCGGAGGCCGGGGCGGGGTAATTCTCTTCACTTCCTTCGAGCGCTATCTCTCCCTGCCGCAAGTGTTGGCGACGGTGGAACGCGTCTTTGGCGAACTCTTGCAAGCCAACAAGATTCACTGGCACGCGCTGAACGATGACCAACGCCTGAGCCTCACCGTGCAACTCTTTCAGCAGATTCCGGTGCTGTGGATTTGGGACAACGTGGAGCCGGTGGCCGGCTTCCCCGAGGGCGCCGACTCGGTGTGGACGCGCGATGAGCAACGGGCGCTGGTCAATTTCTTGCGGCTGGCGACCATCGGCCCTCGCGCCAAATTCCTGCTCACCTCGCGGCACGCTGAACAGGCGTGGCTGGGCGATTTGCCGCGCCGCATCCAAGTGCCGCCCATGCCCCTGGCCGAGCGCGCGCAGTTGGCCCGCCATGTGGCCGACAAGCTGGGCCACCGCCTGACCGAGGTGGAAGACTGGATGCCGCTCTTGCGCTTCTCGCAGGGCAACCCCATGACGCTGACGGTGGTGGTGCGCCAAGCCTTGCAAGAAGGAAGAAGGAAGAAGGCCGAAGTAGCGGATTTTGTGCGCCGCTTGCGCGCCGGAGAAACCCAGTTTGCCGACGCCGAACACACCGAAGGCCGCGACAAATCGCTGGGCGCCTCGCTCAGCTACGGCTTCGAGCAAGCCTTCACCGAACCCGAGCGCCAGGTGCTGGCGTTGTTGCATCTCTTTCAGGGGTTTGTGGAAGTGCGCGCTTTGACTTACATGGGCGACACCAAATTTGCGGAGTGGGTCAACTCAAAACCAGGTGTCACTGGACATTTTGAAGCCCTGCCCGAACTTGCCAACCTGCCACCTGCCACTTTAAACACCCTCCTCACCCGCGCCGCTGGCATTGGCCTCCTCACCCAAGTGGGCGAAGGCTTCTACACCATCCACCCCGCCCTGCCGTGGTACTTCAACACTTTATTTGAAACGTACTACGGAAAAGTAATTGGTCATTCGTTATTGGTAACTCGATAGTTGTGTTTTGATGCCAGGCTGAGTCAAGCCAGAAGTTGATTTAA